>JBHELH010000186.1:0-29028 GCA_046263215.1 Gemmatimonadaceae bacterium | reverse complement strand
TCTCGAAGGTCACGATCCAGGCCGGGAAGGTCGTGCGCGGCGAGTTCCGCGACCGCATCGCCGTCAACAGCCGCGACGTGAAGCGGTTCACGACGCAGCTGCCGATGGAGAACTCGCCCGACGAGCTCAAGGAGCTCAACGCGCGGCGCGTCCAGATCCAGGCGGAGGACGCCCGCCCGTCGATCACGGCGTGGATCCTCAACTTCCTCCCCTGGCTGCTGCTCATCGGCTTCTACCTGTTCCTGTTCAAGCAGATGCAGGCGGGCGGGGCGAAGGCGTTCTCGTTCGGGAAGTCGAAGGCGAAGCTGCTGACCGGCGACACGCCGAAGGTCACCTTCGCCGACGTCGCAGGCGCGGACGAGGCGAAGCAGGAGCTCCAGGAGATCATCGAGTTCCTGAAGGACCCGCAGAAGTTCACGCGTCTGGGCGGACGGCTGCCGAAGGGCGCGCTGCTCGTCGGGCCGCCGGGCACGGGCAAGACGCTCCTCGCGAAGGCGGTCGCCGGTGAGGCCGGCCGTCCGTTCTTCTCCATGTCAGGCTCCGACTTCGTGGAGATGTTCGTCGGCGTGGGCGCGAGCCGCGTCCGCGACCTGTTCGAGCAGGGCAAGGCGAACGCGCCGTGCATCATCTTCATCGACGAGATCGACGCTGTGGGCCGGCACCGCGGCGCCGGCCTCGGCGGCGGGCACGACGAGCGGGAGCAAACGCTCAACCAGCTTCTCGTCGAGATGGATGGCTTCGAGTCGAACGACGGCGTGATCCTGATCGCGGCGACCAACCGACCGGACGTGCTCGACCCGGCGCTGCTGCGGCCGGGCCGATTCGACCGTCAGATTGTCGTCGACGCGCCCGACCTCCGCGGCCGCGAGGGCATCCTCAAGGTGCACCTGCGCAACAAGCCGGTAGCGGACGACGTCGACATCACGACGCTGGCGCGCGGGACGCCGGGCATGGCGGGCGCCGATCTCGCCAACCTCGTAAACGAAGCGGCGCTGCTCGCCGTGCGCCGGGGGCACGACAAGCTGTACATGATCGACCTCGAGGACGCGAAGGACAAAGTGATGCTCGGCGCCGAGCGCAAGTCGATGGTCATGAAGGAGGAGGAGCGCCGGCTCACCGCGTACCACGAGGCCGGTCACGCGCTCTGCGCGATCAAGGTCCCGGGGAACGACCCGCTGCACAAGGTCACGATCGTGCCGCGCGGCCGCGCGTTGGGACTCGCGTTCACGCTGCCCGAGGACGACCGCGTATCCATCACCCGCCAGCAGATCGAGGCGTCGCTGGCAATGGCGTTCGGCGGCCGCGTCGCGGAGGAGCTAGTCTTCGGACGCGAGCGGGTCACAACAGGTGCCGCGAGCGACATTCAGAAGGCGACACACGTGGCGCGGCGCTACGTCACGCAGTGGGGTCTCTCGGAGGCGATCGGGCCGATTCAGGTCGGGGACAACGAGCAGGAACTCTTCCTCGGCCGCGAGATCCAGCATCGACGCGAGGTGTCGGAGCAGACGGCGCAGCTCGTGGACGCCGAGGTGAAGCGCGTCATCGATCAGGCGTACGACAGGGCGACAGCCGTCATCTCGGAGAACCTGGAGCTGTTGCACGCCATCGCCGCCGCGCTCCTCGACCGGGAGACGCTGACCCGCGAGGACATCGCCGTGCTGCTGCGCGGGGAGAAGCTGCCGCCGCGCACGCCGACCAAAGCGACGCCGCCCGCGCCGACGCCGACTCAGGTGCTGGAGCCGCGCAGGTCGAACCCGCCGCTGTTGGGAGGGCCCGAGCCGGCGCCAGCGTGATGGGGTGGTGATAACTTGAGAGCTTGTGGGCTCGTGGGCTTGTGAGCTCGCGAGGCCGCGGCTGTGTCGCGCAGACCATCCGTCGGCTACGTGGACCTCCGGCGGTTCCTCAGAAGCTCACAAGCCGACAAGCTCTCAAGCCCTAACGTGCCGCCGTCCCTAGTCATCCCGCGCCCCGTCACCACGTGGCGAATCGCCGGTCGGGTCCTCGTGATCGACCGACCAATCGTCGTCGGGGTTCTCAACGTCACACCCGATAGCTTCAGCGACGGTGGCCGTTTCGCCTCCCTGGAGGCGGCCGTCGCGCGGGCCGAGGCGATGGTTGCGGAGGGCGCGGACGTCATCGACGTTGGCGGTGAGTCCACCCGGCCCCAGGGCGCGCGGCCGGTCGGCGTCGAGGAAGAGCTCGGCCGTGTCTTGCCAGTCGTGCGGGAGCTCCGGCGCGTACTACCGGAGGAGACGCCAATCTCGGTCGATACCGTCAAGGCCGCGGTCGCGGCTGCGGCCCTGGAGGAGGGCGCGCAGATCGTGAACGACGTCTCGGGATTCCGGCTCGACCGACGCATGCCTGAGGTCTGTGCGACGAAGGGCGCCGGAGTCGTCCTCATGCACTCGCGGGGCGGCGTGACGGAGATGGCCACGTACGCCGTGGCCGTTTACGAGGACGTGGTCGACGAAGTCCTGAACGAGCTCCGGGCACGCGTCGACGCGGCGCAGGAGGCAGGGGTCGCGGACGAGTGTATCGTCGTTGACCCGGGGATCGGGTTCTCGAAGCGGAGCGAGCACTCGCTGGCGATGCTCGCCGCGCTACCACGACTGGCGGCGTGGGGGTATCCGGTGCTGGTTGGCACGTCGCGCAAGCGGTTCGTGGGTGAGCTGACGGGCGTGACGGAGCCCGCCCAACGGGTCCACGGAACTACGGGCGCGAACGTGGCCGCACTCCAGCGCGGCGCGAGACTTTTCCGCGTTCACGACGTTCGCGCCGCGCGGCACGCGCTCGACGTCGCCTGGGCGGTCATGCAAGCCGAGGCCGGCGCGTGAACCCGCTCGACCAGGTTCGCCTCATCCACCCCGGCTGGCGCGACGCGCTCGAGATAGCGGTCGTGGCGTACGCGCTGTACCGCGTATTCCTGCTGCTGCACGGTACCCGTGCCTTGCAGATCGCGCTGGGCATAGTGCTCCTGTTCGCGAGCTACGCCGCCGCGTGGCTGTTGAAGCTCGGCCTGGTGACGTACCTGCTCGGAATCATCTTCACGTACGGAGCGTTCGCGCTCCTCGTCGTCTTTCAGCCCGAGCTACGAGCGGCGCTGGCGCGGCTCGGTCAAGCGCGGCTCGGCCGCTTTTTCCGCCGGATGGAGGCGGGCGAGGTCGCGGACGCGGTCGGGGAAGCGGTGGAGCGGCTGAGCCGCTCGGGGATCGGCGCCATCGTCGCGCTCGAGCGGGAGGTGCCGCTGGGCGACTACGTGCAGTCGGGCTCCGCGATGGAAGCGAAGGTGTCCGCGGACCTGCTGACGACGATCTTCACGCCCTACTCGCCGCTGCATGACGGCGCTGTCATCATACGCGGGGACACCATCGTAGGCGCCGGTTGCATCCTGCCCCTGTCGCCGACGCCGCTCGATGACCGTTCGCTCGGCACGCGGCACCGGGCCGCGCTCGGGCTCGCGGAGGAGACCGACGCGATCGTGATCGTTGTCTCGGAGGAGACCTCGGCGATCAGCGTAGCTAGCCACGGGCGCCTGATCCGCGACCTGCGCGCGCCGCAGCTGCGCGATCTACTCTCCGGGCGGCCGGCGCGCACGAGCGCGGAGTACTCCATAGTCGAACTCGGGGCGTGAGCGCCCGCCCCGGGCCGCTCGCAAGGGCGCCGGCTCGAGGGCCGATCATTGCCGCGGCCGCGGCGCTCAGCCTGCTCGCGGTCTACGGATCGACGGTCGCGCCGGACGTCACGTTCTGGGACACCGGCGAGTTCATCGCGGCGGCACGGACCCTCGGAATCCCTCACCCGCCGGGCACGCCGCTCTACGTGCTCTTGCTCGCCGCGTGGTCGCGGCTTTTCGCGGGCACGCCGACGGCGCTGGCGACAAATCTGTTCTCGGCGCTCTGCACGGCCGCGGCGTGCGGCCTCGGCGCGCTCCTCGTCGCGCGGTGGACGGTGCGGGCACTACCGGCATTCGCGGCTGCGCTGTGCGCGGGCGGGATGTCGACCGTGTGGCTCAATGCGACGGAGACCGAGGTGTACGCGGCTACCCTCGTACTGGCCGTCGCGACGCTCGCCGTGGCGGACCGCGCAGGTCAGACGGGCGACCGCCGCTGGCTCATGGCGGCCGTGTACCTCACGGTTCTCGCGGTGCCCTTACACATGAGCGCCTTGGTCGCCGGCCCCGCTGTCGTTTACGCTGCCGCGGCGAGCGACGGTGGGCCGGTTCGTTGGTCCAATGCGCTGGTCCTTGGGGGCGCTTGGCTGGTGGCCATGGGCGTCGGCACCGTGTCCGCCGTGCCGGTTGTCGCCGGCATGGTCGCCGCGGCCGGCGGGGCGGTGCTACATACCAAGCGGTACGCCGCGGAGTCGCGCGCGCGCCCCGCCGTCAGGGCGGCGCTGATGGCGGCGTGCTTCGTCGCCGTTACCGTGCTCGCGTCGTCCGCGGTGATGTTTCTCCTGCTTCGCGCGCGGCACGACCCCATAATCAACCAGGGGGCTCCGTCGACGCTCTCCGCACTCGGCGACGTCGTCGCGCGGCGGCAGTACGACGTTGCGCCGCTGTGGCCGCGACGGGCGCCGCTCTGGCTTCAGGTGGCGAACGTCTTTGAGTACGCGGACTGGCAGGTCGCGCTCTCGCTGGGCACGACGGTCATCCCGACCCCGCTGCGCACCGGAACCACGATACTGTTCGCGGTGTTTGGGCTGGTCGGCAGCGCCGCTCACCGGAAGCGCGACCCGAGGAGCTGGCGGACCGTGCTGCTGATGCTGGTGGGCGGCAGCATCGGCGTCGTCGCGTACCTCAACCTGCGCGCAGGCCCGTCCTTCGGGTATGGAGTTCTCCCCGATGACGCGATCCGCGAGGCACGGGAGCGTGACTACTTCTTCGTCACGGCCTTCTGGGCGTGGGGGCTCTGGGCGGGATACGGCGCCGTCGCTGTCGCCGAGCGGTTTCGGCTCCCTGGTCTCGTCGGCGCGGTGGCCGCCGCGCTTCCCCTCGCGCTCAACTGGCGCGCAGTGGATCGGAACCGGTGGCCCGAGGCCGAACTCCCGCGGTTTCTCGCAGTATCGCTCCTCGAGGAATCGCCGCCGCGAACCGTCCTCTTCGTGGGCGGCGACAACGACACGTATCCGCTCTGGTACGCCCAAGCCGTCCTCGGCACGCGCAGGGACGTCACCGTTGTGACGACGCCGCTGCTTCCCGCCGATTGGTACCGTGCGGAGCTCTGGCGTCGTCACCGACTCTACTCGGAGCCCGGAGCGACGGCATGGCAGGGCCGCACGCCGACCTCACGCGAGATCGCCCACCGGGCGCACGCGCTGGGCCGCCCGGTCGGCGTGGCGATCACGATGCCGGGCGACGAGAGGCGGTCGATCGCCAGCGCGTGGGAGCTTCGAGGTCCGGTCTTCGTCGCCCCGCCCCGTGCCGGCGACCCCGGGGCAGACGGGGCCGGGGGCCCCACCGCTTCCACTAGTGCGTCGCTCACCGTGGACACAGCCGCGACCAGTCGGTTTGCCGACCGCTACGAAGCGTGGCGGCGCGGCCGAAACGCGCCGCCGAGCATCGACCCGACGAGTCAGCTCGTTCTCGACGTGCTCTCATGCCCGGGATGGATGGTCGGCCGACGGCCCGACCCGGCTGTGCCCCGGTCCGGTTCTCGTTCTCTTGCCTCGCTCTGTAACCTCCGGTAGCTTGCCCTGTTATGCCGTTTCCTGACCTCCCGGAGCGTGTGTCGGAGGTCCGGGAGCGCATCGACGCGGCAGCGACCCGCGGCGGGCACCGGCAGACGGTTCGGATCGTAGCGGTAACCAAGGGTCACGGGCCGGATGCGGTCACCGCGGCGTGGCATGCCGGGCTCGAGGACATCGGAGAGAACCGGGTCCAAGAGGCGCTGCAGAAGATGGCGAACGTGACGGCGCAGGTCCGCTGGCACCTGATCGGCCACATGCAGCGTAACAAGGTCAAGTGGCTCGAGCGGTTCCAGCTCGTCCATTCGCTGGACAGTCCGCGACTCGCCGACGCGATGCACGCCTTCGGCGCCGCCCGCGGCCGGCCGGTGGACGCCCTTGTACAGGTGAACGTGGTAGGTGAGGCGACGAAGGGAGGGTATGGGCCGTCCGAGGTCGAGCGTGAAGCGGAGCGGCTTGTCGGCATGCCCGGGATCCGTGTTCTCGGCGCGATGACGATGGCGCCGTTCGAGGCCGACGAGCGAACGTTGCGGACGGTCTTCGCCGGGGCCCGGCGGGCGCGCGCGGTGCTCGACGCGGCGGGCCACCGGGCAACGGAGCTGTCGATGGGGATGTCGAACGATTTCGAGGTCGCGGTGGAGGAGGGGGCAACCCTTGTCCGCCTCGGGACGGTCCTCTTCGGAGCCAGAGCCGCATGATCGACGACAGCTTCCATCTCACGCCGCTCGACGTTCGTCGGTACGACTTCGGCAAGGCGCTCCGCGGCTACGATCCGCAGCGGGTGGAGCAGTTCCGCGAGCAGGTCGCGAACGAGATGGAGCGGCTGGCGCGGCAGATCCAGGACCTCGAGCTGAAAATGCGCGGGTTTCAGGAGCAGCTCCGCTCGTTCCGCGAGCGGGACAAAGCGCTGAACGACGCGCTCGTCTCGGCGCAGCAGCTCCGAACGGACATCCGCCAGCAGTCGGAGCGGGAAGCGGAGCTCATCATGCGCGAGGCGCGCAGCGCCGCCGAGCGACAGCTCGAGGACGCGCGGTCGGATCTGCGGCGGGTCGAAGAGGCGCTGGTGTCGATGGAGCGAAGTCGCCGCGCGTTCCTCGCGCAGCTGCGTGTCATCTGCGAGCGGCAGCTGGCCGAGATCGCCGCGGCGGAGGCGTCACCGGCGACGCTGACCGCGCACATCATCGACGCGCTGGCGCCGGACGGACGGCACGCGGCTACGGAGCCGCAGTCGATCCAGCCTCCACCGCCGGCGTCGCTCAAGGGCAAGGCGTGACAACCGCCGGCGCGCCGCTCGCGGCCGCCGGCGTCGCGTCCCGCGTCGCCGACGCGCCCCACACGCTCGAGGCGGTCGAGTCGGCCGCCTCGGTCGTTCGTGCGCGCTTCGGCGAGCGGCCGGAGGTCGCGATCATCCTCGGCACCGGGCTCGGTCGGCTGGGCGAGGAGATCGACGTCAGCGCGGCGATCGATTACGCGCAGATCCCGGGCTTCCCGCTGTCCACCGTCGAGTCCCACGCGGGCCGGCTCCTGTGCGGACGCCTCGCGGGGAAGGTGGTCGTCGCGATGCAGGGGCGATTCCACCGCTACGAGGGGTACTCGCTCGCGCAGGTGACATTCCCGGTGCGCGTGCTCCGCACGCTCGGCGCGCGGACGCTCATCGTCACCAACGTCTGTGGCGGGATGCACTCGCTGTGGGCGCCGGGTGAGCTGATGCTGATCGCGGACCACATCAACCTGCTCGGCGACAACCCGCTCATCGGACCGAACGACGACCGCCTCGGCGTGCGGTTCCCCGACATGTCGGACCCGTACGACGCGGGGCTGCGCGCCATCGCGCGCGAGGTCGCGGCGGCGCAGCGTGTCGTGCTCCGGGAAGGTGTTTACGTCGCGGTGACCGGCCCCAACCTCGAGACGCGCGCGGAGTACCGGATGCTGCGCGCCATCGGCGCCGACGTCGTCGGCATGTCGACCGTGCCAGAGGTCATCGTCGCGGTGCAGGGCGGAATGCGGGTGCTCGGTGTGTCGATCATCACCGACCAGTGTTTGCCGGACGCGCTCGAGCCGGCGGACGTCGCGACGATCATCGCGGTCGCCGGGCGCGCGGAGCCGGCGCTGACGGCGCTCGTGCGCGGGGTGCTGGAGCGTCTATGACCGCCGGCGGTACGATGCAGTTCGCGATGCTCCCGCCGGAGCGGCCGGCGGACGACCTCGAGAAGGAGCTTCTGGCGAGGTGGGAGGAGGAGCGGCTCTTCGAGCGGACGCTCGAGAAGACGCGCGACGCTGAGCGCTTCATTTTCTTCGAGGGGCCCCCGACGGCGAACGGGCGGCCGGGGATCCACCACGTGCTCGCGCGGACGATCAAGGACCTCTTCTGCCGCCACCGCGCGATGCTCGGTTATTACGTCCCGCGGAAGGCGGGGTGGGACACCCACGGGTTGCCGGTCGAGATCGAGGTCGAGAAAGAGCTCGGGATCAGCGGCAAGCAGCAGATCGAGGCCATCGGCGTCGAGGAGTTCAATCGCCGCTGCCGCGAGAGCGTCTTCCGGTACCGCGCGGAGTGGGAGGAGCTAAGCGCCCGCATCGCGTACTGGCTCGACTACGCGCACCCGTACGTGACGTACTCCAATGCGTACGTCGAGAGCGTCTGGTGGGCGCTCAAGACGCTCTACGGCGGCGGCTTGCTGTACCGGGGGCACAAGATCCTGCCGTACTGCGCGCGCTGCGGGACGGCGCTCTCGAGCCACGAGGTGGCGCAGGGGTATAAGGAGGTAGAGGACCCGAGCGTGTACGTCGCGCTGGAGCTCGATGGCGCGGGACGAGGGGCGCGGGGAGCCGGGCGCGGGGAAGCGCGCCGCATCCTGGTCTGGACCACCACGCCGTGGACGCTCGTCTCGAACGTTGCGCTCGCGGTGAATCCGGAGCTCGAGTATGTGGAGCTGGTCCGGCGAACTGGCGACGATCGCGGCACGATCATTCTCGCCGAGCCGCGCCTCGCGCCGGTACTCGGCGCCGACTGGGAGGCGCGATGGGACGTCGTTGACCGCTACCGCGGGACCGTGCTCGTCGGCCTGCGCTACCGAAGGCCGCTCGACTGGGTGGAGTACCCGGCCGGTGCCGAGCACGCGGTCATCGTCGGCGAGACGTTCGTGTCGGCCGAGGACGGGAGCGGCGTCGTGCACATGGCGCCGGCGTTCGGCGCCGACGACTACGCCGCGGGTCAGCGCCACGGGCTGGCGTTCGTGCAGCCGGTCGGCCTTCGTGGCGAGTTTCCCGATGGGATGCCGGTCGTCGGCGGCAAGTTCGTCAAGGACGCCGACCCGCTGATCGTGGATGAGCTTCGCCGGCGCGGCGTGCTCTGGAAGGCCGGCACGATGGTTCACTCGTACCCGCACTGCTGGCGGTGCGGGACGCCGCTGATCTACTACGCGCGCACGTCGTGGTTCGTGCGCACGACGGCGTTCAAGGACGCGATGCTCGCCCGGAACGCCCCGGTCGAGTGGCAGCCGCCGGAGGTGGGCGCGGGGCGGTTCGGCGAGTGGCTGGAGAACAACATCGACTGGGCGATCTCGCGCGATCGCTACTGGGGGACGCCGCTCCCGCTCTGGCTATGCGACGCCGACGAGTCGCACTTGGAAGCGATCGGTGCGTACGCGGAGCTGGCGGCGGGCGTCGGGCGGCCGCTGCCGCCCGACTTCGACCCGCACAAGCCATTCATCGACGCGTACAGCTGGCCGTGCTCGCGTCCCGGCTGTGGCGGAACGATGCGGCGCGTCCCGGAGGTGATCGACGCCTGGTTCGACTCGGGGTCGATGCCATTCGCGCAGTGGCACTACCCGTTCGAGAATCGAGCCGGCACGGCGGAGCATTACCCTGCCGACTTCATCGCCGAGGGAATCGACCAGACGCGCGGCTGGTTCTACTCGCTGCTGGCGATCGCGACAGGACTCGGCGACGCGCTGCCGAACAACGAGGTGGAGCGCGAGGCGCGGGGCGCGGGGCGCGGGGAACAGCGTCTCGCGCCCGGCACCTCCCGCCCCGCAACGGCCCCTTACCGCGCCGTCGTCGTGAACGAGCAGGTCCTCGACACCCAGGGGCAGAAGATGTCCAAGAGTCTCGGCAACGTGGTCGACCCGTGGGTCGTGCTCGGGCGGCACGGCGCCGACGCGGTGCGGCTCTTCCTCGTTGCGTCGAGCAAGGTGTGGGTCACCCGGCGGTTCGACGAGGCGGCGATCCGCGAGCTCGCCGGACGGTTCCTGCGCACGCTCAAGAACGTCTATACGGGGATGTTCGCGCAGTACGCGAACTTCGGTTGGGCCCCTTCGGAGCTCGACCCGGCGCCAGCCGCGCGTCCGGTGCTGGACCGGTGGATCCTTTCGCGCCTGGCCGGTGTGGAGAGCGCAGTCGACGCGCATTTGCGCGCCTTCGATGCCACCGCGGCTGCAGCGACGATCATCCAGTTCGTCGACGACGACGTCGCGAACTGGTACGTGCGCCTCGCCCGCGCGCGCTTCTACGACATCGAGTCGGACGACAACCGTGCCGCGTTCGCGACGCTGCACGAGGTGCTCGTGGTCACCTGCCGGCTGCTCGCGCCGATCTGCCCGTTCGTGACGGACTGGATGCACCGCGAGCTGACCGGCGACTCGGTGCACCTCGCGCCGTTCACACGCGGTCCGGGCGTGGCGCGCGATGAGGCGCTCGCGACGGCGATGGCGGCGGTGCGGACGCTCGCCCGGCTGGGCCGCGCGGCGCGAGAGACGGCGGGGGTGAAGGTGCGGCAACCGCTGACGCGCATGGTGTGCGTCGCCCCGCACGTCGACGAGGCGCGGCTCGCCGAGTTGTTGCCGCTACTCGCGGCGGAGCTCAACGTGAAGCGCGTCGAGCTCGCGTCGTCAGGCGACGCGCTCGTCTCGCTCGAGGCGAAACCCAACTTCAGGTCACTGGGTAAGAAGTTCGGGAGCCGCACGCCGCTCGCCGTGCAAGCGGTCGCGGCGTTCACCAGCGACGAGCTGCGCGCGTTTCTACGCGGCGAGGCGCTCGCCGTCACGGTCGACGGCGTCTCCCACGTGCTGACACTGGACGACCTGACTATCATCCGGCGGGCCGCCGGCGAGCTAGTCGTGCAGGAGGAAGCCGGGTTCTTCGCGGCGATCGATCCCGCGGTGACGCCGGAGCTGAGGCTGGAGGGACTTGCCCGGGAGCTCATCAGCCGGGTACAACGTATGCGCAAGGAGGCCGGTCTGTCGGTCAGCGATCGAATTGTGCTCGCGGTTGCGGGCGGGCGCGTGGTGCGTGAGGTGCTCGAGCGCCACCGCGCGTGGATCGCGGCCGAGGTGCTGGCCGTCGAGCTCGTCATCAGCGACGAGATTTCGGGAAACTACGACGCGACGCAGACGGTCGACCTCGATGGGGAGACCGCGCATGTCGCCATAACAAAGGCTCGGTAGGCAAATGCCAAGTTCAGCTGGCGCGAAGAAGAGCAAGCCGATGACGAAGAAGATGCTGCAGCACTTCGAGAAGCGACTTCTCGAGGAGCGTCGGCGCGTGCTCAAAGAGCTGGGTCACTACGACGAGACGTTCGGCGCGACGCCGCAGTCTGCGGACGGGGATCTGAGCAGCTACTCGTTCCACATGGCGGACCAAGGGACCGACGCGATGGAGCGCGAGAAGGCCTTCCTGTTCGCGAGTCAGGAGGGCCGATTCCTGTGGCACATCGACCAAGCGCTGCGGCGCCTCTACCGGTCGCCGGAGACGTTCGGCAAATGCCACAACTGCGGCCAGGACATCGCCTACGAGCGACTCGACGCGCTCCCGCACGCGCGGTACTGCATCGAGTGCAAACAGCGCGAGGAAGATGCAAAACGGTAACGCCGGCCTGTTTTGGCCTGTGGTCGCGATCGTCACGTTCGTCGACGTCATCACGAAGGCGATCGCGGTGCGGCTGCTCGTGCCCACGCGGGTGCCGCACGAGGTGATCGGCGAGGCGGTTCGCTTCACGCTCGTCTACAACCCGGGCGCCGCGTTCGGCATCAACGTCGGGCCGTATTCGCGGTGGGTCTTCATGACGCTCACCGTCGTGGCGCTCGCGATCCTCGCCTGGCTCTACCAGTCGACGCGCGAGGGGCACACCAGTCGCATCCTCGCGCTCGCCCTCGTCTGCGGGGGCGCGATCGGTAACCTGATCGACCGCGTGCGGTCGGGCGACGGCGTCATCGACTTCATCGATGTCGGCTTCGGCGACTCCCGCTGGCCGACGTTCAACGTGGCCGACATGGCGGTGAGCGCGGGCGCGTTCCTGCTCGCATGGGTGCTTTGGGAGGACGACCGCCTCGGCCACGTCGCGGTGGCGCCGGCGCCCCCGGCGCCGGCGCCACCGTCGCCGTCGCCGGCTGCGTTGCGCCGGGAACCGGAGCCGGGCGAGGCGTCGTAGCGGCGGCCATCCGAGATCGCCGTCCCATGTCCACGCCTTCCCGGAACCCCTGGCTCTTCTGGGGCACCGCGGCCGCCGTCGTGGCGCTCGATGTGGTCACGAAGTGGCTGGCAGTGCGCTACCTGTCGCCGCCGCACGTGCCGCACCCGGTGATCGGTGAGTTCATCCGGCTGACGCTCGCGTACAATAGGGGCGCCGCGTTCAGCATGTCGGTCGGCCCCTACTCCCGGCTCGTCTTCGGCGCGTTCGCGCTCGTCGCCCTTGTCGTGCTGTGGAACCTGTACCGGCGCTCGCACCCGACGGAGCGCCTGCTCTCATTCGCGCTCGGCCTGGCGTGGGGCGGAGCGGCGGGCAACCTCATCGACCGCGTCCGGTCGGAGCGGGGTGTTATCGACTTCATCGACATCGGCGCCGCCGGGTGGCGGTTCTGGACGTTCAATGTGGCCGACTCCGCGGTGACCGTAGGGGCAATCACCCTCGCCTGGCTCCTGGCGCGCGAGGAGCGGCGCGCGCACGCGTCAGCGCAACGGGCCTGACCATGGCTGGTCCGCGGCCGCCGGCGCGCCGCGTGGAGTTCGCCGCGCCGGGCAGCGGCCAGCGGCTCGACATCCTCGTCGCCGCCGCACTCGACGTCTCGCGCAACCAGGCGGCGACCCTGATCGCGGGCGGTCACGTGCTCGTCGAAGGCCGCCGCGAGAAGGCCGCGTACCGCCCGCGCGCGGGCGAGCGCATCGACGCCGTCGTTCCGCCACCGCCGTCGCGCGCGGTCGTCCCGGAGCAGATACATGTCGACGTGGTGTACGAGGACGACGATCTCCTGGTTGTCGACAAGCCCGCGGGCATGGTGGTCCACCCCGCGCCGGGTAACTGGTCGGGAACCCTCGTCAACGCGCTCAAGGGTCGCGGAGGCGATCTGTCGACCGCCGGCGGCGAGGACAGGGAGGGCGTTGTTCACCGGCTCGACAAGGAGACGTCGGGGCTTCTCCTCGTCGCCAAGTCGGACCGTGCGCACCGCGTCCTCGGCGCCGACCTCGCCGCCCGGCGCATCAAGCGGCGCTATGCGGTCCTCTGTTGGGGCCACCTCGACGCGGACCGGTTGACCGTCGACCGTCCCATTGCCCGCGATCGGCGAGACCGGAAGCGGATGGCGGTCGTCAGTACGGGAAGGCCGGCGAAGACCAACTTCGTGCGCCTGGCCCGGTTCGACGCCGTGGATCTCCTCCGCGCCGAGCTGCACTCGGGCCGGACACACCAGGTTCGGGTCCACCTGGCCTCCACCGGCCATCCGGTGGTCGGCGACGACACGTACGGTGGCGGAGGGGGACGGCGGCTCGTGATGCTCCCGCCACGGAGGCACTTCCTGCACGCGGCGTGGCTGCTGTTCACACATCCGGTGTCCGGCGACACGATCGATCTGCGGTCGCCGCTCCCGCCCGAGCTCCACCGCGCGCTGGCTGCCGTCGCCGGTCCCGACGTCAACCTGTCCGACCGCGACCCCCTGGACTTCTTTGGCTTCTTCCGAGACGACCGCTGAACCCGTCGCCGAGCGTACGCTGCTCTTCCGCGCCGGCGACAGGATGTTCGGATGCAGCATCGACGCGGTGCGGGAGATCGTGCCGCAGCGGCGGGCGACGAGACTTCCCGGCGCGCCGCCGTCCATTCAGGGGCTCATCAACCTGCGCGGCACGGTCATCACCGTCGTCGATCTGCCGCTCTGGCTCGGCGCCGAGCGGCCGGCGGCGTCTGACGGATCGATCGTGCTCGTCGACCACGGAGCGCGGGTCGCTGGCGTCGCCGTGGACGAGGTGCTCGACGTCCAGGTAGTCGCCTCGGAAGACGTCGCCGGCACGGTGGGCGACAAGGACGGCGCCGTCCGCGGAATGGGACGTCTCGGAGACACGGTCGTCATTCTTCTGGACATCACGCGCTTGATCAGGCAGGCCCTGGTCTAACGACAGGCGCGCCCCGCGTCCTCCGTCCCGAGAGCGTCCAGAGGGTAGGTCATTGAGTCATACGGTCCTGATCTGCGACGACGCGATCTTCATGCGCACCATGGTGAGTGACATTCTCCAGGGTGCCGGCTTCGAGGTCGTGGGCGAGGCGGAGACCGGGGTGCAGGCGGTCGAGAAGTACAAGCAGCTCCGACCGGACCTCGTGACGATGGACATCGTGATGCCGGACATGGGCGGCATCGACGCGGTCCGCGAGATCACCAAGTTCGACCCAAAGGCGCGCATCCTGATGTGCAGCGCGATGGGCCAGCAGGCGCTGGTCATCGAGGCGATCCAGGCGGGAGCGCGCGACTTCGTCGTCAAGCCATTCCAGCCGAGCCGCGTGCTCGAGGCCGTGCAGCGCGTACTGGCCTGAGCGCGCCCGGCGCGCCGCCACTCACCCCGCCGGCCCGTGGACAAAGCACAGTACGCGGAGCTCTTCCTCACGGAGAGCCGCGAGCACGTGTCGGCGATGAACCACTGGCTCCTCCAGCTGGAACGAGGCGCAGGCGGCGTCGAGCCGGTGAGCGCCATCTTCCGCGCCGTCCACACGGTCAAGGGGATGAGCGCGACGATGGGGTACACCGCGGTCGCCGAGCTGTCGCACGAGTTGGAGACGCTGCTCGACCGCGTGCGGCGCTCAGAGGTCGCGGTGACGGCGGACGTCATGGAGGTGCTCTTCCGGAGCGCCGACGCCCTCGAGGCGTCGATCGAAGCTGCGGTCCGCGGGCAGCGCGCGCCGCTCGCGCTGGGCCAGCTCATTCTCCAGATCAAATCGCTCGCCAGTGCCGGCGAGGGCGCCTCGGCCCCGCGCGTCCCGTCGCAACAGCGCGCGAGCGGCGAGCCGTCGACCTCGGATCCGGTGGCGCACGCCGGCGGCTGGACGGCGGCGCTCGAGCCAGGGCGGGGGATCGCCGTGCGGATCCGGCTCGCTCCGGAGACGCCGCTGCGCGGCGTGCGCGCGTTCATGATCATCCAGAGCCTTCGCCAGTTCGGCGAAGTGACGACCGTCTCGCCGCCATTGGCCGCGCTCCAGGCGGAGCAATTCGGCGAGGACTTCGCGCTCCGACTCGCGACCTCGGTGTCCGCGGCCGAAGTCGAGCGAGCAGTGCGCGCGGCGGGGGACGTCGCCGAGGTTCAAGTCGGCGACTTCACACCGCCGCCAATGACTCCACGTCCGTCCGGCGCACTCACCGCGCCCGCACTCCTGGCGATCGACCCAGGCCAGAGCGAGGGCCCCGGCGAGGCGGCGCCGCGCGACGACAACCTGAGGCCCCAGCAGCACGTGCGCATCGAGCTGCATCGCCTCGACTCGCTCATGAACTTGATCGGCGAGCTCGTAATCACGCGGGGTCGGCTCACACAACTCTCGACCGCACTTGACGATCCGGCGCTCGTGGAAGCCGTTACGCAGGCCTCGCGGCTCATCGGCGACCTGCGCGACGAGATCATGACGAGTCGCATGGTGCCAGTCTGGCAGGTCTTCGACCGGTTCCCGCGCATGGTCCGGGACTCGGCGCGCGCGGTCGGGAAGCAGATCGATTTCGTCGTCGAGGGAAAGAACATCGAGCTCGATCGCTCGATGCTGGACGAGATCGGCGAACCGGTGCTCCACCTGCTGCGCAACGCGATCGATCACGGCCTCGAGGCGCCCGAAGCCCGCACCGCGGCGGGCAAGCCCCCGGCGGGACGTCTCGAGCTGAGCGCGGTCCGCGATCGGTCGGCGGTCGTGATCCGCGTCAGCGACGACGGGCGCGGCATCGATCGCGACAAGGTACTCGCGCGTGGGAAGGCCGATGGGCTCATTGACCCGGTCCGTACTGACCTGACCGACGAGGAACTGGTTCGCCTGATCGCGCGACCCGGGTTCACGACCGCGCAGAAGGTGACAGGGCTCTCCGGTCGCGGCGTCGGCATCGACGTCGTCATGAACCGGGTGCGCAGCCTGGGAGGCTTAGTCGACATCCGGTCGCAGCCGGGGGAGGGTACGACCGTCGTCCTTCGGCTGCCGCTGACGCTGGCGATCGTGCGCTCCCTCCTCGCCCGCGCCGACAAGGAGCTCTACGCCATTCCCCTCACCCATGTATCGGAGACCATCGAGCTGCTGCCGGAAGCCTTGCGCACCGTCCGCGGGCGGGAGGTCGCGGTCCTCCGCGAGGACGTGCTACCGGTCCTCCGCCTCCGAGAGCTCGTCGGCCTGCCCGCGGCGCGGGACGCGCGGCTGGAGCAGGTCGTCATAATCGAGGCGGGGAACAAGCGTGCCGCGCTGGTGGTCGACGAGCTGACGACTCAGCTCGAGATCGTCGTCAAGCAGTTCGACGCCGCTCGCGGCGGGCTCGCGCTCTTCGGCGGCGCGACCATCCTCGGCGACGGGGCCCCCGCCCTGATCCTGGACGTCAGCAGTCTCCTCTGAGGGCGTGACATGGAAGACGTACGAACGCTGAAGGCGCTGCAGCTCGACGCCCTCCGCGAGGTGGCGAACATCGGCGCTGGGCACGCCGCAACCGCGCTGTCGCAGATGGTCGGCAGCCGGATCATGATCACCGTGCCCCGCATCCTGATCACGCCCCTCGAGGACGTCCCCGCGCAGCTCGACGAGCCCGAGCAGCCCATCGCCGCCGTGCTCATGCACATGCTCGGCGACCTCACGGGACGGACGATCCTCGTTTTCCCACAGCCGACCGCGATCCGGCTCGCGGAGCTCATGCTCCGCCGCCCCCGCGGCTCGTCGCGCGGGCTCGGGGAGCTAGAGCAGTCGGCGATCAAGGAAGCGGGCAACATCCTCAGCGGCCAGTACATGAACGCGCTGAGCGAATTCATGGGCCTCATGCTGCTGCCGTCGCCGCCAAGCCTCGCCGTGGACATGTCCGCGGCCGTCCTCACGACGGCGTATCTCCAGTTCGCCGCCGACCACGACTACGTCTTCTGTGTCGAGAGCGAGTTCCTGATGGACGAATCCGGCGCGCGCTTCCGCGGGGTGTTCCTGCTGCTGCCGGATCCGGCGTCGCTGCACGCGATCCTGCGCGCGATCAGGCTCGCCTGAGCGCCCGGCAGCCCCGCACGCGGAACGCCAGGCATGACGACGACGGTTCTCACCGCCGAACGCGACCGGGAAGTGCTGCGGTCGTTCGCCCGGCGGATCGATCCGTCGGACGCCGGCGCGCACAACAACCTTGGCGTCCTGTATTACAACAAGGGGCTGCACGCCGAAGCGGCGACCGCCTTCATGCGCGCGCTGGAGCTCGATCCGAAGATGCAGGTGGCGCAGCGCAACCTCGAGATCGCGTACCTCCACACGGGATACTACGACCGACGTGTCGCGGACCTGCGCGAGCGCCTCCGCAGTCGTCCTGCGGACCGCGACGCGCGGTGGGAGCTCGGCCGGACGTTCGCGCTCCTCGGGCAGCTCGCGGAGGCGGTCGCGGAATTCACGGAACTACTGCGCCATCATCCGAACGACGTCGGAGCGCTCGTGCAGCTCGCGCTCGCCGAGAAGTCGAACGGCCGCCTTGAACAGGCGCAGCAGTGGCTGGAGCGCGCGCTCGCGCTCGATCCAGAGAGCTCGGTCATCACCCTCTACGTCGGGGAGATCCTCTACAACCGCGGGCTGAACGAGGAGGCCCTGGTCGCGCTCCGTCGCGCCACGGAGCTGAACCCCGACAGCGCCGACGCGTTGTACCTAATGGGCTTCGTGCTCGGAGACCTCGGTCGGCACGACGAGGCGCGGCAGGTGACGCGGCGCGCGGTGCAGCTCAACCCCACGCTGTCGCGCGCGCAAGCGAACCTCTCGCTCGACCAGTACCGGCCAGGTCCGCCCGACGCGCCGCCGGAGCTGCGGCCCGCGCGACGGTCCGCGGAAATGGCCGTGGTCCCGGAGGAGCAGCTCGCCCGGTTCGGGCTCGGCCTGGCCTTCCGCCAGAAGGGTTACTACGCTGAAGCGCTCCGCGAGTACCAACTCGCGCTGGAGCGCGGGGAGGATCCGGACCTCGTGCGCCAGGCGATGGCCGAGGTCTACCTCGTCACCGGCGACTTGCGCGCCGCGACCGCGCTGTACGACCAGCTTCTGGAGGCGCAGCCGGGCAGCCCCAAGCTGTGGAACGAGCGGGGAGTCGCCCTGCATCAGGATGGGCGCGTCGCCGAGGCAGCTGAAAGCTATCGGCGCGCGATCGCGGCCGAGCCGACATATGCGCTCGCGCTCAACAACCTTGGCGTCGCGCAATACCACCTCGGCGACGTCGACGGCGCCGTCGACGCTTTCCGCCTCGCGTTGCAGGCGCGTCCCGCATTCGCCAAGGCACGACTCAACCTCGCCTTGCTGCTCGGCGGGGCGGGGCGCCATGAGCACGCCTTGGAAGCCTACCGTCAGGTCCTGACCGCGGAGCCGGAGCATCCGGTGGCGTGGAACGGCATCGGCCTCGTGCTCGCCGAGCAGGGTCGGTTCGACGAGGCCCGGACCGCGTTTTCGCGAGCCATCGAGGCTCGGCCCGACTACGCGGGCGCGCACTACAACCTGAGCTTCGCGCTCTCGAGCCTCGGCGACTTCGAGGGGGCCCTTCGGGAGACGCGGCGCGCGCTGGAGCTCGACCCCTATTACGCGCGACAGAAGTTCGAGCTGGCGATCGACCTCGAGTACGAGGACCCCGACCTCTCGATCCGTCCCGAGCTCGACGGCGAGCGACGGACCGGCACTTCGGTCGCCGACTTCACCTTCGACCCGGCGCTGCTCGACACGCTATTCACGGAGCTGTCCACGCCAGCGCCGGCGCCGCCGCCGGCGGCGCCGGCGCTGGTCGAGGCAGGCCCGTATGCGATCGCCGCCGACTATCTCTCGAAGGGCCTCGCCGACAAGGCGGCGGCTGAAGCGAGCCAGGCTCTCGCGCGTGGTGCGCCGCGCGGCGCCGGACTCGCGCTGCTCGGCGACGCGTTCTCTCGTCAGGGCCTGCACGGCGAAGCGCTGGAGCGATACCGGGAGGCGCGGAACGAGGATCCCTGGCACGCCGGCGCCGCGCTCGGCGAAGCGTGGGCGTTGCTCCGGCTCGGCCGCGCGGAAGAGGCTCGCCCGCTCGCTGAGGCGATGCTCGGGGAAGACCCGGGCTCGATCGAGCGGTTGATGCTCGCCGCGGCCGCGCGGGCCGAAACGCGCGACCCGGCGGCGGCGCTGGAAGTGCTCGAGACGGCGCGCGAGGTCGCGCCAGGGCGCGCCGATGTGCACCACAAGATCGGCGACGTGGCGCAGTCGCTCGGCGACTTCGAGAGGGCCGTTTCGGCGTACCACGAAGCACTGAAGCTGGACGGCGGGTTCGCCGACGTGCGGCACAAGCTTGCGCGCCTGCTGGCCGCGCGTGGCAAGATCGCCGAGGCCGAGCAAGAGCTGACGGCCGCGCTCGAGGCGGTGCCGACGTTCGCCGAGGCGACACTGGAGCTCGCGCGTCTGTGGCGGATGACGGATCGCGCGCACGACGCCCTCGCGCTGCTCGTCGAGCTGCTGGAGCGGGATCCGTATCACTTCGAGGCCCTCGTCGCGCTCGGCGAGACGCTCCTCGAGCTCAACCGACCCGCGGACGCCGCGACAGCGTTCGCGCGCGTCCTGCGCTTCCAGCCGGACCACGTCGCTGCGCTGTTTCACGAGGGGGTGCTGCTCGCGCGCCAGCGGCGGTTTGCCGACGCGGAGGTTCGGTGGCGCCGGGTCGTTGACCTCGACGGCACTGGGAGTTACGGGGGGCGCGCACGACTCGAGATGCGCGACCGCACCGACCTCGAGACCGCGCTCGACGCGCGCGCGGGGGGCTGAGCAATGGCGATCGAAGGACCGCTCCGCGAGCTCGGCATCCACGACGTCTTCCAGTTGCTCGACTTGAGCCGGAAGACCGGGATGCTCCGCGTCACGTCCGAGCTGCGCGACGACGAAGGGATCGTGCTGTTCGAGTCTGGGCGCGTCGTCCAGGCGAGCGTTCGCAGCAACCCAATGTCGCTGGAGGAGATGTTGCTCCGGAGCGGCCGCGTGACCGAGACGGACATCGAGCGCGCTCGCGCGATGCGCTCCGGCAACGGGCGCGGCCGCGGGCTCGGCGAGCACCTCGTCCAGTGCGGCGCCCTGTCGCGGAAGGAGCTCGAGCGCCAGATGCGGCTTCAGATCGAGAGCGTCGTGTTCGAGCTCATGTCCTGGCGCGAGGGCTTCTTCTCCTTCGAGGAGCGCACGCCGGACGAGCTGCCGGCGACGCCGGAGATCCACGTGTCGACGGAGTCGCTCCTCATGGAGGGCGCGCGCCGCATCGACGAGTGGTCACGGATCGCCGACAAGATACCCAGCCTCTCGGTCGTCCCGACGTTGGCACCCGTTGACCACACCCACCCGACTCAGATCGATCTCCTCCCCGACGAGTGGGAGGTGCTGGCGATGATCGACGGCAAGCGCGACCTGCGCGCGATCGCGACCGTGCTCGGGCGCGCCGAGTTCGACATCGCGAAGGTGGTCTACGGCCTGGTGACGACCGGCGTGGTGGAGGTCCGCGCGCCGGAGGGGCGGACCAGTGGCGGTCAGCGCGCGGCCGGTGAGTGGACGGAGCGGCTCGAGCGCGCGCGGCAGGCGCTGGCCGCGGGCGACGCCGACGCCGCCCTCGCCGCAGCAGCCGCCGTGCGCGCGGCGGACCCGACGCGGACCGACGCGCGCTTGCTGGTCGCGCGCGCGCTGAGCCGGCTTCGCCGCTACGGCGAGGCGATGGACGAGCTGCGCCGCGCGCTGCGCGCCGACTCGCGGACGCCCGAGATCCACCGCGACCTTGGCTTTGCCGCAGCGCGTGTCGGCGACTTCGCCACCGCGCTCGCGAGCTGGGAGCAGTACTTGCGCGTCGCCGGGCCCGGCCGATCGGCGGACCGCGTGCGCGCCGCCGCCGAAGCCGCGCGAGAGCTCGTCGCTATCCTCGATGCGCTCGACGATGAGTGACGAGATCCGCAAGCTGAGCGACGAGCTGGCCCGCGATCCGCGCAGTCTCGTCTTCGTGCAGCTCGCCGAGGCGCTGCGCCGTAACGGCCAGCTCGATCACGCGCTGCGGATCGCGGCCCGGGGCGTCGAGCGGCACCCCGCCAACGCCGACGCGCACGACCTGCTCGCGCGGATAGCCGCCGACCGCGGAGAGCTCGAGCGAGCCTTCGGCGCGTGGGAGGCAGTCCTGCGCCTCGCGCCCACGCACGTCGGCGCGAGGAAAGGGCTGGGCTTCCTCTACTTCCAGCAAGGCCGGCTCGAGGAGGCCGAGGCGCACCTGAGCGACGCCGCGCAGTGCGACCCGGGCGACGCCGGCGTCGCGGCCGCGCTGCAGCACGTGCGGAATGCACGTCGCGGCGGCGGTAACGGCTCGGGCTCGGGCGGGATCACGCTCGAGCCGGACGGGAGGTCGCGCGCGAGCGGGCAGGTCGCCGCTGGAGGCGGCGGGGACGACCCGCGACTGCTCTTCGCCGATCTACTCGAGGCCGATCAGACAGCGGTGCTCCTCGACCGCGACGGCCTTGTGCTCGGCGGCGCCTATTTCACGTGGGAGGGCCGCGACGTTGCACAGGAAGTCGGCGCGGAGCTGAGCGGCGTGAGTGACGAGGCGGACCGCGCGACCAAATACCTCGGCATCGGGGACTGGAGCATGATCGTTGTCGAGACCGAGGCGGCCGCCGTCGCGATGGCGCCGACCGAGGCCGAAGGTCTCGTCGTGCTAGCGGCGGGGGCGTCCACCCCGCTCGGGCTGACGCAGCGACTGCTCGAACGCTGCGTGGCGCGCGCGCGGCAGTGGCTGGGGCGGGTCCCGTGACGTCGCCGTTCGCGCAAATGCTGGAGACGATCCGCCGCCAGCGCGGCGTGACGGCGACTCTCGTTGCGGGCGAGGGGGACGGCGTGATCGTCGACGCGCGGCTTCAGGTCGGTCAGCGCGGCGATCGCGTCGCCGCGCTCGCGGCCTCACTCTACCGCAAGGCACGCTTGTCGGCCAATGCCGCAGGCCTCGGCGCCGTTGGATTCATGCAGCTCGAGGCCGAGACCGGCCGCATCTGCGCGGTGGGCCGGAATGGGTTGGTGCTCGTCGCCGTCGCGCGGCGCGACGCGAACGTCGGGCTCATTCGCGTCGAGCTGCTCCGCGCCGCGGAAGGTCTAGCGTGACGACGGCGGTCGTCGAGCCCTGGGTCGGCCCGCCGGTGCAGAAGTTCGTCGAGGACGCCCGCGTCGTCCTTGCCGTGCTGCTGCACCCAAACGGCCAGGTGATGGCCCAGCACGGCTTTGCGCGTGCCGTCGACGTCATGGCGGCGTGCGCGCTCGCGGCGGCCATCAACGCCTCGTCCGCGGAACTCGGTCGGCAGCTCGAGGGGGCGCCGTTTCGGGAGCTACACCACGGGGGGCAGGGACGGCAGTTGTTCCTCGCCCCGGCCCAGACGAAGCGAGGGACGTACCTGCTTCTAACCGTCTTCGACGCGGAGACTTCGCTCGGTCTCGTCCGTCTTTACTTCGAGGAGTTCTGCGCCGCGTTGGCCGCTGCCGCCCCCACGCCACCGCGGGGGCTGGGGCCTGTGCTGGCCGGGAACTTCGAGCAGGAGCTCAACCAGAACCTGGCTGTCCTCTTCGGCCGCGGCTGAACCCCTGACCTTTCGCTTCCCGTCCTCTTGTCCCTCGTCAACTACGCCACCCGCGAGATCACGTGCAAGATCGTCTACTACGGCCCTGGGCGGTCGGGGAAGACGACCAACCTGCATTACATCTACGGGCAAGTTCCGGATGACAGGAAGGGGAAGATGGTCTCGCTCGCGACACAGACCGACCGCACGCTCTTCTTCGACTTCCTGCCACTCGACCTCGGGTCGATCTCCGGCTTTACGACGAAGTTCCAGCTCTACACCGTCCCCGGCCAGGTGTACTACCAGACGACGCGCAAGCTCGTCCTCCAGGGAGCGGACGGCATCGTCTTCGTGGCCGACAGTCAGGCGCGCCAGCTTCAGGAGAACGTCGAGTCGTTCCAGGATCTGCACGCCAATCTCGCGGAGCAGGGCGTTGACGCGCGCGCCGTTCCGCTCGTGATCCAGTACAACAAGCAGGACCTCCCGCGCGATCTGATCCTCACCGTTCCCGAGCTGTCGGACGCGCTCAACTTCCGCGGCGTGCCCGAGTACTCGGCCGACGCGCTCCACGGCCCGGGCGTCTTCGAGACGCTACGCGGGATCTCCGAGCTCGTGCTGCGCAAGCTGAGCGCATCGCAGGGCGCCGCCAGGTAGCTCCGTGCCGCGCGACGGTCGGTTCCGGTTCGACAACTTCGTCGTCGGCGCGGCCAATCGGCTCGCGGCCGCGGCCGCGCACGCCGTCGCCGAGTCCCCCGGCGCCGTCTACAACCCACTGTTCATCTATAGCGGGTCGGGGCTGGGGAAGACCCACTTGATGGGCGCCATCGCCACGCACGCCGTCCAGGTGCACGGGAAGCTCAACGTCGAGTACGCGACGCTCGAGGACCTCGTCGAGGAGCTCCGCGGAGCGCTCGCCGCGAACCAGATCGAGAAGCTGCGCGAGCGCTACCGGTTCGTCGACTTGCTGCTGCTCGACGACGTGCAGTTTCTGACCGGCCACCGCGAGACCCAGACGGAGATCCTGCGACTGCTCAACGCGATGCAGGGGAACGGCCGGCAGATCGTGATGGCCAGCGACCGTCCGCCGAACGAGATCGCCGACGTCGACGAGCGCCTGCTGACGCGGCTCTCCGGCGGGTTGATCGTGGACATCGGCGCGCCCGACTACGAGACGCGCGTCGCGATCCTGCGCGCCAAGTGCGCGGAGCGTGAGGTACGGCTCGCCGATGGCGTCGTGGAGGAGCTGGCGCGGTACGAATTCTCGAACATCCGCGAGCTCCAGGGGTCGCTCAACCGCCTCGTCGCGCATCAGGCACTTGGCGACGGGCTCGTCGAGCCGTCGCAGGTGGCGGCGGTGCTCGGACTCCGGCCCGAGCAGGCCGTCGTGCCGCCGTCGCCGCCGGCGAGCGAGCTGGCGGTCACGCGCGGGCAGGAGTTCGAGAGCTTCCTCGACGAGGTCGCGAGCGCCGTCGCGCAGCACGTCGAGAGCTGGCGCGTGCGCGTCGGTGAGCAGGTCGCGCGCTGGTCGTCAGAGGGCTACCGCGCGTCGATCCTCGAGGAGCTGATCCGCCAGCCCGAGCCGCCACCCAACTGGGAGGCCGTGCTGCGCGGGTTTGGCGCCGTGATCGAGCGGCTCCGCACCCTCGAGGAGAGCGCGGCCGCGATCGACCCGTCGCTCCGCGGGGCGGAGGTCTTCCGCGACCCGGAGCGCGTGCCGGACGCGGAGCGCCTTCTCGAGCGCCTTCACGGCGCGGCCACCCCACCGTCCGGCCCCTCGGCCGCGTTCGAGCGGACCGGCTTCGAGGTCGGCCAGAGCAACGAGCTCGCGGTGCGCGCCGCGGACGCGGTCATCGCCGAGCCGGGCCGCCGCTACAACCCGTTGTTCATTCACGGGTCGAGCGGCGTCGGCAAGACGCACCTCGCGCACGCGATCGGCAACGCCCTCGTCGACTCGAGCGGCGGGGCGATGCGCGTCGCCTGCGTCAGCGCGCAGGCGTTCATGGACGAGCTGATCGACGCGCTGAAGGAAAGCTCCGTCAACCGCTGGCGGGCGCGTTACCGCGCGGTCGACGCGCTCATCGTCGACGACGTGCAGTTCGCCGCTGGGAAGGAGCGCACGCAGGAGGAGCTCTTCCACGTCTTCAACGCGCTCCACGACGAGGGCAAGCAGCTCGTCTTCGTCAGCGACAGGCCGCCGAAGGCGCTCGAGGGCCTCGAGGAGCGGCTGCGCTCGCGCTTCGAGGGCGGTCTCGTCGTCGAGCTGCACGCACCCGACCAGGCGCTCCGTGAGCGGCTGTACGCCCGCTTCCTCACGCAGACCGGCCAGACGCCGACCGCGGACCTCCTCGCCTTCCTCGCCCGGCGCCCGGTGGCGAGCGTGCGCGAGATCCAGGGGACGATCAGTCGCATGGTTGCGCGCGCCGAGGCGGCGGGCACCGGCGTGACGACGGCGCTCGCTCGGATTGAGCTCGACGGAGTGAGAGTCCCGAGGCTCACACCACGCTTCTCGGTCGCCGCCGGCTTTACCGGCGAGGACGGGTTCTTCCTCGACGACGAGAAGGTCGTCTGGGAGTGGCCCGACCTCGGCGCGCGTCTCATCGAGGAGGTGCGCTGATGGCGATCCGCGGCAGTCTCCGCGAAGCCAGCCTCCCCGACGTGCTCCAGCTCCTCGCGCTCGGCAAGAAGACCGGCTGTCTGAGCATCGCCCACAAGAGCAACTTCGGCTCGATCTACTTCACGCAGGGGCGGATCTGCTACGCGTCGATCGTGAATCGCCGCGACCGGCTCGGCGACATCATGGTCAAGAACGGCGTCGTCACGCAGGAGGAGCTCGACCGGGCCATCGAGGCGCAGCGCACGCACCGCGATACCCGGGTCGGCGAGCTGCTGGTCGCCCAGGGCGCGATCACGCGCCCACAGCTCGAAGAGCAGGTCCGCCTGCAGATCGAGCAGGCGGTTTACGCGCTGTTCACGTGGAGCGAGGGCACCTTCAACTTCGAGCCGGACGCGAGGCCCGAGTCGCAGGACATCGTCGTGTCGATGAACCCGGAGTCGCTGCTGCTCGAAGGCGCGCGGCGGGTGGACGAGTGGGGGCAGATCGCGAAGAAGGTCCCGAGCTTCGACATCATCTTCGAGATCGACCACCGCAAGCTGCGCGCGAGCGGCGTCGAGCTGGAGGAGGACCAGCGGCGTGTGCTCGAGCTCATCGACGGACAGCGGGACGTCGCGCACATCATCGAAGATGCGGGCCTCGGTGAGTTCGAGGTTGGTAAGGCCCTCTTCGGCCTCGTCACGGCGGGCTTCGCCCATCGCGTCGGCACCTCCAAGGGTGCGAAGCGCGCAGTGCCGGAGTCGCGGGTCGACGAGCACCGGAACCTCGGGGTCGCGTTCTACAAGACCGGCATGCTCGAAGAGTCGGCGCGCGAGTTCCGGCGCGTGCTCGAGCTCCGCGAGCAGGATACGTCGGCGCGCCTGTATCTCGGACTGATCTTCCTCCGCCGCAAGGAGTGGGCGGCGGCCGCCGAGATCCTCGAGCACGTGGTCGCCCAGGCGGGGGCCACGGTCGCGGCCTTTCACAACCTCGCGTACGCCTACGAGCGGCTGGGGCGCCATGCCGACGCGCAGCGGTGTCTCGAGGAGGCCGCCAAGGGCGGCGGCGGCAAGGACGCGCGCGTTCAGCTGTCGATCGGCGTCCTCGCCCTCCGCACCGGCCGCCTGGACGCCGCCGACACTGTGCTGACCGCGGCCCGCCCGCTGTGGCGGGAAAACGTCCCGGCGCCCGTGTGGTTCCACTACGCGGCGCTCGCCGCGGCGCTCCGCGGTGACCTGGCGCGCGCCGCCAGGCTGTTGGACGAGGGCGTGGCCGCGCACCCGGGGTCGGCCGTGCTCTATAACGACCTCGCGCTCGTGTGCGAGCGGCGGGGGGATACGGACCGCGCGATCGCGGCGCTCGAGCGCGGGCTGGCCGAGGACCCGAAGCTCGCGCAGCTGCACAAGAACCTCGGCGACTGTTTCTATCGGGAGGCGCGCTATGACGACGCGCTCGAGGCGTATCAGCGAGCGGTGAAGGCGGACCCACTCCTCGGCGACGACGTCTACCTGCGGATCGGAAACATCCACCTCCGGCGCCAGGAGCGTGAAGCGGCGATCCGATGCTGGGAGCGCGCGCTGGAGCTCGACCCCGACAACGCCATCGTGCGCCAGAACCTCGCCTCGGTGCGCCAGCCCGCGTGATGACCGACCGACGCGACGATCGCTCGTTCCGGATGCTCACGGACAAGGTCCTGCGCGAGCGGGGGTTCGGCTGTGCGAACTACAAGGAGCGCTGCCTGCGCCGCCGCATTGCCGTGCGCATGCGCGCGCGCGGCGTTCACACTTACGAGGACTACGCCCGCGTCCTCGACCGCGACGCGCTCGAGTACGAGCGGCTGCTCGACGCGCTGACGATCAACGTCACCCGCCTGTTCCGGAACCGCGAGGTGTACGAGGCCATCGCGTCGCGTGTGATTCCGGAGCTCTGGGCGTCGCCGGCGCCGCGCCTGTCGATCTGGAGTGCCGGCTGTGCCTCCGGCGAGGAGCCGTACTCGCTCGCCGCGCTCGTCCACCGGGACGCCGCACGTCGCGGCGCGACGAGCGCGCTCTCGCGCGTGGAGATCCTGGGCACGGACGTCCACGGGCCGAGCCTCGAGGCGGCCACCGAAGGCGCGTACGCGGCGAATGTCTTCGAGGAGGTTCCGCCCGAGATACGCGCCGCGTACTTCACCGCCGGCGACCCCCCGTACCGCGTTTCCCGCGAGCTGCGCCGCCTCGTGCGCTTCCAGGCGCACGATCTCCTGCGCGATCCCGCCCCCGGCAACGGGTTCGCGCTCATCGCGTGCCGCAACGTGCTGATCTACTTCGACCGCGCCTCGCAGGAGCGGCTCTTCGAGCAGTTCCACGCGGCGTTGGCGCCGGACGGGTTCCTCGTGCTCGGCATGGTCGAAACTCTGTTCGGCGACGCGCGTGCCCACTTCGCGGCCGTCGACGCGCGCACGCGCATTTTCCGCCGGCTGTGAGCATGCTCCGCGTGAAGGTTGCAGACTTCGCCGTGGGGCGGAACGCCGACACGGTCATCACGACGGTCGGCCTCGGCTCGTGCGTCGCGATCGCGCTCTACGATGCCGCGACGCGAGTCGGTGGGCTCGCGCACGTCCTGCTGCCGAGCGAGAGCATGGCGCGCGATCGCTCGAACCGAGCGAAATTCCCGTCCGCCGCGGTGCCGCTCCTGCTGGCCGAGATGCGCGGACTCGGGAGCCGTGGCGGCGTCGCCGCGCGCCTGGTCGGCGGCGCCAGCATGTTCGCGTCGCTGCTGCCAACGGGCGGGGTCAACATCGGCGAGCGAAACGTCGCGGCGTCGCGGGCGGCCCTCGCGGCCGCCGGCGTGCCGGTGCTCGGCGAAGACGTAGGCGGCGATTACGGCCGCAGCGTCTACTTCCACCTTGCGGACGGGCGCATCGAGGTCCACTCGCTCAAGGCAGGCCGGCGTGTCCTCTAGGCGGCCGACAGTCCTCGTCGTCGACGACAGCGCGTTCATGCGGCAGGTCGTCTCGCGGCTCGTGGAGAGCTCGGGCGAATTCCGCGTCGTCGGCACGGCGCGGGATGGGCGCGAGGCGATCGCTCAGGTGCAGACGCTCGACCCGAAGATCGTCACCCTCGACATCGAGATGCCGGAGCTCGACGGTCTGGGCGCGCTGGGGTACATCATGAGCCAGACGCCACGGCCCGTGGTGATGCTCAGCGCCGCGACGACGCGCGACGGGCACGACGCGACCGTCCGCGCGCTGGAGCTCGGGGCAGTCGACTTCGTACGCAAGCCGTCCGGGCCGGTGAGCCCCGATCTGTCCCGCGTCGCCGAACGGCTCCTCGGCGCGCTCCGCGCGGCGGCGACCGCCAACGTGGCGAGTCCCGCGTCGCCGGCGCCCCCGCCGCGATTCATCAGCGCCGAGCCTGGGCGCCGCCCAGTGTCGATTGCCACGGCGGCGGTCGCGATCGCGACGTCGACCGGCGGCCCGCGGGCGCTGGCGGGGGTGATTCCGGAGCTGCCCCGCGACATCCCGGCGGCGGTCCTGATCGTCCAGCACATGCCGGCGGGGTTCACCAAGAGCCTCGCGCGGCGCCTGGACGCAGTCAGCCGCCTGGAGGTTTCGGAAGCGTGTCACGGCGACGTCGTGGTGAACGGGCGCGCCTACGTGGCGCCCGGCGGCTGCCACATGCGCGTCGACGTCGTCGACGGCGTGCCGAAGATCGTCATCGACGAGCACGCCCCGCCGGTGTGGGGTGTGCGACCGGCGGCTGATCCGC
>JBHELH010000185.1:0-19466 GCA_046263215.1 Gemmatimonadaceae bacterium | reverse complement strand
GCCCGGGAACCTTCGGCCTCGAGCGGTCGTTACCGCTCACCGCATGGAGGAGCCACATGACCGACACGAGCGGCAGGCCCGACGCGGAGCGGATGCGCCTCACCGAGGACGCGAGCCGCGAACGGAACTGGAAGCGCTGGGGACCCTACCTCGCCGAGCGCCAGTGGGGCACGGTGCGCGAGGACTACTCGCCCGGCGGCGAATGCTGGGGCTATCTGTCGCACGACCAGGCGCGCAGCCGCGCCTACCGCTGGGGCGAGGACGGGCTCCTCGGGATCACCGACCGCGAGTGCCGGCTCTGCTTCGCGCTCGCGCTCTGGAACGAGCGCGACCCGATCTTGAAGGAGCGCCTCTTCGGCCTCACGGGCCCTGAAGGCAACCACGGCGAGGACGTCAAGGAGTGCTACTACTACCTCGATAGCACACCGACGCACTCGTACATGCGCGCGCTCTACAAGTACCCGCAGCGCGCCTACCCGTACGCCGACCTCGTCGCGGAGAACCGGCGGCGCGGACTCGGCGATCCCGAGTACGAGCTCGCCGACACCGGCGTCTTCGACGGCGAGCGCTACTTCGACGTCTTCGCCGAGTACGCGAAAGCGGCGCCGGACGATATCCTCGTCCGCGTCACTGTTGCGAACCGCGGCCCCGAGCAGGCGACGGTTCACCTGCTGCCGACGCTCTGGTTCCGCAACACGTGGTCGTGGGGTCGCGAGGGGATGGACGGTTACCACACGAAGCCGCGTCTGCGCCGCGCCGACGACGGTGTCGTGCTCGCCGAGCACGAGACGCTCGGCCGGTTCAGGCTCGTCGCCGGCAACGGTCCGGACGGGCGCGCCCCTACCCTGCTCTTCACAGAGAACGAGACGAACGCCGAGCGACTCTTCGCGTCGGCGAACGCGAGCCCGTACACGAAGGACGCGTTTCATTCGTACGTCGTAGCCGGTGATTCGGGCGCGGTCAACGCCGCAGGCGTCGGCACGAAGGCCGCCGCGCACTATGTACTGACGCTCGCGCCCGGCGCCGAAGTCACCGTTCGCCTACGGCTCCAGCCGCAGGGCGAGTCCTCGGGCGCCCCGCTCGGCCATGCATTCGACGCCGTCTTCGCGGCGCGGGCGCGCGAGGCCGACGCATTCTACGATGCGCTCTTGCCGTCCGCGGCGACGGCCGACGAGTGCAACGCCGCGCGCCAGGCGTACGCGGGACTTCTCTGGTCGAAGCAGTTCTACTACTACGTGGTGCGCGACTGGCTGGAGGGCGATCCTGCGCAACCGCCCCCGCCCGACGGCCGCCGGTACGGGCGTAACGCCGACTGGGGTCACCTGCACTGCCGGGACGTCATCTCGATGCCCGACAAGTGGGAGTACCCGTGGTACGCGGCGTGGGACCTCGCCTTTCACACGATCGCGCTCGCGCGCGTCGACCAGGAGTTCGCGAAGGAGCAGCTCGTCCTCTTCCTCCGCGAGTGGTACATGCACCCCAACGGACAGATCCCGGCGTACGAGTTCGCGTTCGGCGACGTCAACCCGCCCGTGCACGCGTGGGCCTGCTGGCGCGTGTACAAGATGACCGGCCCGCGCGGCCGTCGCGACCGCGTGTTCCTCGCGCGCTGCTTCCAGAAGCTGCTGCTCAACTTCACCTGGTGGGTGAACCGCAAGGACGCCGAGGGGAAGCATCTCTTCGCCGGCGGCTTCCTCGGCCTCGACAACATCGGCGTCTTCGACCGGTCGCGGCCGCTGCCCACGGGCGGGCACCTCGAGCAGGCCGACGGCACGGCGTGGATGGCGTTCTACTGCGCGACGATGCTGTCGATGGCCCTCGAGCTGGCGAGCGAGGATCCGGCGTACGAGGACATCGCGTCGAAGTTCTTCGAGCACTTCGTCGCGATCACCGACGCGATGAACACGCTCGGCGGCACGGGGCTGTGGGACGAGCAGGACGGGTTCTACTACGACCAGCTCCACGTCGACGGCGCGCCGCCGGTGCCGCTTCGCCTGCGCTCGATGGTCGGCGTCATCCCGCTCTTCGCGTGCGAGGTGCTCGAGGAGGAGGTCATCGAGCGGCTCCCCGGCTTCCGCAAGCGGATGCGCTGGTTCCTCGAGAACCGGCGGGACCTGGCGCGGCACATCTCGTACATGGAGCGGGAGGAGGGAGGAGGAAGGAGCGACGAGTCTGCCCCTCACGGCCACCGGTTGCTTGCGGTGCCGTCCCGGGAGCGGCTGGAGCGCGTGCTGCGCTACGTGCTCGACGAGGCCGAGCTGCTCTCGCCGCACGGGGTGCGCTCGCTGTCGAGGGTCTACCGCGACCGGCCGTACATGCTCGCGGTGGACGGAATGCGTTACCAAGTCGAGTACCTGCCAGCGGAGTCGAACACGGGGCTCTTCGGCGGCAACTCGAACTGGCGCGGGCCGGTCTGGTTCCCGCTCAACTACCTGCTCGTCGAGGCGCTGGAGCGCTACCACCACTTCTACGGCGACTCGCTGCGGGTGGAAGCACCGGCGGGCTCGGGACGGACGATGAACCTCGAGGAGGTCGCGCGCGAGCTGGATGCGCGACTCGGCTCGCTGTTCCTGCGCGACGCGGGCGGGCGACGCCCTTGCCACGGCCGCGATACCCGCTACGCCGAAGGCGAGCATTGGCGTGACCTCGTGCTCTTCCACGAGTACTTCTGCGGCGACACCGGGCGCGGCGTCGGCGCGAGCCACCAGACGGGGTGGACAGGCCTCGCGGCGCTGTGCATCGAGCGTATGGCGCGCCAGCGGTCGGCGGCCGGCGGTGAGCGAGCGGCGGGAATAGACGCCGTCACGCAGCACGAGATCTCGGACGCGGTCCCGGCGCTCGCGTCCACGATCGGCGAGGCGCACGAACATGCTTGGCGCTGATTCATCGACGCGAGAGTGGCTCCAGGCGGACGGCCGAGGCGGTTTCGCGTCGGGAACGGCGAGCGGCATCCGCACGCGGCGCTATCACGCGATTCTCCTCTCCGGCCGGCGTACAGCGACTACTCGGTCGCTGGACCGCGTGGTCCTCGTCAACGGGGTAGAAGCGTGGGCAACGACGACCGCGGGCCGGTTCGCATTGAGCTCTCACCGCTATCACCCCGGCGTCACGCACCCCGATGGCATCGCGAGGCTCGTCGCGTTCCACGAGTCGCCGTGGCCGCGATGGGTCTACCGGCTGCACGACGGCACCAAGATTGTGCATGAGTTGCTGGCCGCGCACGAGAGCTCGGCGGTCGTGCTCGGCTGGCGCGTCGAGGACGCGCGCGGACCGGTTACGCTCACGGTGCGTCCGCTTCTCTCCGGGCGCGATCCGCACTCGCTTCACCGCGAGAACGGCTCATTCGATTTCCGCGCGGCGGTGGACGGGGACCGCGTCGTGTGGCGCCCGTACGCGTCCGTCCCCGCAGTGGTCTGCCGAACGAACGGCGCGTACACGCACTCGCCCGAGTGGTACCGAAACTTCCTCTACACGGAGGAGCGCGCGCGCGGGCTCGACGATCGGGAGGACCTTGCGGCGCCGGGCGTTTTCGAGTTCGACCTCGCCTCACGCGAGGCGGTGCTCATCGTCGGCGCCGCGATCGACGCCCGCGACGACCTCGGCGCGGCCGGCTCGGCGGTGGCACTCGCGGGCCGGCTCCGGAAACAGGCGCACCGCCGAGCCGCGACGTTTCCCACGCGCCTGCATCAGGCGGCCGACTCCTACGTCGTCCGCCGCGCTGGCGGCGGCCGCACGATCGTCGCTGGCTACCCGTGGTTCAGCGATTGGGGACGCGACACGTTCATCGCGATCCGCGGCCTCTGCATCTCGACGGGTCGGCTCGGCGTCGCGCGCGACATCCTCGTCGAATGGGCTGGCGCGGTCTCGGAGGGGATGCTCCCGAATTACTTCCGCGACGCCGGTCAGGCGCCAGAGTACAACGCGGTCGACGCGTCGCTCTGGTACATCGTCGCCGTGCACGACTTCCTCCGGCGGGCCGCCGGGTGGCGCGGGCTCCGCGCCCGGCAGGTGGCTCGCATGCGGGACGCGGTCGTCGCGATTCTCGACCGCTACGTGAGCGGCACGCGCCACGGTATCCGCGCCGACGACGACGGCCTGCTCGCCGCTGGTGAGCCTGGCGTTCAGCTCACCTGGATGGACGCCAAGATCGGCGACTGGGTCGTCACGCCGCGCATCGGCAAGCCGGTCGAGGTGCAGGCGCTCTGGCTCAACGCGTTGCGCATCGGCGCCGAGCTGGCGGGGGCGTCACGGTGGCGCGTGCTCCTCGCCGGCGCCGAGCACGCGTTCGTGCGCCGGTTCTGGAACGCGGAGGCTGGCTACCTCTACGACGTCGTCGACGTCGACCACCGGCGCGGCACCGTCGACGCGACGTTCCGGCCCAACCAGATCCTGGCGGTCGGCGGGCTTCCCTACGCGCTGCTGACCGGCGAGCGTGCGCGGCGCGTCGTCGACGCGGTCGAGGCGCGGCTTTGGACGCCGCTCGGGCTCCGCAGCCTCGCGCCGGGCGAGCCGGGCTACACGTCGCAGTACGGCGGTGACATGCGGCAGCGCGACTCCGCGTATCACCAGGGAACGGTCTGGCCGTGGCTCGTCGGGCCGTTCGTCGACGCCTGGGTCTCGGTGCGCGGCGGAACCGCCGACGCGCGCGCTGAGGCGAGGCGGCGGTTCCTCGAGCCGCTGATGGCGCATCTCGAGGAGGCGGGCCTCGGCCACGTCTCGGAAGTCGCCGACGCCGAGCCGCCGCACACGCCCGGCGGGTGCCCGTTCCAGGCGTGGTCGGTAGGTGAGGTACTCAGGCTGATGGACGGGGTCCTGGCCGCGCCGAGCCTCGAGCTTCGAGGTTCGAGTTTCGAGTCCGAAGTCTCGAAACTCCAAACTCGAACCTCGAACCTGTTGGCCAAGGCGTGAGTCCGTGCGTCGCCCGATGCAGGAAGACCTCGGCATGAGCCGGCGGCCTTCTCTGACCTCCGCCCTCCACCCTGTCTGATCCGGGAACCATCCCGCGGGTCGCCTCGTTATAGCCGCCACTCGCTGGCACCCGTCACCCACACCACTGCGCTGCAAACAGCGCGAGGAGCAGACCCATGCAACGCTCGAAGAAGATTCTCATCGGCGCCGGCGCCGTCGTCCTCGCGGCCGGATGGTACGCGTTCCGCCCCGAGCGGCTGTGGATCGACAAGGTCGTCAGCGAGAGCTTCGACACGACCGCCGTGGCACTCTCGGGGTCGGCGGACGGCGCCGTCGCTACGTCGACGATGCCGACGATGGTGTCGATGGGTCGCTTCCACGGCGTCGCCCACGACGGCCGGGGGCTCGCGACGATCTACCGCACGGCGGACGGCAAGCGCACCCTGCGCTTGACGCAGTTCGAGACGTCGAACGGCCCGGAGCTCCACCTCTACCTCGTCGCCGCGGACGACGCGAAGGACGACGCCACCGTGAAGCGCGCGGGTTTCGTCTCGCTCGGCCCCCTCAAGGGGAACAAGGGCGATCAGAACTACGAGATCCCCGAGGACGTGGACCTGTCGAAGTACCGCGCCGTGACCGTCTGGTGCCGCCGCTTCGGCGTAAACTTCACGACCGCGCCGCTCGCCGCGGCCGACATGCCGGCCGCCGCGCCGACAGCCGACCCGATGGTCGAAGGGCCCGCGGCTATTGCCGCCGGCGCGTTCCACAGCAACGCACACGAGACGAAGGGCAGGGCGACGATATACCGCCGCGCTGACGGCACGCGCCTCCTCCGCCTCACGCAGTTCGCAACGTCGAACGGCCCCGACGTGCGCGTCTACCTCGTCGCTGCGCCTGACGTGAAGGACGACGCGACGGTGAAGAGCGCCGGCTTCATCGAGCTCGGAAGGCTCAAGGGGAACAAGGGCGATCAGAACTACGAGATCCCGACGTCCGTCGATCTCGCGAAGTACCGCTCGGTCACGATCTGGTGCGCCCGCTTTAGCGTCAACTTTGGCACGGCCCCGCTCGCGCCGAGGATAGAGGGCTGAGGGCGGAGGGCAGAGCCCACTCTCACCCAGTCTCCGAACCCGTCAACGCTCGCCCTCCGCCCTCCACCCTCCACTCTCCACCCTCCGCCCTTCACCCCCTACCCTCCCTTCCATGCACTACGACGTCATCATCATCGGAACAGGCGCTGGCGGCGGGACACTCGCGTACCACCTGGCGCCGTCCGGCAAGCGGATCCTGCTCCTCGAGCGCGGCGACTACGTGGCGCGCGAGATAGAGAACTGGAGCACGCGCGCCGTGAACGTCGAGGGGCGCTACAACACGAAGGAGCTGTGGCGGGACAAGGACGGGAAGGAGCTCCACCCGCACACCAACTATTACGTCGGCGGCAACACCAAGTTCTACGGCGCCGCGCTGTTCAGGCTGCGGCGCGAGGACTTCGGCGAGATCCGCCACTACGGCGGGCTCTCGCCGGCGTGGCCGATCACGTACGATGACCTCGAGCCGTACTACACGGCGGCCGAGCGGCTCTACCAGGTGCACGGCGAGCGCGGGGAAGATCCGACGGAGCCGCCAGCCAGCGCGCCGTATCCGTGGCCGGTCGTCAGCCACGAGCCGCGCATCCAGCAGCTCCACGACGACCTCGCCGCGCTCGGGCGCCGCCCCTTCCACACGCCGCTCGGCGTCATGCTCAACGAGCGGGATCGACGGAAGAGCGCGTGCATCCGCTGCGCGACCTGCGACGGACACCCCTGCCTCGTGAACGCGAAGTCCGACGCGCAGGTCTGCTGCGTGGACCCCGCGCTCGAGTACCCGAACGTCACGCTCCTGACGAACGCGCTCGTTCGCCGCCTTGGCACTGACGCGTCGGGCCGCTTCGTCACGTCCGTTCACGTGCGCCGGGACGGTGGCGCCGAGGAGGTGTACACGGGCGACGTGGTCGTCGCCTCGTGCGGCGCCATCAACTCCGCGGCGCTCCTCCTGCGCTCGGCCAACGACCGGCATCCGAACGGGCTCGCAAACTCCTCAGGTCTTGTCGGTCGCCACTACATGGGGCACACCAACTCGGTCCTGATGGCGATCTCTCGGTGCGCCAACCCGACCATCTTCCAGAAATCCCTCTCCCTGAACGACTTCTACCTCGGCGCCGAGGATTGGTCGTACCCGCACGGCCACATTTCCTTCGTCGGCAAGCTGGACGCCGACACGCTCTCGGCCGGCGCGCCGGCGATCGCGCCGGGGTGGACGCTCGACCTCATGGCCAAGCACTCGCTCGACTTTTGGCTGACGTCGGAGGACCTGCCGGACCCGAACAACCGCGTCACGCTCGACCGGCACCGCAACATCGTCCTCTCGTACACGCCGAACAACCTCGAGGCGCACAAGCGGCTGCGGGCGAAGCTCCAGCGACTGATGCAGCGGCGCACCTGCGCGATCCACGGGAAGGACTGCCACGTCGGCCTGTTCGCGCGGAACCTCTTCATCGGGCAGCTCATCCCGCTCGCCGGTGTCGCGCACCAAAATGGGACGCTGCGCTTCGGGACCGATCCCGCAACGTCGGTGCTCGACGTCAACTGCAAGGCGCACGACGTCGACAATCTCTACGTCGTCGACGCGAGCTTCTTCCCGTCGAGCGGCGCCGTGAACCCGGCGCTCACCGTGATGGCGAACGCGCTCCGCGTCGGCGATCACCTGCTCGACCGGTTGCAGGCGACGCGCGCGCCGCTGGCGGAGCCGGCACGCCCCGGGAGTGTCCTGTCGCCCGCGCGGCCGGCAATGGCCGTCCCGGCATGAGCACGACGATGTCGATCGACGTCACGCGGCTGATGCCGTCGGCGGGGCGCGGATCGCTCGCGCAGCCGATCCGCGCCCGCGAGCCGGCCGCCGCGCGCGCCGTGGAGTCTGTCGGCATCACGGTCGCGGACCTGGGCCGGGCCGTCCGCTTCTACACGGAGGTGCTATCGTTCGTCGAGGTCGGCACGACGTTCTCCGACGGCCCGGCGCTGGCGGCGTTGAACGACCTCGAGGAGCCCAGCGTGCGGGTCGCCCGGCTGCGGCTCGGCGAGGAGCTGCTCGAGCTCACGCAGTTCGCCCGACCTTTCGGGCGCCCGGCGCCGCGCGACGCGCGAAGCCACGACCGGTGGTTCCAGCACGCGGCCATCGTCGTCAGCGACATGGAGCAGGCGTACGCTCGACTCGTGGCGCATGGGGCAACCGCGATCTCGGTCGCTCCGCAGCGACTCCCGGATTGGAATCCCGTCGCAGGCGGCATCGAGGCGTTCTACTTCCGCGACCCCGACGGTCACCCGCTGGAGTTGATCCACTTCCCGCCCGACAAAGGTCACCCCCGTTGGCATCGCGCCTCGGGGCGGCTTTTCCTCGGGATAGACCACACCGCGATCGTCGCCGGCGACACCGATGCGAGTCTCGCGCTCTACCGCGACCTCCTCGGCATGACAGTCCTCGGCCGGAGCCAGAACTTCGGCCCCGAACAGGAGCGCCTGAACGGCGTCCCCGGCTCCCGCGTGCGCATCATCTGCCTCGCCGCCGAGTCCGGGCCCAAGGTCGAGCTGCTCCAGTACGTGTCCCCGACCGGCGGCCGCCCGTTCCCGGTCCACGAGCGCGCGAACGACTTGGTGCATTGGGAAACCACCGTGCGCGTCAGCGACATCGACGCGGCGTTCGACGCGATTCGCCGCGCGGGTTGCAGCATCATCTCCCGCGCCATCAGCGACACGCGCTCGCGTCTCGGCCCCGCGCGCGGCTTCCTCGCCCGCGATCCCGACGGCCATGTGCTGCGCTTCGTCGGCGGTCCGGTCGCGTAGCAACGTCACAAGCTCGCAACTCACAAGCCCACAAGCCACCTCCCCACCGGAGGCTCCCATGAAAGCCATCGTCGTCACCCCCGGTACCGCCAACTCGGTACGTCTAGCCGACATCCCTATTCCCTCGCTCACCGACGTCCCGAACGGTCGCGGCGTCCTGGTGAAGATCCTGCGCGTGGGCGTTGATGCCACGGACAAGGAGATCAATGCCGCCGAGTACGGCGCGCCGCCGGCGGGCGACACCTTCCTTGTCCTCGGCCATGAGAGCTTCGGCCGCGTCGTCGCCGTCGGAGACAACGTCACCGAGCTCCGCGCCGGCGATTACGTGGTCATCTCCGTCCGCCGCCCAGGGACGAGCATCTACGATCTGATCGGCGCCGAGGACATGACGACCGACGACGTGTACTACGAGCGCGGGATCAGTCACCGCCACGGCTTCCTCACCGAGTACGTCGTCGACGACGCGAAGTTCATGGTCAAGCTGCCGGCCTCGTTGCGGGAGGTCGGCGTCCTCCTCGAGCCGTTCACCGTCGTCGAGAAGGGGATCGCGCAGGCCTACGAGATCCAGCGCCGTCTGCGCGTCTGGCAGCCGAAGCGGGCGGCCGTGATCGGTGCCGGTACGATCGGGTTACTCGCGACGCTCATCCTGCGACTGCGGGGCATCGAGGTCACGACGCTCGCGCTCGCGCGGAAACCGAACCGGAACGCGGACCTCATCGAGCAGCTCGGGGCCACCTACGTCTCCGTCATGGACCAGCCGATCCGCTCGGCCTCGATGGCCCGCGGGCCGTTCGACATCATCATCGAGGCGTCGGGCTACTCGCCGGCGGCGTTCGAGAGCATGGAGGCGGTCGCCAAGAACGGCGTGCTCGTCCTGATCAGCGTAACCGGCGGGATGCGCAACGCGGAGGTGCCGACCGACCGGATCAACCTCGGCTTCGTGCTCGGGAACAAGGTGATGGTCGGGTCGGTGAACGCGAACCACGAGCACTTCGAGGTGGGTGTGCGCGACCTGCTGCACGCCGAGGCGCAGTACCCAGGCTGGCTCGGCCAGCTCTTCACGCACCGCGTGCGGGGGCTCGAGAATTACATGGAGCTGTTCGAGGTACTCGAGCGCGGGACGGGCGTGATCAAGGTATTCTGCGAGGTGGCGGAGGAGGCGGCGCTTTCGACGGGCGTAGCGACGCCGGCATCGGCGATGGAGGTCGTTGGGGCGGCGTAGTGTCGGAAGGGCGGAAGGGCGAGGGCGTTTCGGGGAAGAGCGCGCACGCGGATGGCCGCGGATCGACGAAGGGCGATGGCCGCGGATAGTCCCTCGTTACTTCGACACTCCTCGCCGCCACGAGCCCGGACGACGCTTTGGCTACACCCCCGGGGCGCTACCCTCGCCCCTCGCTGTCATCCCGCAGGAGCCGGGTGCCCGCCGAAGGCGGGCGGGCAGCGAGCGAGTGTCGGGATCTACTTTACTTACCCTGTGGGTAGGCACGCTGCAGTGGAAGGAGATCCCGACAGGCGCTGCGCGCCTGCGGGATGACAACACGGCGGGCCGGAGCGTCCCGAGCGGGTGTAGCCAAGCCTTCTCACGACCCGGCGTGCGGAGTCGGGACCGCCCACAGAGTTATCCGCGGCCACGGCTGTTCTCCGCGGCCATCCGCGTGCCCAACGAACAACGCAGTTGCTCTTCCGCCCTCCCGCCCTCCCACCAACGCAACAGCGCCCGCGATCCGACACCGCGTGGGATGCATCGGTAACTCCGGCGACGAGGCGGGACGGAAACGCGGGGATGCTAGGGAGGTCCAAGGTACGGGATCCCGAGCAGGGGCCAATAAGCGGGGCGTTCCGATGGCGTAAGGACTTGATGAGAGGCGGCTTGTGAGCTCGCACGCCGTTTCCCTTCACGGCTTGTCAAACCCCACCGGCCGGACATCCATCCGATACCGGCGCGGATCGTTCTTGAAGACGAGCCCGCCCAGCCGCCACGAATGAGCGGGGACGAAGTCGATTGTCGATTCGCTCTGCTCGATGACGCCAGTGTCGTCCCGGAGCTCGCCGCGCACGAGCACTTGGGCGGCGGTGCCATCGCCCTCGTTCATTGCGCGGTATTCCACCGTGTAGCCGGCCCCGTGTCCGATGACCGTGTCGACGCGGATGGCGATCTTCGGCGTGGGATGCGGACCGAGTGTCATCGCCTCGTACACCAGGAAGCCGAGCGCCGTGATGACGACGGCGGCGCCGGCGGCGGCGGCGGCCCACTCCCAGAGCGACGCCCTGGCATGCCGCGACGCCTGATGGTCACCGGTCCGCTCGCGGCCCGCCGCCGCGCGAAATCTCCCCGTCACAGGACGAGTCGCGCCGCCGCGGCGCCGAGGCTCGCCGGGAAGGCGAGGGCGATCGTCGCCGAAATGCGAAACGCGAGCGACGAGTCATCGAGCCGGCCGAACGTCCAGAGAACGTAGACGCTCATCAGCAGCACGATGGCGTAGCCGACGACCGTGAAGCGCAGGAAGAGACCCCACATCGTAGCGCCCTCAGGCGGGACGTGGCGCCCGCTGAACTCGACCGCGTAGACGAACGCGTGCATCAGCAACAGTGATAGGACTCCCGCCGCGACGACCCGCCACCCGGCCATCTTGACGGCGACGATGATCATCTCTTCGGTCGGGGCGATGTTGAACGCGAAGAAGATCGCGCCGGCGGCCATGATGAAGAGCTCCCCGCCGTATCCGGTCTCCCGCTTCTTGCGCTGTTCGCCCGGTTCGCCTACTCCGAACAGACTTTCGGCGAGCGCCGCGCCGACGCTCGCCGGGATCGCCTCGATGGTGACTTGCCCCACGATCTCGCGAAACGGCATGCCGAGGTCGACGACGCCGGTCAGTGTGAGCACCGCAACCGACGTCGTGAAGCCGACGAAGAGCGCGACGAAGGCGTCGCGAATGTCATCCGACCAGCGGTCCGTTTCCTCGAAGCCGGCGTAGTGCGACAGTCCGACGAGTACCGGGACGAAGACGGCGAGGAAGAGGGCGAGCCGCAGTCGGTCCATGTAGAACCCGAGCCACCACATCTCCATCGTCATCAGCAGCGGCAGCGAAAAGAAGATCGCCCCGCCGAATGCGCGGGTCAGTCCGACGGCGAACTCGCGCGCCGGCTTTTCCGCGGCACTCACCCCGCTTCCCTCATTCCTCATTCTTCAGTGTATCGAGAAAGCTCGCGACCCATCGGTGGACGTCGTTGCGCGATACGGTCTCGCGCAACGCCCGCATCCGACGCCGGCGCTCGGCGGCGTCCATCGTCAGCGCGCGGTGGATTGCCTCCGCGGTGCCGTCGACGTCGTATGGGTTCACGAGGAGTGCGTCGGTCAGCTCGTCGGCGGCGCCGGCGAACTCGCTCAGGATCAGCACGCCGTCCTCGTCGATGCGGCTCGCCGCGAACTCCTTGGCGACGACGTTCATACCGTCGCGAAGCGGCGTAACCAAGAGCACGTCGGCCGCGCGGCAGAGCGCGAGCACGCTGTCGATCGGGACGCCCCGATAGAGATAGTGGATCGGCGTCCACGCCGCCGTACCGAAGCGGCCGTTAATGCGGCCGACGAGCGCCTCCAGCTCGCGACGGAAATGGCGGTACGCGGCGACCCGATCGCGCGACGGCACGGCGATCTGGACGAACCGGACCTGCTCCCGCCACTCGGGATGTGAAGTGAGCAGTCGCTCCAGCGCGATAAACCGGCGCGCGAGTCCCTTGCTGTAATCCAGCCGGTCGATGCCGACGATCAGCCGCTGTCTGGCCGCCTTCAGCTCGTCCACCTCGGCCGCGACCTCGGGCGAGGCCGCGCGTTCCGCCAGGGCGGCCGCGTCGACGCCGATCGGGAAGACGCCGAGCCGCACCCGCCGGTCTCCCCACGGGACGTAGCCCGCGGCGTCCATCTCGAGACCGAACAGCCGGCGCAGCGCGGCGCGGAAGTGACCTTGGTAGCGACGCGTGTGAAAGCCGACGAGATCCGCGCCCATCATCCCCTCGACGAGCCACGCGCGGGTCGGGAGCGCGAAGAAGATCTCGGGGTTTGGAAACGGAATGTGCAGGAAGAACCCGATCCGCGCCTCGGGCAGTCGATCGCGCAGCAGCGCCGGGACGCGCAGCAGCTGGTAGTCATGCACCCACACGAGATCGCCCGGCCGGTACCGCTCGGCGATCGCGTCGGCGAAGCGGGCGTTGACGGCGTCGTACACGTCCCAGCCCTCGACGCGCAGCGGGAGTCGGTCGATGCGATCGTGACAGATCGGCCAGAGTACGCCGTTCGAGATGCCCTCGTAGAAAACCTGCACCTCCCGCGCGTCGAGCTCGAGGGGCACGGTGCGCAGCTCGGCGAGCCGGCGGAACACGCTGCCCCGCCCCGCCGGGTCCAGGCCCCCGAGGTCGCCCGGCCACCCGATCCAGAGTCCCTCCGAGCGCTCGTGCGGCGTGCGCAGCCCTGTCGCGAGGCCGCCGACGCTCATGTGCACGACCGGCTCGCCGTGCTCGGTACGCACGGTGACCGGGAGGCGGTTGGAGACGATGATCAGGCGAGGGGGCAACGCGTATGCGCTTGTGGGCTGAGAGCTTGTGAGCTTGTGAGCTTGTGAGCTTCTGAGCTTGTGAGGCCGCGCCCGTGGCGCGGCAACCCTCGGGGAGCTCACGAGGAGCTACGGCAGTTCCTCACAAGCTATCAAGCTCACAAGCTCACAAGCTCTGCCCAACCGCCGCCTTCCCCGGCGCAATCCCGTCCAGCAGCGCCACCGTCTCGTCTCTCGGCGCGCGCGTCAGCACGATCGCCTCGTCATCGCGTTGCCAGACCAGCTCCGAGTGGGCGACCTCGAGGCTGCCGCCTCGGACGCGCGCGAGCACGACGAGGTTGTCGGGGATCGCGATCGCGTGCAATGCGTGGCCGCCCCAGTCGAGCGGAACGAGGTACGTGACGAGGTGCGCCTCGCCGTGCTCGAGGGCGTGTTCCCACTCGCGCACGTCCACCGGGTGCCCGAAAGCCATGCGGCCGCCAACGCGGCCGACGAGCCGCGGGCCGGCGCCACGGCTGGGGTGCCCGAGCACCGGGTACGCGCGCGAGACGCCGAAGGTGTCGTAGGCCAGGTGCGCCGCGAGCGCGTTGACCTCCGAGTTCGTCGTCGCCGCGACGAGCGTCTCGGCCTCCTCGGCCCCCGCGCGCTCGAGCGTGTCCTCGTCCAGCCCGTTGCCCTCGACGGCCTCGAACCCCACTGCCCTCGCCTGCTCGACGAGCGCGCTGTTTCGGTCGACGAGTACGACCGGGCGGCCGTAGCGCCGGCAGAGGTCCGCGATCGCGCGGCCGAGCGCCCCGGCGCCGACGACGACGGCGCGCCGGCCCTCGAGGCTCTGCAGCTTGAGCAGCCGCGCCACCGGCGCAGCCGTCAGCCCCTGTAGCGTGACCGTGAGCGCGATGGTTAGAAACGTGATCGCGAGCAGTCGCGACCCCTCCGTGTACCCCGCCTCGCGCAGCTCGAGCGCGAAGAGGGATGCGACCGACGCGGCGACGACACCGCGCGGCGCGATCCAGGCGATGAATGCCTTCTCGCGCCACGAGAGCGTCGAGCGGCGGAGCGACACGATTGCGTCGACGGGTCGCACGACGAGCATCAGCGCGACCACCGTCAGCACGCCAGGCCAGCCCTCCGAGAGCAACACGTCGAGCGGCAGCGAGGCCGCAAGGAGCACGAACAGGAGGCTGATGCCGAGCACGGTGAGCTGCTCCTTGAAGCGGCGCAGTCGCTGCTCCTCGGGCACGGCCTCTCGCTGAAACGCGAGCCCCATAGCCACGGCGGCCATGATCCCCGACTCGCCGTGCAGCCGCTCGGCGACGCCGAAGGCGGCCCACACACCGGCGAGCACGACGAGGTTCGCCAGCTCCGCCGGCACGAGGTGCGGCCGCTTGAGCAGACGGGAGAGCACGGCCGCACCCGCGACGCCGATCGCCAGCCCGACGATCAGCCGCCCGAAGTACGCCCAGATCCCGCCGAGGACGCCGATCGAGCGCACGCCGGCCATCCCGAGCACGACGTCGAGCACCGCGACGGCGAGCACCGCGCCGACCGGATCGATGAGGATCGCTTCCCCCTCGAGTGCTGTCTTCACCCGCCGCGGCAGCGGCACGCGTTTGAGCAGCGGCTGGACGACCGTCGGCCCGGTGACTGTCATCAGCGCGCCGAAGATGATCGCGACCGGCCAGCTCAGACGGGCCACGAAGTGCGCGGCAAGCGTCGCGCCGATCCACGTGACCACGACGCCGATCGTGACGAGGTTGCGCACCTCGTGCATCGCGCGGCGCAGGTCGCCGAGTCGGAGGTTGAGCGCGCCGTCGAAGAGGATGACGGCCACCGCGAGCTTGACGATCACCGGCAGCCCGGCGCCGAGCGCCTCCGGGTGAACGACGCCGAGCACCGACGGCCCGAGCAGCACGCCGAACGCGAGCAGCGGGACGATCGCGGGCATCCGCCAGCGGTGGCCGATCAGCTGGGCGAGCAGCCCGCCCGCGGCAGCGACGACGATCGTCAGGAGGGCGGTGTCGGGGTGGGACATGAGGAGCTTGAGAGCTTGTGGGCTTGTGAGCTTGATAGCTTGGAGCTTGTGAGCTTGTGAGCTTGTGAGCTTGTGAGGCGCGCCTTCGCCGCGACGTCCTCGGTCGGCCTCACGAACTCCGGCAGTTCCTCACAAGCTCACAAGCTCACAAGCTATCCCGCTTCACTCCGTCCGCCGGTCCCGCTCCAGTCCGCGCACGTCCGCCACCGCCCACTCACCGCCGCTCCACTCGAGCGGTACCTCCACCTCGACCTTCTCGCCGCGCTCGGTCTCCAGGACCGCGGCAGCGCGGGCGGCACCGTCCGTCATCCAGAGACGCTCGCCCCGGACGTCGACGATCGTGCCGACGCGGCTCTCCAGAGCGCGCAGAAGCGACCGCAGCGAATCGGGTGTCACCTGCTGGGCGAGATCGTCGCCAAGGTCGGCGTGCGCGCGGACGTAGCGCTGGGTCACAAGCTTCCGCATGAAGTCCTCGGCGGTCGCCTCGGGCGGCGAGGTGAGGACCGAGCGGTCCCTGAGGCCGAACAAGGCGCCCGCCGTGACGCCAAGGGCGAGTGCGACAGTGAGAGCCACGCCAAGTAGCGCGTTCATTGCGCCTTCTCGCGCGTGAGGCGCTCGCGGTCGCGTCGCTCGGCCGGACGTGCACGCTCGTGGAGCGCCACGCTCAGATGCCCTTGGTCCTCGAGCCAAGCGCGCTCGACGTCGCCCAAGCGCTCCGCCTCGATGCCCTGCGTGCGCAGCAGTGCCGCGAGCGATTCCTCGTTGACGCGCTCGGCGCGCATGCCGGCCGGTACAGGAACACCGTCGCGAAGAAGGAGCGCTGGCCGTCCGTCGATGATCCGTGCGGCGGCCGGACTTGCGTACGTGGCGAGTGCGACGACGAGTCCGCTCAGCACGATGCCTCCGCTCGCCACCGCGAACTCCGCGGCGCCGACCTCGGCCCACATCAGGTCGTCGATCAGATCGCCGATGATCAGCGCGACGACAAAGTCGCGCGCACTGGCCGCGGAGATGACACGCTTGTCCGACACACGCATGAGAGCGAGCAGCACGATGTAGGCGAAGACGGCGCGGATGGCAATCTTGTAGAGCTCCATGGCGCCTCCCGCTAACCGAGTGCTTCGGGGGAGTCCGTGCGGCGGGACGGTACGGTCTCCTTCTCACGCTCGCCGGTCGGCTTTCCCTCCTTGCCCGGTAAATCGCCTTTCTGCAACGGCTCGGCCCAATCCTCCCGGACGACGCTCATCTGGCCGTCGTTCTCGACGGCCGCCAGCCTGACCTCGTGCACGTCGGCGACGCCGCGCAGTCGGAGCTCTGCCATGACGTCCTTCTCGTTCATGCGCTCCTTGCGCATGCCGTCGCGCTCCAGCCGCCCGTTGCGGACGACGATGCTCGGCGAGCCCTCGAGCACTTTGTCCATCCCGTGATTCCAGTAGCTCATCCACGAATTAGCGTACTGGAGGATCGCGACGGTGACGATCGCGATCGAACCTTGCGCGAACGTCACGTCGCCGTAGATGATCTCGTCGACGACTTCACCGAGCATCAGCGCCACGAGCAGATCGAACGCGCTGAAGTTTCCGATGGCGCGCTTGCCCGAGAGTCGGATGACGACGAGGATGAGCGCGTACACCGCCGCCGCTCGGGCGGCGGTCAGGAGCAGCTCTCTCGGCTCCATGTTGCCTCCGTTGGAAAGACCCGGCTCGGCGGTATGGCATTAGCCGGACCGTCAGTGAGCAGCTATCGCTTGTCGGGCGGTGCGCCCGTCAGCTAGCCGGGCGCTTGCGCCGCGGACGGACGATCCAGAAGATGGCGTCCCGACCCTCCCACGCGCCGTCGAGCACATTGGCGTGCATCGAGACGTCCACCGGGGCCCCGGCGTACGGCAAGAGTGTCATGTGCCAATCGCGCACGCCATCGAGCAGCGGCAGCCCGGCGAGCGTCTCGCGAAACTCGGCGCGCCGCTCGAGGGGAACGAAGGAGGCAAGTGGCTTGCCGGCCAGCAGTTCTGCCGGCCGCTTGAGAAGTATTGCGGCCGCGCGGTTCGCCGCGCGGATCGCGCCGTCGAAGTCAGTGACGACGTACGGCAGCGGAGCGCGCTCGAAGAGAAGACGGTAGTGCGGACTCGCCGCGCCGGCCGGTGACCGGTCGCCTACTTCGGGCAGCTCATCGTGACGTGCGCCGAGCAGATGCTCGGCTGCTGCGCTGGTCGGCCTGCTACGTCGCGATGCCATTGCCTCTACCGCGTCTGCTGCCTCTGCTGCTCGGGCCCTTTAGAGGGTCGTTCGAGTGATGAGTTGGAGGCAAGTTTGGGACCGACCACGCGCGCGATCAGCTCGCGTGTGATGAGTACGCTCGCGTACAGTCGCGGCCGCGAGCCGCATCAGTGGAGCGGCTCGATGTCGATGGCTGTTCCGCCTGTCCTGGGCGGCGACGCGCCGTCGCCGGCCGTCGAAAGGCCGGCCACCGAGACCCGGAGGCCGTCGAGGGGGCTTGGAGTGGTGCGCCCTTCGAGGAGGCGCTCGAGCTCCCGGCGGATGATCGCGTAGCACTCACAGGATACACGCTCTAGGCCGGGCCGATCGCGGACGGTGATGCGGCCATGGACGTACGTGATGAGGCCCGCATGCTGAAGCGATCTCGCAGCCTCGGTGACTGTCGCGCGGCGGACGCCGAGCATTTGCGACAGGAAGCGCTGGGTGAGTGGAAACTCGTCCTTGCCGACACGGTCCTGGGTCTGGAGTAGCCACCGCGCGCACCGCTGACGCATCGTGTGAAGGCGGTTGCACGCGGACGCCTGCGCGACCGCCGTGAAGAGCGCCTGCGTGTAGCGGTTGAGGATCCTGCGCAGCTGCCCGTCGCGCGCCGCCTCGCGCTGGAGGGTGCCGGTGTCGAGGCGGAGAGCCTCACCCGGTATCTGGCAGAACGCCTGGGCCGGGGTGCTCTCGACGCCGAGGAAAACGGGCAGGCCCACCATCCCCTCACGCCCGACGGACGCTGTCTCGACGGCGCTGCCTTCGGCCGTGACGCCGACGATCGAGACGACGCAGTCTTCCGGGAAGTAGACGTAGTCGATAGGACGGTCGACGTCGAAGGCGAGCTGTCTCGATTCCATGCACACGCGCTCGAGCGCGGGGGCGAGGCGCGCGTATTCCTCCTCCGGAAGCGCGCGCAAGATGCGATTGCGGAGTTGACCCACGGGTTCGGACATGAGGCGATGCGGTAGTGCCGCCATCGGACCATACCTCGTCGGGGTGGCGCGGCCCGTCGCACATCGCGAGCCACGATTTGGTCGACCCGCTTTGCAAGAATGAAGCGGACGCGTCGGCACCGCTCTTGCCCGTCGTGGGGGTTTCGACTGCCATGAGCCCACGCAGAGACGGGAAGACGAGAGGCGACACGGCGGCGCCAGCGAGCCTGCGCGAGTACCGGCGGAAGCGAGACTTCGCGCGCACTCCGGAGCCGTCGGGCGACGAGGCGAAACCGACGCCGCGTCGGAGGCGCGACCGCGGCGCGGAGGGCGCGCTCCAGTTCCTGATCCAGAAGCACGCCGCCAGCCACCTGCACTTCGACTTCCGCCTCGAGCTCGACGGGGCGATGAAGAGCTGGGCCGTCCCCAAAGGCCCAAGCCTCGACCCCTCGCAGCGCCGGCTCGCCATGGAGGTCGAGGATCACCCGATGGAGTACAACTCGTTCGAGGGGACGATTCCCAAGGGCGAGTACGGCGGCGGCACCGTCATGCTCTGGGATCGCGGGACCTACACGGCCGACGGCGCCGAGGGTGACCCGGTCGCCGCGCTGCGCGCCGGCTACCGGAAGGGCAACCTCCAGATCTGGCTCGATGGCGAGCGCTTGCGCGGCGCATGGGTGCTGCGGCGCATCAAGCCCGCGCCCGGCGGCGGAAGTGGCGAGCGCGCGCAGTGGCTGCTCATCAAGCGTCATGACGAGTTCACCGAGCCGGGCTCCGACGTCGTCGCGACGCACGACACGTCGATCGAGAGCGGACGGACGATGGAGGAGATCGCGACCGGGAAGAGCAAGGTGTGGCGAAGTAACCGCGCCGTGCGCGCTAAACCCTCGGGACGCTCCTCGTCACCTGCCGCG
>JBHELH010000184.1:0-11925 GCA_046263215.1 Gemmatimonadaceae bacterium | reverse complement strand
CTCGCGCACCGCCTGGCCGCCGAGCGCCTCCTCGTGGCTCACCTGCCCCGACGGGGACAGCTTGCGCAGCACGCTGCCGATGACGAGCTCCGACACCTCGCCGCGCCAGATGGGGCGCATGACGAGCGCGGTCACGAGCATGTCGCGCCCGAAGTACGTCGCGTAGTTCGGGAGCCCAGCCATCAGCTTCTCGCGCGACGCGAGGAGTTCCACGCCGCGCACCTGCCGCTCCAGCCACCGCGCGCGGGTCGCGGCGGTGTCGCCGGCGACCGCGCTCGTGACGCGGCCGCGCTGCGCGACGTTGAGGAAGGCGAGGAACTCCGGCGTGAAGATGTCGGCGCGCGTCAGCGGCGTGAGTGGCTCCGCGGTCGTCTCGACGCGAACGGTGAACGCGACCTGCGCCCCCGACCGCGCGCGCAGCGAGACGACGTTGCCGACTTGTGCCGCGGCGACCTGAGCCGGATCGGTGCGCAGCTCGAGCGCGAGCGTGTCGCGCGCGTCCAGCGACGGCTGAACGACGCGCGTGGTCGAGGCCGAGGCGTTGCGGCGCGTCGTGAACGTCGGCTGCAGGCGTCCACGCAGCACGAGAACGTCGCGCGCGCCGACCAGTGCGAGGTGCCGCTGCCGCTCCGACGGGTCGAGCCGCTCGAGCGCCGCCAGCAGACGGTCGATCTCCTGCACGGCGAACGGCGGACCGCTGAACGGCCCGCGGTGACGGCCCGCGTACTGGAAGTCGCGCTCGACGCGCATCGAGCCGAGGAGGAAGAGGCCGAGGCGGACGAACGGCGCGTCGGCGACGAGTCGGTATTCGAGCGCCCGCGTCCCCGAGGCCGCCGACACTTCCGCGGCCTCCCCGTCCCACCGGAGCGCGACCGGTTGACCGGCGGCATCGCGCGCGGTGAAGCCGATGCTCTCATTGTCCGCGTCGGCCCAGAGGTGCACCACTCGCCCGACGCGCCCGTCGACGTAGATCTGGACCGTGTTGCCCGCGGCGTCGCGGAAGAAGCGCGTCTGGTAGCCCTGGTAGGCGGCGCTGTCGTCGAGGCCGGGCTCCGGGAACGCCAGCACCGGTAGCGTCTGCCTCGCCGGTACGGCGAGCTGCGCCAGCAGGACGATAGTGAACAGATTCATGACGGCAAAATCCACCGTGAACTTTGTGGCGTGATCGAGGATTTGTAATTGTCCCGTGGGGCCAACCGGGTCGCCCTCGGTCGAAGACTCGTCCCCGTAACGACCTTGACATTCCTGTACGGGGCCGGAATATGTAGTCGACCTTCACCTCCCACCTATAGAGGGCGGACGTATGGCTTTGCGTCACCTCACTCCCGCGCTCGTCGGTATCCTCCTCCTCGCTACGCGACTCGGCGCTCAAGGCTCAACGGGCACGATTACCGGGCGCGTCATGGACGGCCCGAGTCGTCAGCCTCTCGCGGGGGTTACCATGCGCGTCGAAGGAACGACGCGCGGAGCGATTACCAGGGACGACGGTACGTACCGGATTGTCGACGCGCCCGCGGGCGTCAACCGCGTGCGGGCGACTCGCATCGGCTTCGGTCCGCAGCAGCTCGACGTGACGGTCACGCCCGGTGGAACGGCGACGGCCGACTTCACGATGCAGCCGCAGGCCGCGGTGCTCGAGGGCGTGGTCGTCACCGGCTACGGCACGCAGCGCCGCGAGGCGATCACCGGATCGGTCGCGACGGTCGACGCTGAGCAGGCGCGCGTCGGCGTGGTCACCAATCCGGAGCAGATGATTCAGGGGCGCGTCGCCGGCGTGCAGATCACCCAGAACAACGGCGAGCCGGGCTCCGGCGTGCAGATCCGCATCCGCGGCGGCACGTCGATCAGCGCCAGCAACGAGCCGCTCTACGTGATCGACGGCGTGCCGATCCAGAACGTCGAGACGGAGACGCGCGCGATGGACGCGGCGACGAGCGCCAGCGCGGCGCTCCCGCGTAACCCGCTCAACCTGCTCAACCCGGCGGATATCCAGTCGATCACGATCCTCAAGGACGCCGCAGCGACGGCGATCTACGGCAGCCGCGCGGCGAACGGCGTCATCCTCATCGAGACGAAGAAGGGCGCGGCCGGCGGGGCGTCGACCGAGTACGACGGCTACGTCGGCGTGGCCTCGCCGGCGAGGACGTACGACCTCGTGAGCGCCGGCCAGTATCGCGCCTTCGCGCAGGAGCAGGTCGCCCTGAACCGGGCCTGCGTCGCGAACCCTCCGACGGGGGTCGACTGCACGCGCGTCGGCCTCGCGCCGGCGAGCCTCGACGCGCTGGGTCCGGCGAACACGGACTGGCAGGATGAGGTCCTGCACAACGCGACGACGCAGAACCACAACCTGGCCTTCGCCGGCGGCCGCGGCGAGACGCAGTACCGCGCCTCGGTCAACTACATGGACCAGCAAGGCATCGCCGTCGCCAACAGCTTCCAGCGGTTGCAGGGTCGCCTGAACGGGAACCACCAGACGTTCGAGAACCGTCTGCGCCTCAACATCAACCTCACCGCCTCGCAGGTCGAGAACGATTACCTCCCGTTCGAGAACACGGGCGGGTTCGAGGGCGGCGTCTTCCAGAACGTCGTGATCTTCAATCCGACGCAGCCGGTCCGGACGACCGACGGGGGGACGGGAACGGTGAGGTTTTTCGAGGTCGGGACGGGTCGGCAGTCGATCCGTAATCCCCTCGCGATGGCCAACCAGATCGCCGACGTCGGCACGACGTCGCGGATCCTCGGCAATATCCAGGGCGAGCTCGATCTGATGCCCGGGCTGACGGCGTCGCTCAACTTCGGCGGCGACCGCTCCACCGGCGTCCGGAAGACGTACCTCCCGAAGTCGAGCCCGATCGGGGCCGAGTTCAACGGGCGGGCGCGCCAGGCGGACCGCACGAACCAGGCGCTGACGCTCCAGAGCCTGCTCACCTACCGCCGCGAGATGAACGAGGAGCACCGCTTCGACGTCGTCGGCGGCTACGAGTACAGCGAGTACGAGAACGACGAGTTCTGGATCGACGTACGGAACTTCCTCACCGACGCGTTCAGCTTCAACAACCTCGGCGCGTCGAACGCGCAGACCCGCAACACGTTCTCGTGGGCCGAGGAAAGCCGGCTCGTCTCCTTCTTCGGCCGCGCGAACTACAGTTTCCGCGATCGCTACTTCCTGACCGGCGTGCTACGCCGCGACGGCTCGTCCCGCTTCGGCGAGGGGAACAAGTGGGCGGTCTTCCCCGCCATCTCGGCCTCCTGGCGCATCAGCAAGGAGCCGTTCATGGCCAACATGCCGTTCTCGGATCTGCGCATCCGCGCCGGCTACGGCCTGCAGGGCAACCCCGGCGTCCCGCCCTACGCGTCGCTGATCCTGCTCGAGACGGCGGAGAACGCGCGGTACGGCTTCGGCGACGTCACGACTGTCGGCGTCGCGCCGAGCCGGAATCCCAACCCGAACCTCAAGTGGGAGCAGACGGCGCAGTTCAACGTCGCGGCGGACTACGGCTTCCGGAACAACACGATCTCCGGCAGCATCGAGTACTACCGAAAGAACACGAAGGACCTGCTGCTGACGGTCTTCGTCCCGCAGCCGGCGGCCGTCGACACGATGATCCAGAACATCGGCAAGGTGCAGAACCAGGGCATCGAGGCGTCGCTCGACGCGCTCGCCCTCTCCCGGCGGAACCTCTCGGCGACGCTCGGTCTCGTCTTCACCGCCGAGCGGAGCAAGGTGGTCGACCTCGGCGGCCGCAGCTTCATCGGGACTGGCGGCGTCAGCGGCCAGGGGCAGTCGGGGCAGCTCGCGCAGCGCATCATCCCGGGCGAGCCGCTCGGCACGTTCTACGGGCCGGTGTTCGTGGGGGTCAACAACAGCGGGCAGCAACTGTTCCGGTGCAATCGGACGACGGCGGGCTGCACGAACGGGCAGACGACGGCGCCGACCGCCGACGACTACGACATCATCGGCAACGCCAACCCCGACTTCACGCTCGGCATCCGGAGCCAGGCGAACTGGGGTCAGTTCGATCTGAGCTTCCTCATCCGGAGCGAGGTCGGGCAGGAGGTCTTCAACAACACGGCTCTCGTCTATTCGACGAAGGGCAACGCGCTCCAGGGGAAGAACTTCCTGCGTGACGCTCTGACCGATGGGATCGGGCTCCGCGAGCCGGCGATCTTCTCGTCGAAGTACATCGAGAACGGCTCGTTCACGCGGCTCCAGAACGTCACGATCGGGTACACGTTCAACACCCTGCCGGCGTTCGCCGGGCCGGTCCGCAACGCCCGCGTCTACGTCTCCGGCGACAACCTGCTGCTGCTGACCGGCTACAGCGGGATCGACCCCGAGGTCCACGTGCAGGCCGGCCTCGCCTCGCGTGGCATCGACTACCTCACCTATCCGCGCCCACGGACCTTCACGGCAGGTGTTCGTGCCGCGTTCTAGCCTTCTCGCTCACTCGTACAGGGAACTGCCTCTCATGCGGAACCTCATCCTTCCGACCTCGATCAGAGCGGCGCGGCGTCTTGGCCTGCTGCTCCTCGCCCCGGCCCTGATCGCCGTGCAGGGGTGCACGGAGCTGTCAGAGGAGCCGAAGAGCGCCATCACCCCGGACAACTATTACCAGAACGAGGAAGAGGTCCTGGCCGGTCTGGCGTCGGTGTACGCCGGCTTGCGCAACCCGTTCACGCTCTGGGGCTACTACAACATGGCCGAGATCAGCTCGGACGAGATGATCATACCGACGCGCGGCCAGGACTGGCTCGACAACGGGCGCTGGATGGAGCTCGACCGGCACACCTGGGCCGCCAACAGCCCGGCGGGGCTGGACGACGTCAGGCGGGTCTGGGTCGACGCATACACGCCGATCGCGCGGGCGAACGTCGTCCTCGAGGCGCTGCCGAACGTGAACGTCGCCAACAAGAACATCGTCGAGGCGGAGCTGCGGGCGCTGCGCGCGTTCTACTACTACCTGCTGCTCGACAACTTCGGCGGCGTTCCGATCGTCGAGACGACCGAGATCGCCGAGCGCCCGCGCAACAGCAAGGTCGAGGTCTTCGACTTCATCGCCAACGAGCTGACCGCCGCGCGCGCCGTGCTGCCGGAGACGTGGCCGGCCGCGCAGAACGGGCGACTCACGAGGTACGCGGCCGACGCGATCCTCGCGAGCCTGTACCTGAACGCCGGCGTCATGCGGCGGGACGACCCGAGCGCGACCGCGTACAACTCCTGCCAGACGGTGCAGATCGGGACCGCGACCGCCTGCGACGCGGCGATCAACGCCGCCGATCGGGTGATCAACTCCGGCCAGTACACGCTATCGACGAACTGGCGCGCGAACTTCACGCACGACAACCACCTGTCGCGCGAGAACATCATGGTCGCGAAGCACGTCGCGGCGAGCGGCGAGCTGGGGATGAACTTCGTCCAGCGCACGCTGCACTACGCGCAGACGAGCCCCGACGCCTGGAACGGCTTCTCGACGATCGCCGAGGTGTACAACGCCTTCGACGCGGCCGACGCGCGCCGCCAGATCTTCCTCGTCGGCCCGCAGGTCAACCTCGACCCGCAGGCCTCCAACTACCAGCAACCGGTGAACGTGCGCGGGACGACGACCCAGCTCGTCTTCACGCCGGAGATCCCGAACCCGAATCAGGCGACCGAAGGTGATGGCGCCCGTATCCTGAAGTTCCCCCCCGATCCGAACCACGTGGCCCAGGATCACGGCAACGACTTCACCTATTTCCGGCTCGCCGAGATGTTGATGATCAAGGCGGAGGCGCAGAACGAGCTCGGGAACACGGGGCTCGCCGTCGCCACGATGAACACGACGATCAACGGCACCACGCTGCGCTCCCGGGTCGGCATGCCCGCGTTCGCGGCCGCCACGCAGGCCGAGTTCCGCACGGCCATCCTGCGCGAGCGGCTGTTCGAGTTCGCGGGCGAGGCGAAGCGGCGCATGGACCTGATCCGGCACGGCGGCTTCACCGCGGCCTGGTTCAACAAGCCGCAGTCGGCAGCGCACCGCATTCTGCTGCCGATCCCGCAGACCCAGATCGACGCGAACCCGGCACTGGTGCAGAATCCGGGATACTGAGACGCTATCAGCGTCGCGGCCGAAGGCTGCGACTCGTTGTTGCGTATCCCCGGTCCGAGTGACACCATAGCCTGCCTCCTCTCGGGGGCAGGCTGTTTTTCGGCACCTACTGTAGACGTATGAAGAAGCTGCCTAGCCCGAGGTTGCTCCTCCTGCTCTCGGGCCTCTTTCCCGTCGTGAGCTGCTCTCCCCGAGACGCCTCCTCCGGGGACGTCGCGCTCGCCGGGGCGCCGGACCCGCGCGGCCGTCTCTTCACGAGGCTCCCCTCGAACTACACCGGCGTCCGCTTCGAGAACCGCGTGACCGAGTCGCGCGACTTTAACGTTTTTACCTACCGCAACTTCTACAACGGCGGCGGGGTGGCGCTCGGCGACCTGACCGGCGACGGCCTCCCCGAGCTGCTGCTCACCTCGAACCTCGAGGGGAACCGCCTCTACCTGAACCGGGGGGGCTTCCGCTTCCGCGACGTGACGAGAGAGGCGGGCGTGCGCGGCAAAGGGTTCTGGGCGACCGGCGTCACGATGGCGGACGTCAACGCCGACGGGCGGCTCGACGTCTACGTCTGCTACGCCGGGAACGTCGCCGGCGAGCGGCGCGCGAACGAACTGTACATCAACAAGGGGCTGAGCGCGAACGGCGCCCCGACGTTCGAGGAAATGGCCGCCACCTACGGCATCGCCGACGAGGGGTACGGGACGCAGGCCGCCTTCTTCGACTACGACCGGGATGGAGATCTCGATCTCTACGTCGTCAACAACTCCTTCCGCCCGGCCGCCAGCTTCGGCCTCCGCAACATCCGGCACCTCCGCAACGCGGCCGGCGGGCACAAGCTCTTCCGCAACGACGGGCGCCGCTTCACCGACGTCAGCGAGGCGGCCGGCATCTACGGCAGCGAGATCGCCTTCGGGCTGGGCGTCGCTGTCGGCGACGTCGACCGCGACGGCTGGCCCGACCTCTACGTCTCGAACGACTTCTTCGAGCGCGACTACCTCTACATCAACAACACGGACGGCACGTTCACTGAGTCGCTCGAGAAGCAGATGCCCTACATCAGCTACTTCTCGATGGGGCTCGACATCGCCGATGTGAACAACGACGCGTGGCCGGACGTCTACGTGACCGACATGCTGCCGGACGACGAGTATCGACTGAAGACGACGGCGTCGTTCGAGGGGTGGGACGTCTACCAGACGAAGGTCAACAACGGGTACCACCACCAGTTCATGCGCAACATGCTCCACCTGAACAACGGGAACGGGACGTTCAGCGACATCGGGCGGCTGGCCGGGGTCGCGCGGACGGACTGGAGCTGGAGCGCGCTGATCGCCGACTACGACCTTGACGGCTTCAAGGACATCTACGTGACGAACGGCCTCGCCAAGGACGTGACGTCGCAGGACTACGTCGCATTCCTGGCGAACGACGCGACGATGCGCGCAGCCACCGAGGGGAAGCGCGTCGACTTCATGAAGCTCGTCAAGGCGATGACCTCGACGAAGCTGCCGGACTACGCCTTCCGGAACCGCGGTGACCTGACGTTCTCCGACGAGAGTGCCGCGTGGGGGCTGGACACGCCGAGCTTCTCGAACGGCGCCGCGTACGGTGATCTGAACGGCGACGGGGCGATCGATCTCGTCGTCAACAACGTCAACGAGGAAGCCTTCGTTTACCGGAACAACGCGAGATCGCTGGGAACGAACCGCTACCTGCAAGTGACGCTCGAAGGCCAGGGCGCGAACCGGTTTGGTGTCGGAGCGAAGGTGACAATCTACGCGGGCGGGCGCGGGGCGGGGGGCGGAGATCTCTACATGCAGGAGCTCCAGCCCACGCGTGGCTTTCAGTCGAGCGTCGACTACGTGCTGACGTTCGGTATCGGGCAGTACGAGAGCGCTGATTCAGTGCGCGTCGAGTGGCCGGACGGACGCGCGAGCACGTTGAAGAACGTGGTGGCGAACCAACGGATCACGGTGCGGCAAGCTGACGCGGTGCGTGGTCCGGCATTCGCGGTGCGCGAGACTCCCTCGGGACGTCCCTCGCCACGGACCACCGCCCACGGACTACGGACCGCACTCTTCGCGGACGTGACAGACGAGACCGCGCTCCCCTTCACCCACCGCGAAAACGACTTCGTCGACTTCGACCGCGAGCGTCTGATGCCGAAGATGCTCACGACCGAGGGGCCGTTCATGGCCGTCGGCGACGTGAACGGCGACGGGCTGGACGACGCCTTCATGGGCGGCGCGAAGGAGCAGGCAGGCCGACTGCTGATCCAGCGGAGCGACGGTCGCTTCGTCAGCACCAACGAACCGATCTTCGAGAAGGACAAGGTGTCGGAGGACCTCGGCGCCGTCTTCTTCGACGCCGACGGCGACCGCGACGCCGACCTCTACGTCGTGAGCGGGGGCGGCGAGTTCACAGAGGGCGCGCCGGCGCTCGACGACCGGCTGTACCTCAACGACGGCCGCGGCAACCTCCGCAAGGCGGTCGGCCACCTGCCCGCGGACAACACGAGCGGATCGCGGGTGGTGGCCGCCGACTACGATTGGGACGGTGACATCGACCTCTTCGTCGGCGGCCGCGTGATCCCGTGGCGCTACGGCGTCGACCCCGCGAGCAGGATCCTGAAGAACGACGGGCGCGGGCGCTTCACCGACGTCACGGCAGACATCGCCCCCGAGCTCGCGCGCGTCGGCATGGTGACCGACGCGCTCTGGAGGGACGTCGACGGCGACCGACGCGTCGACCTCGTCGTCGTCGGGGAGTGGATGCCGATCACGGTCTTCCGGAACGCCGGCGGGGGCCGCCTCGAGCGGCTCAGCGTGCCCGGCCTCGAGAAGAGCCACGGCTGGTGGAACCGCATCGTGGCCGGTGATTTCACAGGGGACGGTCGCACGGATTTCGTCGTCGGCAACCTCGGGCTCAACTCGCGACTCCGCGCGACCCCGACCGAGCCGGCGACGATGCACGTCAAGGATTTTGACGGGAATGGGTTTGTCGAGCAGATCGTGTCGTACTACAACAAAGGCGTCAGCTACCCGCTGCCGCTGCGCGACGACCTGATCAAGACGCTGCCCTTCCTCAAGGCGCGCTTTCTCAACTACAAGGACTACGCGCTGAAGACAGTCGCCGACATCTTCCCACCGACGGATCTCAGCGACGCCGTCATGAAGCAGGCGCACACCTTCGCGACGTCGCTCGTCCGGAACAACGGCGATGGCTCGTTCACGCTCGTCCCGCTACCGCTCGAGGCGCAGGTCGCGCCGGTCTACGGCATCCTCGCGGACGACTTCGACGGGGACCGCAAGCTCGATCTGCTGCTCGCCGGCAACTTCGATGGCGTCAAGCCGGAGATCGGCCGCCTGAGCGCCGGGTACGGGCTCTTCCTGCGCGGGGATGGGTCGGGCAAGTTCACACCGACGCGCGCGACGGAAAGTGGGGTTCTCGTGCCGGGACAGGCGCGCGACATCCAGCGGATCGAGACGCGGCGCGGTGAGCTGTACGTCGTGACGCGGAACAACGACCGCCCGATCATCTTCCGCTCGACACGTAAGGGAGGTGGGGGTGAGAGGGGAGAGGTGAGAGCGGTCCTTCCGCTCCCGCCTCTCACCTCTTCGCTCCCACCTTCGAGGGAGTGACGTCCATGAGAACACGGCTCTTGCTGCTCATGCTGCTTGGCACCGGGGCACTACAGGGGTGCCGCCACGCCCGTGCCGACTACCGAGCGCAGACGCCCGACGCGCAGATGCTCCACGCTGCTATGGGTCAGCTGACGAGCGTCATCGTCTACGACATTTTCAGCCCGCCCCAGGCGAGCCGGGTGTACGCCTACGCGAGCATCGCGGCTTACGAGACGCTCCGGCAGGGCGACTCGACCTATCGAACGCTGGCTGGACAGGTGAACGGGCTCACAGCTGTACCTGTGCCGGACAGCGCGGCGCAGATCTACCTGCCACTCGCCGGCGTCCACGCGTTCATGACCGTCGGCAAGGCGCTTACGTTCTCGCGCTCGCGCATGGACTCACTGCGCGCCGCGATGCACCAGCGGTTCAAGCAGCTCGGCGTGCCGAACGCGGTGTTCGACAGCTCGGTCGCTTACGGCGACCGGGTAGCGCAGCACATCCTGGCGTGGGCCTCGAAGGACCACTTCCCGCAGACGCGTGGCTACCCGAAGTACACCGTCACCTCCGAGCCCGGCCGCTGGATTCCGACGCCGCCTGCCTACATGGACGCCGTCGAGCCCAACTGGGCGAAGCACCGGCCGTTCGCGATGGATTCGGCGAGCCAGTTCCGCCCGAAGCCGCCGCTGCCCTTCGACATGACGGAAGGCAGCGCGTTCTTCCGACAGGCGAAGGAAGTGTACGAGGTGTCGAAGCAGCTGACGCCGGAGCAGCGCGCACTCTTGGCGTTCTGGGATGACAACCCCTACGTCATGCACGTGCGCGGGCACGCGATGTACGCGACGAAGAAGGCGACGCCGGGCGGGCACTGGATGAGCATCGCGGGAACCGCCGCTCAGAAGTCGGGGGCTGATCTCATCCGATCGGCCGAGGCCTACGCGCGCACCGCGATCGCGCTCGCCGACGGCTTCATCAGCTGCTGGGACGAGAAATTCCGGAGCAACCTCGTGCGCCCGGAGACGGTGATCAACGCGCACCTCGACGAGGCGTGGACGCCGCTCCTCCAAACGCCTCCCTTCCCCGAGTACCCGAGTGGTCACAGCGTCGTCTCGAACGCGGCAGCCGAGGTGCTGACGGACCAATTTGGCGACGGCTTCGCGTTCAATGACACGACGGAGATCGCGTACGGCCTACCTATGCGCTCCTTCCCGTCGTTCAGGCAGGCGGCGGCCGAAGCCGCGATTAGCCGCCTGTACGGCGGGATTCACTACCGCATGGCGGTCGAGGAAGGGTCGGTCCAGGGGCGCCGGGTCGGCCAGCACGTAGTGCACCGGGTCCGGACGCGGGGGGCGACCGCAGTCGCCGCCCGCTAGCGCCGCTTCGGCTTCTTCGTCTTGACGACGATCACTCCGTTGGCGCCGCGCATCCCGTACATCGCCGTGTCGGCGGGATTCTTCAGCACCTCGATCGACTCGATGTCGTACGGGTTGACCCCGTTCAGCGCCCCGCCGGGCCCGGGCTGTATCGCGACGCCGTCGATGACGTAGAGCGGGGCGTTGCTGCCGAGAATCGACGTTGTTCCCCGGATCTGAACGGCGATGCCGCCGTCGGGAGTCCGCGTGACCCAGACGCCCGGCACCTTGGCCTGGAGGACCTGTTCGATCGGCTGATCCGGGCTCCGCTCGATGTCCTCGGCGGTCACCATGCCAGTTTGTGGGGGCTGCGGGCGGGCCGCTCGGGAGGAGCCGCATCCTGTCACGACTCCGGCGACGAAGCCGAGCAACAGTACGACGCGTGGTGAGATCGACCTCATTGGTACCTCGGCGGGTTGGCGGGCGAACCGCCTGTAGAAAAGAATCGCGACACCGGTAGGCTGCCCGGCTCTGGAACATTTCGCTTTGGCCGCTCACGCTGCAAGAGTGTGTCGGATGTTTGCAGCCGGTCTCTCCAAACCTACCCGACCAAACTGAACGGAGACCACATGCGGATACGCAGCTGGGTTCGCCGGCTCACGTTGGGCATCACGTACACGACGCTCGCCACGGCGGCGACTGCGGTCGCCGCCGCCCAGGAGCAGCTTCGCGTCTCGTCGCCCGACGGCAGGAACGAGGTCGCCCTCGAGGTCCGCGAGGGTCGCCTCTTCTATAGCCTCCGCCGTGACGGCTGGCCGATCCTCCTGCCGTCGATGCTCGGTATGGAGTTCCAGGGGGCGCGGCCGCTGC
>JBHELH010000183.1:0-10658 GCA_046263215.1 Gemmatimonadaceae bacterium | reverse complement strand
CCCACCACGCACCTCGCACCTCCCCCCCCGCAAGCGCGTCGGCGTCATCGGGACGTTCGTCTGGGACGTCATTCGCGGCCGCGGCGAGCGCGCGGCGCCGGTCGAAGAGTGGGGCGGCATCACGTACACCCTCGGCGCGTTCGACGCCGCGTTGCCGCCAGACTGGGAGATCGTGCCGATCATGAAGGTCGGCGCGGACCTCGCGCCGCGCGCGGCGCAATTCATCGGCACGCTGCGGCGGCTTGCGCCCGATGCCGCGCTGGTGGAGGTGCCGTACCCGAACAATCGCGTCGAGCTTCGGTACCACAGCGAGGAGCGCCGTACCGAGGTGCTGACCGGCGGCGTGCCTGGGTGGACGTGGGCCGGCCTCAAGCCGCTGCTCGACGCGGCACGGCTCGACGCGCTGTACGTCAACTTCCTCAGCGGCTGGGAGCTGGACCTGCAGACGGCGCAGCTGCTGCGGCAGCATTTCCGCGGGCCGATCTACTGCGACCTGCACATGCTGGTGATGGCGGTGCAGCCGAGCGGGCTGCGGACTCCCCGGCCACTCCCCGACGTCGCCGCGTGGTGCGGGTGCTTCGACGTGCTACAGATCAACGAGGACGAGGCGGCGATGATGGCGCCCGATCCCATGGCGTTGTCGGCGACCGCACTCGCAGCCGGCGTGTCGTGTCTGGTCGTGACGTTGGCCAAGCGGGGCGCGGTGTACTTCGCGGCGCCCGGTTTCGAGACGCTCGCCGACCTGCCGCCGCGGGGCGGACTGGCCACCTCCCCGCGCGGCGGGACGGGCCGGCTCGGGCCCGCGCGGACCGCGCTCATCCCCGGGGAGACGCCGCGCATCACCGGCGGCGGCGACCCGACGGGCTGCGGCGACGTGTGGGGCGCGACCTATTTCTCGCGGCTGCTCGTCGGTGATAAGTTCGTCGACGCCATCCGGGCGGCCCATCGGGCGGGCGCCCGCAATGTGGAGCACCGCGGCGCGACCGGGCTCGCCAACCACCTGCGCGGAGAGCTCAGCCTCACGTGACGACCGTCGTCAACGTCCCGCCATCGCTCGATGACCACACCTTCGAGCAGGTGCTCGACCAACTGGCGCCCGTTCCGCCGGACGCGCGCGTGCTCGTCGACGCGCGTCACGCGCGCTGGGCGTCGCCGTACGGCCTGACGGCGCTACTCTGCCTCGCGCAGTCGAGGTCGGAGCGCCCGGCGCTCGCCGCGCCGGACAACGACGACACCGCGTCCTACTGGGCTCGCGCCGGCTTCTTCCGCTACGCGGAGGAGCTGTACGAGCTGCACGGACACGTGCCGCGGCCGCGCGGCGGCGACTCCAACGTGTTGCTCGAGATCACGCCCGTGACCGGCAGCGAGGACGTGCACGACGTGGTCGGGCGCATCCAGCAGAAGGCGCAGCAAATCCTCCAGCACGAGCTGAATATCGACGCCAAGGCGACGGTCGGGTTCGCGATGACGCTTTCCGAGATCTGTCAGAACATCGTCGAGCACGCGGGCCGCGGCGGCTGGGTCGCCGTCCAAGCCTACACCTGGGCGAAGCGACTCGGGCGGCGCGTCGTCGTCATCGCCGTCTGCGACGCCGGCGTCGGCTTCCGCCGCTCGCTCGAGAGCCTACCCGGTCGGATCCCGGATGACCGCTGGGATGACGCCGCCGCGCTCGAGGAAGCGGTGATCCGCGGCGTCAGCCGTTTTCGGGACCGGGGGCGTGGACAGGGACTTGCGGGGGCGCGACGTTACGTAGGGCGCTGGGATGGCAAGCTCACGATCCGAAGCGGTACCGCGCGGATCGGCATCGTCCCGAACTGGGACGAGGACGTCCCGCTGGCGGAGAGGCTGGCGCCGTTCCCCGGCGCGCAGGTGCAGGTCACCATACCGGAGCGGTCATCGAGCCGATGATGCGGCACATAGACCACATCGATCTCAGCGCGGTGCTGCGGGACACGGTCTCCTGCGACCTCTACTCCAACCTCGTCACCCGCCCGACTGGCGCCGCCGTTCGCGCGCAGATCGAGGCCCTGCTCCGCGACTCCGGCCCCGCGCTCGCCGTCATCGACTTCACGCACGTCCGGATGATCGACTTCTCGTGCGCCGACGAAGTGGTGGCGAAGCTGCTCCTCCGGTACTGCGACGACCTGCCACCGCGCGAAGCGTATTTTATCTTCCGCGGCGTCAGCGACGCCCACTGGGATGCGATCGAGGTCGTGCTCGAGCAGCGCGGCCTCGCCTTGCTGGTCGAGGAGGAGCACGGGCTCGAGCTGCGGGGGGCGCTGACCGATAAGGAACGGCGCGCGTGGGAGGTCGTCCGCAGCCGCGGTTGCACCGCGCCGGCGGACGTGGCGGACGAGATCGGGGGCGACGACTCGGACGCGAAGCAGCTGCTCGAGGCGCTCCACCGGCGACGGCTCGTGATGGCGGTCGACGGCGGGTACGCGGTCGTCGGGGCGCATGCGGGGCGGACCGACGCCCGTGAGTGACGCAATCAACCGGCCGCTGCGCGTCGAGCGCCTCATCGCGTCCCGGCGCGGCGATCCGGAACGTGGCCCGGCGATCTGGATGAACCCTGACGACGCGCGCACCCGCCTTCTCGTCGACGGCGAGCTGGCCTGGGTGTACGGCCCGCGCCGTCATGAGCTCGCGACCGTGTACATCGATCCCGCTCAGCGGAAGGGGGACGTCGTGCTGCGCGACGTCGCCGGCGCCTCGCCGTCGGAGATCGTGCGGGTGATCAAGCCGGACCTCGACCGCGCCCGCCGCGGGAGCGCCCTTGCCTGAGGGACGCACGCGGTCCGGCAAGACCAGCGCGAAAACGCTGGGCCTCTCCACCCTCGCCGTCCAAGGCGGCGCGCCGGCCGGCGAACAGGACGCGCCCGTCGTGCAGCCGGTCGTGCAGTCGGTCAGCTACGTGCAAGACCCCGCCGGCGAGGCCGCAGTGCGCTACCCGCGCTACGGCAACGTGCCGAATGCCGAGGTCGTGCAGCGGCGCCTCGCGATGCTCGAAGGGGCGGACGCTGGGGTCGTGCTCGCGAGCGGCATGGGGGCCACAGCGTGCGCGCTGCTCGCCCTTCTCCGCCCCGGCGATCACCTCGTCGCGAGCAACCTCTTGTACGGCGGCACGCACCGCCTCCTCAGCCAGGAGTTCGCGGCACTCGGCATCGGCGTCACGCTCGTCGACCCCTTCGAGACGCGTGCCTGGCGTCGGCGGCTGCGCAAGGAGACGCGCGCCATCTTTCTCGAAACGCCGGTCAACCCGACCTGTCGCGTGATCGACCTGCGGCCGGTGAGCTATCTGACGCACGAGCTCGGGCTCGCGCTGGTCGTCGACTCGACCTTTGCGAGTCCCGTGAACTTCAGGCCGATCGAGCACGGAGCCGACGTCGTGATCCACTCGGCCACCAAGTATCTCAACGGCCACCACGACGTCCTCGGCGGCGCAGTGCTGGGGACCGAGACATACGTGGAAGAAGTGCGCGACAAAATGACGCTGTGGGGCCAGGCGCCGGATCCGTTCGCGTGCTGGCTTCTCGAGCGAGGCCTCAAGACGCTCGACGTGCGCGTGCGTCGCCAGAACGCGAACGCGCAACGCATCGCCGAGTGGGCGGCCGACCGCTCGGCCGTGAAGCGGGTCCATTACCCCGGCCTGCCCGCGCACCCGGATCACGAGGTGGCGCGGGCGCAACTGGACGGGTTTGGCGGGATGCTGGCGCTGGAGCTGGCGGGCGGTGCCCGGGCGGTCGAACGACTCGTCGGAAAGCTCAGAGTGTGGCGTCACGCGCCGAGCCTCGGTGGGGTCGACTCGCTGATCTCGGTCCCGCGCCGCACCTCCCACGCGCATCTCTCGGCCGACGAGCGGTCGCGGGCGGGCATCGGCGACTCGCTGGTCCGCCTGAGCGTCGGGATCGAGGACGCCGACGACCTGATCGCCGACTTGGAACAGGCCCTGCGGTAACCGAGCGGGGGCGCGCCGGTCGCGTCCGGAGGCGCAGGAGCCATGGCATCGGAGACGGTCCGGGAACAGATCGAGGAGCGCGCGGCTGAGGACCGGCGCGCCGAGGAGCGCCGCGTCGAGCAGCAACGGGCGGAACGCCGGCACGTCGACCGGCGGGCCGCGCACCGCGTCGTCGATCTGACGCTGCCCGAGCTGCGGCGGATCATGATCACGAGCATGCTTTCGGTAATCGTGCTCGCGCTCTTCCTATGGATGGTGCGCACGGTGATCATCGCCGCCATCCTCGGCATCGTGATCGGTGTGTACCTGCGTCCGCTCTTCTTCCAATTCTTCGCCGCCTTCGGCCGGCGCGCCCCGGCGGGCATTTTGACCCTATTGCTCGCCGTCGTACCCGTGTTCGGCGTGCTCGCGTACAGCTACGTCGAGGTCGCCGACGTCGCCGAGTACGTGGACAAGAACCAAGTGGAAATCGCGCGCGAGATCGACGCATCGCTGCACCGGCTTCCGTTCTTCCGCGACGCCAACACGGCGGAGGCCGTGCGCCGCGCCGTCAACCAGGCGTCGGCCTACGGCCTCCAGATCCCGGTCGCCATCCGGGAGGCGGTGGCCGGGTTCACCGTCGCGGCGGCGATTTTTCTCTTCACCGCCTTCTACGTGATGATCGACGGCGAGCGGATCGCCGCGTACATCCGGGGAAAGATTCCGCCGCGGTACGCCGAGCTCTCGGCGGCACTCGAGCGGAACGTGCAGGGCGTACTGTACGGCGCCATCTACTCGACGCTGCTGACGCAGACGCTCAAGACGGTCATCATCCTGACGATGCTCGTCGCCTTCCGGGTCCCACTGGCGCCGGTGCTGGCGATCCTGTCTTTCGTCATCGGGTTCTTCCCGATCGTCGGGTCGTGGGCCGTCTACGTGCCGGTCGCCGGATGGCTCATGGTCTTCCGCGACGCGCCAGGGGCGGCGATGACCGTGCTGTCGATCGGGTTCTTCGTCAACACGCTCTTCATCTCGAATTACCTGCGCCCGAAACTGGCCGCCCAGAAATCGCGGGTGCTCAACTTCTACTGGATGTTCGTCGGCCTGGTCACGGGCGTGTACACGTTCGGGATCGCGGGCATCCTGTTGGGTCCGATCCTGATCGGGCTCCTAAAGGCCGTGGTCGACACGGTGACGACGAGCGGATGGAGGGTGGTGGATCCGGACGGTGACGAGGAGCCGGCTGATCCGTCTGCAGTAATGCCGTAATCCCGCGGCACCCGCCCAGAAGGCACCGGTCCGCGCCCTCCGGTGCGACGGACCGCCGGCGGCGGCTTTCCGCCTCCGGCACCTCCCAGCCGCACGCATGATCCGGTTTTTCAACGTCACCAAGCAGTATCCGCGTGGAACGACCGCGCTCAACGGACTGTCGCTCAGCATCACCAAGCGCGAGTTCGTCTTCCTGACCGGGGCGAGCGGCGCCGGGAAGAGCACGCTGCTGCGGATGCTCTACCTCGAGGAGCGGCCGACGTCGGGCGAGGTCAAGATCGGCGACCTGAGCTCGCTCACGGCTTCGCGGACCGACGTCGCCAAGCTCCGGCGGAAGCTCGGGATCATCTTTCAGGACTTCGGGCTTCTCGAGGACCGCACGGTCGAGCAGAACGTTGCGTTCGCGCTCGAGGTCATCGGCGTCGCGCGTAGCTCGATCCCGGGGCGGGTGAGCCGCGTGTTGACGCGGGTCGGACTCGCGTCGAAGACGACGGCGCTGCCGCGCGAACTGTCCGGCGGCGAGCAGCAGCGCGTGGCGATCGCGCGTGCGCTGGTCAACGACCCGTTCCTGCTCGTCGCCGACGAGCCGACGGGGAACCTCGACGACCGCGCGACCCGCGGAATCTTCCAGCTGCTGCGCGAGATCAACGCCGCCGGCACGGCTGTCGTCATGGCAACGCATAACCTCGAGCTCACGCGGCGCTCCGGTTACCGCGTCGTGGAGCTCGACCACGGGCGCATCGTATTCGACTCGGCGGCCGGGGACGGAGCGGGATCGGTCACGCCCGGCGGTAGCCCGACCGTGGACCCGATCGGGTGGGGGGCGCTCCAATGAGCTCCGCCCTCCGCGAAGCGGTCGTCGCCACCCGCCGCGCCCCGCTCCTCAGCGCGTTGAGCGTCACGACGATCGCGTTCTCGCTCTTCGCCCTCGGGCTCTTTGGCCTCGTCGCCGTCAACATCCGCTCCGCGCTCGCCAAGGTCGAGGAGCGCGTCGAGATCAGGGCGTTCGCCTCCGACGACACGTCGATCGAGGCGATCGTACTGGCGGCCGGCGAGATCAATCGCTACGCCGAAGTCGCGAGCGCGGACGTCGTGACGCCGGAGGCGGCGCTGGCGAAGGCGCGCCGCGAGCTCGGCGAGTTCGAGGACGTGTTCGAGGGCGCCGTGCTGCCGGCGTCGATCGACATTCGCCTGCGACCCGGGCACCGTGACCCGGAGACGGTTCGCCGGGTCGCGCGCCGCGTGCGCGAGTACGACTTCATCGACGACGTGCGCTTTGGCGAGGAATGGGTCACCCGGCTGCACCAGCTCCGCAATATCGCCGGCGCGACGGGCCTCGTGCTCGGCCTCGCCTTCGCGGCGGTCGCGGTGATCATCATCGGCGCGACGATCCGGATGACCGTGCTCTCCCGGAGCAGGGAGATCGCGATTATGCGCCTCGTCGGCGCGACGGATGGTTTCATCCGGCGCCCGTTCCTCATCGAGGGCTTTCTCAAAGGGGTCTTCGGCGGGCTGCTCGCGCTGTTCCTGACGTGGGCCGCGACGCGGCTGATCGAAGGCTACCTGCGGTTCGACACCGTGTTCTTCGACACGGCGATGGCCGGGGGAGGGATCGCCTTCGGCGCGCTGATCGGTGTCGTCGGGACGGCGCTCTCGGTCCGGCGACATCTGCGGGCGGTATGACGGCAGGGTGGAGGGTGGAGGGTGGAGGGTGGAGCAAGCGCCTACGGGCGGGCACGCTCTCGCTGTTCCTGGCGGTTGCCTTCTCTACCCTCCACCCTCTACCCTCCGCCCTCTCGGCACAGCAGCCCGACTCGCGTATCGAAGACCGTCGCGAAGAGCTCGCCCGTCTGCGCCAGGAGCGCGCGGATCTGGAACGCCGAATGAGTGAGCTGCGGGGCACGGTGCACGAGCTGAACGAAGAAGTCGCGAACATCGACCGCCAGGCCGACGCGACGGCGCGGCTGGTGCGCGCGCTCGACCAACAGCTCGCACACATCGCCGCGGACGTAACCACGGCCACGACACAGCTCGCGGCGACGGAGGCGGAGCTCGCGCGCAAGCGCGCCACGCTGCAACGCCGCGTGCGCGACATCTACAAGCGCGGCCCGTTGTACGAGCGGGAGGCGCTCCTCGCGGCCCAGTCGTTTGGGGACCTTGTCACGCGGTACAAGTACCTGCACGAGCTGGCCCGACATGACCGCGCGCTGGTGCGCCGCGTCGAGGAGCTGCGAAACGAGGCCGCGCGCCAGCGCGCATTGCTCGTGGAGCTCCAGACCACCGTGGAGGAGACGCGGCGCGAGCGGGCGCAGGAGGAGGAACGGCTCCGCGCGCTGGAACGACACCGGGCCGCCAATCTCGCCTTCGTCGAGCGCGCGGCCGCCCTGACGGCCGCGCGTCTCGCGGAAATCCGCCGCGACGAGGCGGCGCTCAGCCGGCTGATCGCGAACGCCGTCGACGCGGAGCGGCGGCGAGCGGCGCGGGTTGCCGCCGGCCGTTCCCGCGGCGCCGCGGCGCGGCCGGCCGACGGCGCGATGCGGGCGGGCGGCGCCGGCCGCCTCGACTGGCCGGTCGAGGGGTCGTTCCTTTACGATTTCGGCCGCGAGCAACGCGCCAACAATACCGCCGTCCGCTGGAACGGGATCGGGATCAAAGCGCCGGCCGGGACACCGGTTCACGCGGTCGCCGCCGGCAGGGTGCTCGAGGTCTCGCGCTTCGGCACGTACGGGCTCACCCTCATCGTCGAGCACGGCGGCGGCGATTACTCCATCTACGGCTCGCTCGGCCGCGCGGACGTGGTCAAGGGTGCCAGCGTCGCCAAGGGTCAGGCGGTTGGGACCGTCGGCGTGTCGGACCCGGAGCTCGGTCCGCATCTCCACTTCGAGATCCGACAGGGGGGCCCGGCGGTCGATCCCAAGGTCTGGCTGCGGCAGCGTCGCTGAGCGTTACGTGACCGTCACGAAGCGGTGCGGTGTCTGCGGTCGGTCCCGAGACTACCAAGAGGACGACGCGTTCTGTCTGGTCTGCGGCCACGAGGCGCTCGAAACCGAGTGCGGCTGCGGTCGTGATTTCGGGTACGCGCTCGCGGAGGATGGCGACCTCCATTGCCCGCGCTGCGGCCGGGTCCTCCGGGGTCGGGCCCGCGAGTTCGAGTAGGCAGCTCGTCGCCCACGCCACCGACCAACGCGGACGCTGGTAGATTCCGCTCGATGGCGCAGGCAACGCTGCGCGGCATCCGTTACGCGCAACTCGGGCTCCTCATCAACGCCACGCTGGCCGGCACTAAGCTGGTCGCGGGCTTAGCCGGAAACAGCTACGCGCTCGTGGCGGACGCCGTCGAGTCCACGGCCGATGTCGTCTCCTCGATCATCGTGTGGGGCGGACTCGCGATCGCGTCGCAGCCGGCCGATGAGGATCACCCGTACGGCCACGGCAAGGCGGAGTCGCTCGCCGCGGCGGCCGTCGCGCTGATGCTCCTCGGCGCCGCGGTCGGGATCGCCGTCGAGGCGATCCAAGAGATCCGTATGCCGCACGGTCCTCCGGCCGCGTGGACGCTCGGTGTGCTCGTGAGCGTGGTCCTCGTGAAGGGAGCACTCTCGCGGCGCCTGCTCTCGGTCGGATCGGCGATCGGCAGCAGAGCGGTCAAGGCGGACGCCTGGCATCACTTGAGCGATGCGTTCACGTCGGCGGCCGCGTTCGTGGGCATCAGTCTCGCCGTGTGGGGCACCCGCGTCCGCGGCGACCCAGGATGGGCTGCCGCGGACGATTGGGCGGCACTCGTCGCGGCCGGCGTGATCGCCTACAACGGCCTCGCGCTCTTTCAGCCTGCGCTCCACGACCTGATGGACCGCATGCCGGGCGCCGACGTCGTCGGCCCCGTGCGGCGGGCGGCCGAAGCGGTCTCCGGCGTGCTCGCCGTCGAGAAGCTGCACGTCAGGCGGACGGGTCTCGTGTACCACGTGACGATTCACGTGCAAGCCGAGCCGCGCACGCCGCTCGACGAGGCGCACGCGCTCGGGCACCGCGTGACCGACGCGATCCGCGCCGCCGTCCCGCAGGTCGACGCGGTGCTCGTCCACATGGAGCCTTACGCCGGCGTGGCCGGCGCGCGGGCGCGGTGATGCCGGCCACGCCGCTGCTGGGCGCTCACGTCTCGGCCTCCGGCGGAACACCGTCGGCGCCGGCTCGGGCGCGGGCGATCGGCGCGTCGGCAATGCAGCTCTTCACGAAGCAGGCGGCGCGGTGGGCGGAGCGCGACTGCGCGGACGACGAACGTCGCGCGTTCGCCGAGGCGGTCGGCGCCGCCGGTTTGGTTAGCCTCGCGGCGCACGACTCCTATCTCATTAACCTCGCGAGCCCGGACGACACGCTCCGAAGGCGGTCTCTCGACTCGCTCGTCGCCGAGCTGCGGCGGTGCGAAGCGCTCGGCCTCGCGCACCTGGTGTCACATCCAGGGAACTACATCGACGATCGCGCGAGCGGCCTCGCGCGGAACGGCAATGCGATCACCGAAGCGCTGGAGCGCGTGCCCGGTGCGACGGTCCTCTGCCTGGAGACGACCGCTGGCACCGGAACCGCGCTCGGGGCGACGTTCGAGGAGCTGGCGACGCTGATCGCGTCGGTGGCCGAGCGGCAGCGCTCCCGAGTCGCCGTGTGCGTGGACACGTGCCACGTCTACTCGGCGGGCTACGACGTCGTCAGCGATTACGAGGGCGTGTGGGCCCACTTCACGGACACACTCGGCATGGCGCGACTCCAAGTCCTCCACCTCAACGACTCGAAGACGCCGTTCGCGTCGCGGCGTGACCGGCACGAGTTGATCGGGGAGGGGTCACTCGGCGAGCTGCCGTTCCGCCGCATCATGAACGACGAGCGGTTCGCGTCCGTGCCGAAGATCATCGAGACGCCGAAGCTCGACGACGCGGAGGCGACGGATCGGCGGATGCTGGAGCGGCTCGCCGGATACCTCGCCGATCAGAACAGCACGCGGTAGACGAGGCTGAAGTTGCGTCCGGGGTTGGCCGCGACGTGCTTGATGCGGCTCGTGGCCTCTCGGTACTCGGTGTCAAAGAGGTTGTCGACGCGGAACGTGATCGAGTTGACGGCCGAGCGCCCGATGAAGCTCCAGCCGAGCTGCAGGTGCGCCAGCGTATACGCGTCAGTGCGGAGCTCGGACTCCGGCGTGGCCGACTGGCGGAAGGCGTGGCGGACCTCGACGCCAGCAGACAGGCCCGCGTTCTCCCAGCGAACGGTGCCGCCGAGCCGCGACGCCGGCATGAACGGCAGCGGCGCGCCGCCGCTGAATCGTCCCCGCATGACATCGCCCATCACGCCGGCGACGACACGCGGCGTCAGGTTCGTCTCGGCGGTGCCCTCGGCGCCGGTGAGCGTCGCGTCGCGCTGGCGATACTCAATCTCGGGGAACTCTTCGCCGTCGACAACGACCGTCCCC
>JBHELH010000182.1:0-2937 GCA_046263215.1 Gemmatimonadaceae bacterium | reverse complement strand
GCTGCGGACCCGTGCCGAACGTATGGCTTGTCGTCGAAGAGGACCGTGCGGCGGCCGACGCGCACTGACCCTGAGGTCCTGACGGCCGCCGCGACCATGCCCTTTTCGCCGCGGTAGAACACCTCCCGCCCGCTCGCTGCCCAGCGCGGCTCCCGACCACCCCCCGAGGAGATCAGCACGGGGGCGCTGGGCGTGGGGAACGCGCGCACGTAGACCTCATCCCGTCCCGACTCGTTCGACACGTACGCCAGCCACCGCCCATCCGGTGACACGTCCGCCGAGTGCTCGTCGAACGGCCCGCGGAGATACGGCAGCAGCCTCTTGTCGCCCTTGAGGGGCAGGATCCAGATGTCGTGCCTCGTTACCGGATGTCCCCTCAGCAGCACCAGCGCTCGTCCGTCGGGCGCGAAGTCGGCCGGGAGTTGGCCGCCGGGCGCGAAGGGAAGCAGCGTCTCCGCCGAGCCGCTTCCATGCGCGCTGGCCCAACGAATAGCCCATCCGGCTGGCCGGCCTCCGGGCTTGTTCGCGAACGCGATGCGCTGGCCGTCCACGCTCCAGACGGGACTGTGGCTCCCGCTGTCGAACGTCACCCGGCGGAACGACTCTCCGGTCACGTCGAGGGCCCAGATGTCGCCCAGATCCCGGTCGGCCGAGAGCACGTGCGCCGCGATCCGGCGGCCATCCGGCGAGAAGCGCGCGCCATGGAACCCCTGAGCCGGCAGCGGTACAGTCTCGCTCTCCCCCGCCCGGTCCACGAGCACAAGCGTGCGATTTCGAGGAGGCTGTGGGACGTAGGCGAGAGCGCCCGAGCGCGAAACCGCCAGCTTGGCTGCCCCGGCGATGGCTTCGGTTCCGTCCGTGATCGGGTGAGGCGCGCCGGTGATCCGAACCGCGTTTGCGTCGAAGGGGGCCGCCAACCAGGCCCCATCCGGTTGCGCGAACAGCAAGTAGCCCGGAGCGACGAAGCGTGGCTCCGTTCCCTTCGCCCCTAGCAGGACCACGGCACCCGTCTGGAGAGAGACGGCCGCGAGCTGAAATCCGGTTCGGTCGACCCGCGTGAAAACCGCGGCTTTACCACTCGGAAGCACTGCCGGCCACCTGTAGCGCTCGCCGCGCGCCGTGTCCGACAGGGCCAGCACCCGCGGGTCTCCCCCACTCGCCGATACCCGCCAGAGCCCGGCCGGTGTAGCGAACACGATGACGTCGTCCGGGCCCCAGCTCGCGCCGGGCACGTTGGTGGCGACTTCGCACACCGTGATCGGTGGACCGCCCCGGAGCGGCACCTTCCTGATCGTGTTCCCGATCACGAAGCCGAGCCACTCGCCGTCCGGGGAGAAGAACGGCAGGGACGCTCCGCGCGTGTGCGGGATCGGGATTCCCTCCACCCGATTCAGCGACCGGAGAAACAGTTCGGTGCCTTGCGGTCCCCAGCCCAGACGTCCCCACGCCAAGTACGCGAGATGCGACCCGTCCGGCGACAGCGCGATCGTGGAGCCCGCGACGCCGGTCGCCATCTCCAGGCCAGCGGGGAACTCGAGCGTGAATCGCACGACCGGCTGGCGTGGTGGCTCCCGATCGCGTAGCCAGATCCGCGCGCCCGCGGCGAGCGCGGTAAATAGAACGACCGAAGCAGCCGCCCTGCCCACCAGGCGTCGTCGTCCGCTGCGTGCTCCGGCAGTAACGCCCGGTGTGGGCCCGAACTCCGCCGCACCGCGTCCGGTCGCGTCCGACTTCGACACGGCCGCGCCTGCGGAGCTGGGGCTGTTCGAAGTGCGCTGCTCCTCCCGACGGATGGACGCAGCCAGGGCTTCGGTCTCGCGTGAAGGCTCGAGTTCGTACTCCTGCCTCAGGCGCGCGACGAACGCCTCGTATGCCCGGATCGCCGCGGCCCTGTCGCCGAGCCCGCGGAGGAACGTCATGAGGCGACGGACCGCCGCCTCGTCCGCGGGAATGAAATCGGCCGCCCGTCTGGCCCACCGCTCGGCCTCCACGGCGTCACCCTCCGCCGCCCGTGTCTCGGCCAGCGCCCATGCCGCTTCCGACGCCCGGCGCCGGAGGCGCTCGCGCTCGCTCTCCAGCCAGCGCTCGAATTCCGGGGCGTCCGAAATGAAGAATCCGTCGAGCAGGTCGCCGCGATAGAGCGCCAGCGCCTCGGCTACCCTGCCGGCGTCGAGCGCCGCCTCGAACGCGACCGCGTCGCACCAGACGACGTCGGTGAGCGCGAGGGCGCCGTTGCCGCGCGGCACGATCGCGTCCTCACCTAGCGCCGCGCGCAGGACGTACACCGCCTGATTCAGCGCGCCGCGCGCACGATCCTGGTCCAACTCGGGCCAGAAGAGCGCGTGGAGCTTGTCGCGCCGATGTGCGCCGCGAGGGGTGGCAATGGCGAGATAGACAAGCAGGGCCGCGCGCCGCGCCTGATGCGTGAGCCTCTCCACGTCCGGTCGATCCGGCGCGGTCAAGCGCAAGGTGCCGAGAACCCGAAGCTCCACCTGAGCGACCTCCCGGGCGGCCTGCATGACAGCCGTCGTGAGCAGCGGTGACCCGGCGGTGAGCCGGGCGCCCCATTCTGGGCAAACCTACGGGCGTGATCTCTCCCGACAAGCGGGAGCTGCGTCGCCTGGTGGATTCGAACCCTCATTCAGGAGGTCACATGAGAACATCGCCTACCAACGGATCTGTCGCGCCGAGGTTGCTGACCCTGGTGGCGTCCCTTGCACTTCCTCTGGGTTGCGGCATGGATCAGCGCCCTCTGCCCTCTGAGCCCGCCTTGGGCATTGCCGTCGACGTGGCTGGTCGAGACGCGTTTGCGTGGTCCGAGCCCGTGAATCTCGGGTCGGTGGTGAACTCGGCGGCAGGCGACAACGACCCGGCGCTATCCGCCGACGGACTGAGTCTCTATTTCGCCTCGGACCGGCCCGGTGGGCTGGGTGGCAT
>JBHELH010000181.1:0-3528 GCA_046263215.1 Gemmatimonadaceae bacterium | reverse complement strand
CGGCAGCAGTCCATCGCCGTGTTGCCGACGCCGATGATCAGCACGCGCTCGCCGATCGAGTCGACGTGGCCGAAGTGCACGTTGGCCAGCCACTCGATGCCGATGTGGATCTGATCGGTGTCGTGGCGACCGGGGAGGTCGAGCTCCTTCCCCTTGGGCGCCCCGCTGCCGACGAAGATCGCGTCGGAGCCCTCGGACAGCAGCGCGCGCATGCTCGTCACGGGCGTCTCGTACCGCACGTCGACGCCCATGTCGATGATGTAGCCCGTCTCCTCGTCGAGCACCTCAGCCGGCAGGCGGAAGGACGGGATGTTGATGCGCATCAAGCCGCCCGGCCGGCTGTGCTGTTCGTAGATCACGACCTCGTAGCCGAGCGGCATGAGGTCGTTGGCGACGGTGAGCGACGCGGGGCCGGCGCCGATCAGCGCGACCCGCTTGCCGTTCTTTTGCGCGGGTGCCTTCGGGAGGAACTCGCGGACGTCGTCGCGCATGTCGGCCGCGACGCGCTTGAGCCGGCAGATGGCGACCGGTTTGCCGTCGACCCGGCCGCGCCGGCAGGCGGGCTCGCAGGGTCTATCGCAGGTACGCCCCAGGATGCCGGGAAAGACGTTCGACTCCCGGTTGAGGAGGTACGACTCCGTGTAGCGCCCCTGGGCGATCAGCCGGATGTACTCGGGGACGTTCGTGTGGGCGGGGCACGCCCACTGGCAGTCGACAACTCTATGGTAGTAGCGGGGATCGCTGACGTCGGTGGGGGCCATGCCGGGCTCTTCCTACAGGGGCGGGCGAACGCGCGGGCGTCAGGTGCATCATTGCATCATTGGGCAGGGGAAGGGTGTTGGCAAGGTCGGTGGCGCTGCAACCGGGGGACGCACCACCCTCTCGGAAGGTTTCGCGATGAGCGCGGCGGTATTGGAAGGGAGCTAGAGAGGCGTGATGCCACAGCGGCCCGCAACGGCGCGGCGGGCTCCGGCAAGGCGCCTGGCTCTTGTCTGTTATAGCAGACATGTGTATCGTATAACAGACAGTCGTCCTATATACCAGACACAAGGCCTGTGCGCACTCCGCGCCGTCCCCAGAGTGCCCTCCGCGCGCCCCTCAACGCGATACTCGGAACTGAGGCCAACGTCCGCCTCCTCCGGGTGCTCGCACTCGCCGGGACCTCGGTCGCCGCCGGCGAGCTCGCGCGCCGGGCCCACCTCGGCCGCACCAGCATTTATCCGGCCCTCGAAGGGCTGGAGGCCGCGGGAATCATCGAGTTCATCGGAGCCGGCGCGCAACGGCAGGTGATCTTTCGCAAGAGCCATCCGCTCGGGGGCGCGCTCGCCGCACTCTTTCGGGCGGAAGCGCAGCGCTTCGACGCTCTCATCTCGGCACTCCGTGATATCTTCGAGCGGCTGACGCCGCCACCGACCGCTGCATGGGTGGAGGGGCCGGTGCTCGCCGGTAAGGATCAACCCGGCGATGCGATCTCCTGCTACGTCCTTAGCGACCCACAGGCGCTTCCGCTTCTGATCGACCAGATCTCCGACCGACTCGGTCGGGTCGAGAAGATGTTCGACGTGCGCGTCGAACTGCACGGTATCACGCGCAGTGAGTTAGATGCACGCTCACCCGCGCACCTCGAGGCGATGCGCGAGGCGATCCTCCTCGCGGGCGTCCCGCCAGCGGCGCTCGGGGCCCACGCGACACGGTCGCGCTCGAGCCGCGGCTTCGAGTCTCATGAGGACCATGATGCGCGTGCGCGCCGACTCGCCGTGGCAATTGCCGCGAAATTGAAACGGGACCCGGGCCTCACGCGCCTCGCTCGGCAGCACCTCGCGCGCCGAGGGAAGAAGGCCTCGCCGCGGGAGCGCCGGGAGCTTCAGGAATGGGCGCGGATACTGGCCACCATGTCGCCAGGCCGTCTTCAGCGCTTCCTCGTCGAGCCCGGCGAGCGGGCGACGCGGCTCCGTCAGACGCTCCCGGCACTGGGCCTCCTCACTCCCGCCGAGCGCGACGCGGTGCTCGCCAGCACTAGCGACGCCGAGGCGCGGGCTGCCGTTCTCGGCGGGCGGCCGCGCCGCGCCACCGGCTGACCGTCGCGGTCGCGTGACCAGGGAGGAGCTCGAGCACGCGATCCGCGCTGCGTGCGCCGTCGCGCAGGACGACGAGGTCTACGTCTTCGGCTCCCAGGCGATACTCGGCCAGTACCCCGCCGCGCCCGCCACGCTGCGTCAGTCCGCCGAAGCGGACGTCGCTCCGGTCCACGCCGTGGACATAGTCGGCGTCATCGACGCAAGCCTCGGCGAGCTCTCGTCGTTCCATCAATCGTACGGCTACTATGTGTATGGAGTCTCGTTGGACGCCGCCGTCTTGCCCGAAGGTTGGCAGCGCCGGGCGATCGCCGTGCGCAACGCTAACACGAATGGCGCGACGGGCTGGTGCGTCGAAGCGCACGATCTGGCCGTCAGCAAGCTCGTAGCCTGGCGCGACAAGGACCGAGACTTCGTACGCATCCTGCTGGCGGAGGAACTGGTGCAACCCCGAACGCTCCTGCTGCGCATTAGTCAACTGCCGCGGCACGAGCGCGCCCCCGAGGAGCATCGGGCGAGAATGCGTCAGTGGGTCAAAGGAATCGTCCGCGATCTCGGCCGCGCCTCCTAACGCACCTCAGAGGTGAGGCACCAGGCGAACGTGCTGACGCGCTAGCGGGTTGAGTGTGCGCCCTCAGGTGCGTTGGCTGCGATCGGCCGTCACCGCACCGGCAACCAGTACGTCACCTTGACCGCGAAGAGGTTCGCCCCGCGCGACCGCACCGCCCGCCACAACCGCCCCGCGCGCACCGGGCGCGCGATGTCGTCGTCCGCGTGCCGGTCCTGCTGCCACACCAGGTAGAGCGTGCTCCCGAGGCGCCACTCCCAACGAAGCACAACGTTGCTCCGAAACGAGAGGACGTCGAAGTCACCGTTGCCAAGCGTGAACGCGTCGACCGCGCCGGACGGCAGCGTATCGGTAACCGTGTATGATCCGTCGACGTTGCGCGTGATCGCCGTGCGGTCGGTCCCGTAGCTCCGCAACATGCGGCTGCGCGGCGCCGCGAGCTCGCCGAAGCCATAGTATCGGCCGCTCGAGACGAACGGCTCGGCGTAGCTCTCGACGGTCAGGTCCGGTGTGACCGCGTAGTTGAGACGCGCGCGCACGGCCAGCTCGCTGCGGTCGGTGAACGCGAAGACGTAACGCTGGCCATACGTCTCTCCCGTGCCGGGCGCCCGCTCGAGCCTCGTCACGTACTGCCGCGGGTTCACTCCAGCGAAGTATCTCGGCTCGACCGAAACCTCCCCCTGCGTGCCGGGCCGGACGGAGAGGCTCGTCTCGACCTCGTAGCCCCAGCCCCCGAGTTCATCGCGCTCGTAGCCGGCGTCGACCTCCCACTGCGTCTTGCGCCCGGAGCTGCTCTCGAGGCTCAGCGAGCCACCCCACCGGCGTCCGGTCTGCATCAGCGGCCCGCCGCGCGTCAGGAGGTCGTCCATCGAGCGGGGCTGGAAC
>JBHELH010000180.1:0-4029 GCA_046263215.1 Gemmatimonadaceae bacterium | reverse complement strand
CGGCCGTGATCAGCCGATTCGGCACCAGCGTCACGTGAGTGCCTGTGAGCACGACAAGCCCCGTGTCGCGGACTTCCAGAAGCTCACCAGCGACCTGCAGCGTCGCGGTACTGACGGTGGCGGCCGTGCCGGACGCCCGGGCTGCCGGGTCGTATCGACCAGCGTGCGGGCCGAATCGAATCACGCAGCCGGCCAATGCGAGCAGCCAGAGAATTCCGAGGCGGGTCTTCACGGCTTCACCGGAACGCGCGTTGCAAAGAAGGCCCGGTCGAGCGAATCGCGCTGCGCCTCCCAGCGGCGCAGCGTGCGGTCCAGCGCCGATGCCGACGGTTTGAAGGGGACCGAGTCGGTCGCCTGCTTGACCCAGCTGCCTCGAATCCACTCCGAGTACCACCCTTGCGATGTCAGCAGGAAGCTGCGCGCGGAATCGACGGGGGCCGGTCCGGTTCTGAACGATATCCAGAACCGCTCCCCGGGCGACGTCTGCAGGTAGCGCTCGTCCGCCGCCGTCAGGTTGCGCCTCGTAACGGCGGCCACGCTGTCGTTCGTCGCCCGAACACGCTCGATGCCGATGGACCGCGGCCGCGGACGAGTGAATCGGTGCGCGATCTCGACCTGATCGATCCGCCATTCGTCCGCCGCGAAAGCGAGACGAATTCGCAGGGAGTCACGTTCGAGCACGGGCACGACCGTCGCGGCCTGCCGCCAGGCGACGGGCCCGTAGGTCGGATGCCGCTCCACCTCGCGGAACGCGCGGCCGTCGAACACTGACACACGCAGTCCGAAGTGCCGGCGGTACCAGCGGCCGAACTGCAGCATCGGCCCGATGCGCTTCATGTCTTGGGCGAGCCAATCGAGCGACCGCGCACCCGGGGCGGCCAACATCATCTCGTAAAGGAGCACGGTATTGAGCAGGCTGTTGCGGAGCCGCAGCATCACGACTGCGCTGTCCGTTGGGGGGCGCGGCACAGCGATGTCGATGTAGTCGTTCGGATCGGTTCCGCTCGCCCGCGCGAGCGTCCCCGAGTCCGTACTGAAGACGTCGCCGTCGACGCGCGCCAGCGTCCGTCCCAGATCCCGCCCCGCGCGATCACGGGCTGACGCCGGCGACTCCACCGCCGCGACGAGCAGCGGTCGACCATGCTCGTCGGGAATCAGCCGCTGATCGCGCGTGTGCCGAACCTCGAGCAGCTCGAAATGGTTGATGTAGTGGGTTTCGAGCGCCTCGTTCCGGACTTCGAGGATGAGAATACCAGCGCTGTCCGGTCGGGCCGTGAGCAGATCCACGTCGCGCGCCTCGAGCAGCGGCGAGATTCTCGTCGCGAATACTTCCGCCTGAAGGGTCGGTGTGCCGGCGCTGTCGGCGTAGATGGTGGGACAGGAGCCAAAAATGAGCACGCCGAGACCAACCGCGCCCACGAAACCGGCCACGGTGCCGAGTGTGGACAGCACGAGGCTGCCAGGCACGTTCACGTTCGTGTGGAAGCTCTCGAGCCCGAGAACGCTGTCGAGCGGAACGGAACCGACCGGGACGTTCTCGTTCAGCGGGCCGGACCGCCTCGCCGCGCCTGTGGGTAGGATCACCCCGCCCGAGACGCGTATTCCTTGCGGGTAGACGATCGTCGAGCCGTCGGCGAGGTGCACCTTCACCGGCGAACGCACGACGGCGTTCCCCGATCGCGTCGCTTGGTCTCGCAGCGCCGACTTGTCTCGCTCGGTGATTCGAACGCCGCTGGAGATGCTGGCGATGCATGCAGCGAGCACCAGGGCCGTGGCCCACAGTGTCGCGAGCAACGCGACGCGGTTACGGAGTCGTTTGGACATGACGTCTTCCCTCCAGACTGGTCGGCGAGCGCCGGCGTGTCTTTCGCCGGGAGACCCAGAGTACGGCGTGGCGTTCCACCGGCAGCTTCAAGGATGCGGACCGCCAAAGCGGCCGGAACGAAGTGCGGAGGGGATGAGCGAGAAGTTGAGCAAGCCGCGATTCGTGAACGAAGAGCCCGTCGTCGCGGAGTACCCGGCCAATCTCGCGCAGCGCGAGCCCGGGGTTGTCGATGTGGTAGCACGTTCCGAAATCGATGACGACGTCGAACTCGGCATCGTCGAACGGCATCTCACGCACGTCGCCAACGTGCAGCTCCGCAGTCACGCCGAGCCGACGCGCGCGTTCCTTGGCCAGCTCGATTAGCTCCGGAGCGACGTCGATGCCCGCGAGGCGCGTCGGCGCACAGAGTCGCGCCAGCACCGGGAGGGCGACGCCGCGACCGCAGCCGACCTCGAGGACGCGTTGGCCCTGTCCGAGCGACAGGAGCCGGTGCATGGCGGGGATCTCGAGATGCGTCTGAAGGAGGTTGCGGAACTCCCGGTTGGCGAAGGGTCGATACATATGAATGCCGCTGACGGCGGCGATCCCTCCCACACGGCGCGATAGCCCTGGGCACCATGTGCGCTGCGGGACCGAGCCGCGCAAGGGCTGCCGGCTGGTTACGGGGTCTCGCCGTCCAGGGTGTGCGTCCCGGTCGCCTCAGGGCTGCGGCAGTCGCGCCTCGCCCATCGCACGCCACGTCGGGCCGCTGCGCACCAGCTGGTACGCGCGCTCGAAGCGCAATCGTTCCGCCACGGGTCCGCGCGGGATCGCGTACTGCTGTGCGACGAGGTGCACCTGCACCGAATCGCGTCCCTCACCCAACGCGAACGGCGCCGAGAAGCGGACGACGTAGCCCGGGCGCGCGGCTCGGCAGACGAGCGGCGTCCGTACTCTCTCGACCTGCACCTGGCAGGTACCCTTCACGAACCGGTAGCGCAGGAGCGCCGAGCGGACCGCAGCCGGCATCGCATCGCCGCCGGCGAGCCCCTCGGCGCGCGGGAGGAGAGCCGGGTCGACGAGGATCGAGAGCGCGGGGTCGTCGAGGCTGAACGACGCGCCGAGGGCCGCGAGATAGGCGCGGGCGACGTCGTTCGGCGGGAGTGTCGCCACTCGCAACCGCCCGCCGCGATACGTTGACTCGGGCTCGGGCGTGCAGGCGAGCGCGGTACACGCGCAGGCGAGACCGAGCAGCATGCGTTGCACGAGGAGCCCGGGCGTCGGGCGCGGGGCGATAGGGGGCATCGCTATACCAACGCGGGCGGACGGCCACGCGTAACATCCGGTCCGTCGCCGCTCGATTCAGATTCGTCGCGGCTCACTTCGCCGGCTGGGACCGTCGCGCACGTATCGACGTCGCGTTCATGATCTGTACGACGTGCCCTTCCCGGCGAACCGTACGTCATCTGGCCGGCCGAACTACGTCGCTTGACGTATGCGGCGGGGACGGCCTGCCAGGCATCGTATCGGAGCGCGGTGCGGACGGCGCCCGGTCGTCCGCCCTGCTCCCTCTCTCCGCGGAGGCTTCCAATGCTCACCACAGTGCTCGTGGCCCTTGCCCTGTCCGGTACCGGGACGGTCGAAGTCCGCACCGGCGCCGAATTTCCCGCGCAGCTCCAGACACCCGCCGGGGTCCACGTCCTGACGGGTACGGGCGTGCGCACGCGCACCGTCCTCAAGGTGAAGGTGTACACCTTCGGCCTCTACGTCGACGCCGATCGTGCGCGCACGTCGCTCTCCGCGAGGCGCGGGAAGAGCGCCGCCGACCTGGCTAACGACGCGTCGCTCTACGACGAGCTCTTGAAGGGCGCCGTCCCGATGACCATGCGGCTCGAGATGGCCCGCGACGTCGGGGCACGGCAGATGGCCGAGGCGTTCGAGGACGCGCTAGCTCCGCGCGTGGCGCAAGCGGCGCAGCGTGGCCTGCCAGGGGGCGCCGAAGCGTTGGCCCGCTTCCGTGCGCTGTTCACGAGCGAGCTGACGAAGGGCGCGGAGCTGCTGTTCACGTGGGCGCCGGGGGACAAGCTCGTCGTCTCGATCGGCGGTCGCCCGGCCGGCGAGATCGAGAATCGGGCGCTCGCGTGGGCGCTATTCGACGTGTACCTCGGCGCGAAGCCGATCTCGCCCGAGGGGAAGAGGACGGTGATCACGCGGCTGCCCGAGGT
>JBHELH010000179.1:0-5417 GCA_046263215.1 Gemmatimonadaceae bacterium | reverse complement strand
TTCGCCGATCGGCGGCCATCCGCGTGCGCGCTCGTCCCCGCTCTTCCCCGAAACGCCCTCGCCCTTCCGCCGTTCGCACATCCGGTGTTCGCCTTTTGTTAGCCCGCCCCCGGCGGCATGCGGGAAGGGTGGAACGCGTTTAGCGTTCAAAGACGGGCCCCGCAACGTTTTGGGCCCCTCATACGTTATACGCGCACGATGCCTTTCGTCCCGCATTTCATGTTCAGACCGGCCGCGCTCGGCGCGCTCGCGCTGGCGGCCGGTACTAGTCTTGGCGCTAGCGTCGCCTCAGCCCAGAGAGCGGACACCCTTCGCCTTTCGGTGGAGGAAGCCGTCACGCGCGCGCTCCGCAGCTCCGACGAGGCGCAGCTCGCCCTCGCGCAGGTGGAGGTCGCGGACGCGCAGCTCACTGTCGCGCGCGCGAGCGGTCTGCCGCAGCTCAGACTCAACACGACCTACAGCCGCGCGTTCAAGAACGCGCGCGCGACGGCCGTCGGTCAGGTCTTCAACCAGCCGAACACCTACAACGTCAACCTGAACCTCTCGCAGACGGTCTTTCAGGGCGGGCGCATCGCCGCCGCTTCGCGGGCCGCAGCGGCCGTTCGGGAGGCGAGCCGGCTCGACGCGCAGGAGGTGCGGGCCGCGGTCACGGTCGACGTCCAGCGCGCGTACCTGAACGCGCTCGTCGCCGACCGGGTCGCCGAGATCCAGGAGGAGAACCTCAGCCTCGCGACCGCGCGCGTGACGCAGGTCCAGCAGCTTCAATCGGCCGGGCGCGTCGCTCGCTACGACCTCCTGCGAGCGCGCGTCGAGCGCGCGAACATCGAGCCGCTCCTCATCCAGGCGCGGAGCGATCAGGAGCTCGCGATGCTGGAGCTGAAGCGGGTGCTGAACATTCCCGCGGAGCAGCCGGTCGCACTCACGTCGACGCTCGACGCGGCCGCGGCAACGACGCTCCTCGCCTCACTCGAGGACACGACCGCCTCACCCGAGCGTGCGTCGGTCCGCGCCGCCGAGCTCGAGGTGCGGGCGCGCGAGCAGGGCGTGCGCATCGCGCGCGCCGACCTGTTGCCGTCGGTCACGTTCTCGTTCGTGAACGGGTATCAGGCCTTCCCGCCGCCGGGCATGGGCTTCCCGTCGCGGTTCGGCGAGTCGGCGCCGGCGTTCTGCCCCGAGCCGAGCGCGACGCGCTCGTGTCAGAACGGGGGCTGGTTCGAGGACCGGTCGCTCGCCCTGACGCTTAGTTGGCCGGTGTTCGACGGGTTCCGCACGCGGGCGAACATCGACCTCGCGCGCGCGCAGCAGCGGCTGGCCGAGCTCCAGCTCCAGCAGACGCGCGAGACGGTGACGATCGAGGTCGCGCGCGCGCGCGCGGAGCTCCGCCGCGTGCGCGCGCTCTTCCAGGCGCAGCAGCAGAACGCGGCCGAGGCTCGCGAGGCGTTCCAGCTCGCGTCGCTCCGCTTCGAGCGCGGACTGAGCACGCAGCTCGAGGTCTCGGACGCGCAGTTCGCGCTACTCACCGCGCAGACCAACCAGGCGCGGACGACGTATGAGCTCTACCTCGCGGGCGCCGAGCTGGCGCGCGCGCTCGGCCGACCGATTCCGCTGCCGCCGACGAGCCCCAGACCACAGCCGGTCCGCACCTCCTCTGACCAGTCGAGTACCCGTGAGCCGCGTCAGTAGCCGGGCACCGGGCGCGGGCAGGCACCCGCCGACGGCGGGCGAGTGGACGCGGGGGGCGACCGGTCTCCTGACGGCGTCGTTCGTCTCGCTGCTCGTCGTTGCCACTGGGTGCGACGAGGACCCGCCGGGCGCGTCGGCAGCCGAGCGCGGCGAAGGCCGCACCGGCGCGAGCGCGAGTGGCACACTCGGCAACGGTGGGCCCGACGCAGCGGGCGGCCGCGGCGGCCCGGGCGGTGCGCCGGGGCGGGGCGGGCCCGGCGGACGGCCTATGCCCGCGATCACGCTCGCCGCGAGCGACGTCGCAAGCGTCGGCCGCTCGCTCATCGAGGAATCGGTTTCGATCAGCGGCGACTTACGGCCGCTCGAGACGGTGATCGTGCGCGCGCGCCTGGAGGGGGACCTTCAGGGCGTATACGTGCGCGAGGGCCAGGCGGTCGGCGCGGGACAGCTCCTGGCGCAGTTCGAGGCGAGCGAAGAGCAGAGCAACCGCGCGAGCGCGCTCGCCGACCGTGAGGCGGCACAGAGCGAGCTCACGAATGCGCAGTGGAACCACGAGCAGAACGAGCAGCTCTTCAAGGCGGGTGCGATCGCCGAGCAGCAGCTGAAGGCGTCGCAGCAGGTCGCCGCTGCCGCGCGGGCGCGGCTCGCCGCCGCGGAGGCGCGGGTGCGCGCGACGAGCTCCACAGTGCGCGACACGCGCGTCACCGCGCCGACGTCGGGCGTCATCGAGAAGCGGTTCGTGCAGCCGGGCGAGCACGTCGCGCGCGGCGCGAACATGTTCACACTCGTGCGGAGCACGGTCCTCGAACTGGCGGCGGCGGTGCCGGCGCGTCAGGCGAACGTCGTCCGCGTCGGGCAGGTCGTGCACTTCACGGCCGACGGCCGGCGCTTCGACGGTCACGTCGCACGGGTCAGCCCGACGATCGATCCCGCGACGCGCGCCGCGACCGTCTACGTCCAGATCCCGAACTCGGCCAACCTGCTCCGCGGCGGCACGTTCGCCAGCGGCCGCGTCGTCACGCGCACGCTCGGTGACGTCGTCGCCGTGCCCGCGGCGGCGATCCGCCAATCGCAGGACGGCCGACGGCCATTCGTCTACCGCATCGCCGGCCGGACGATCGACGTCGCGCCGGTCACCCTCGGCGCGGCCGACGAGGAACGCGGGCTCATGCAGGTCGTCGACGGCCTGAATCCCGGTGATCGTGTCGTCGTGGGGAATGTCGGGACGCTGGGGAGAGGTATGCAGGTGATCATCGCGGGAGAAGAGGGTAGAGGGCGGAGGGTGGAGGGCAGAGGCCCCTCCCCGCCACCGCGTCCGTAGTCTCCACCCTCCACCCTCTACCCTCCGCCCTGATGTTCCTCTCCGACGTCTCCATCAAGCGCCCCGTCTTCGCCACCATGATGATGGTGGCGCTCGTCGTCCTTGGTGTCGTCAGCTACAGGCGGCTGGCGATCGACGAGTACCCGGACCTGACATTCCCGGTCGTCATCGTCAACACGACGTACCCCGGGGCCTCGCCCGAGGTGATGGTGCGGGAGGTGTCGAAGCCGGTCGAGGAAGCGGTCAACACCGTCCAGGGCATCCGCGAGGTGACGTCGACCTCGCTCGAGGGCGCCTCGATCGTCCGCGTCCTCTTCAACCTCGGCGTCAACGTCGACCTCGCGCGGCAGGACGTGCAGGCGAAGGTCGCGCGCATCCGCCGGCAGCTGCCGTCGAACATCGAAGACCCGATCATCCAGACGTTCGACCCGAACTCGTCGCCGATCGTCTCGATCGCCGTGCAGAGCGCGGAGCGCTCGATCCGCGAGCTGACGGACCTCGCCGACGAGGTGATCGCGACGCGCATCGAGGCAATCCCCGGCGTCGGCGGTGTGAACCTCTCCGGCGGTAACCGGCGGCAGATCAAAGTGCAGCTCGACCCGGACGCGATGCGATCGTACGGCATCAGCCCGGAGCAGGTGATCCAAGCGCTGCAGCGCGAGAACCAGGAAGTCCCCGCGGGGCGCGTGCGCGCGGGCGTGACCGAGCAGCTCGTACGCATCACCGGGCGCATCGTCGATCCGTTGGCGTTCAACGACGTCACGGTGGCAGTGCGCGGCGGCGTGCCGGTCAAGATTCGCGACGTCGGCACCGTCGTCGACGGCGCCGAGGAGCGGCGCACGGGCGCGGAGATCCAGCGGCGCGAGCGTGACGAGATCCATAGCGACCCCGCCGTGTCGCTCGACGTCCTCAAGATCTCGGGCTCGAACACCGTCGCCGTGGCCGACTCGGTGAAAGCGGCGGTGAGCGACCTCTCGCGCACGCTGCCCCCGGACGTGCGAATGACCGTCGTGCGCGACGACTCGAAGCGCATTCGGGCCGCCGTCGAGGCCGTGCAGCACGAGCTCGCGCTCGGCGCCGTGCTGACGATCCTCATCGTCTACCTGTTCCTGAACTCCTGGCGGTCCACGGTCATCACGGGGCTGACGCTTCCGATCTCGATCATCAGCGCCTTCTTCATCATGTGGGTGTTCGACTTCACGATGAACACGATGACGCTGCTCGCGCTGTCGCTCTCGATCGGGCTCCTGATCGATGACGCGATCGTCGTGCGCGAAAACATCGTGCGACACCTCGAGATGGGGAAGGATCACTACAGCGCGCCGAAGCACGGCACCGACGAGATCGGCCTCGCCGTGATCGGAACGACGCTCGCCGTCATGGCGGTGTTCATCCCGGTCGCGTTCATGGGCGGGAGGATCGGCCTCATCTTCTTCCAGTTCGGCGTCACCGTCGCCTTCGCGGTGCTCGTGTCACTCTTCGTGTCGTTCACGCTGGATCCGATGCTTTCCAGCGTCTGGTACGATCCCGAGATCGAAGCGGGTGGAAAGGACGCGGCGCACCGCGCGTTGCACGCGGAGGCGGGAGGCGGGAGGTCGGAAGTGGGGGGAATGCCCTCTCCGACCTCGCACCTCCCGCCTCCCACCTCTCGTCGCATCAACCCCATCCGTCGCTTCGCCCTGGCGTTCAACGAGCGCTTCGACCGGCTGGGCGACCGGTATCCCGGCTGGCTCGCCGTGGCGCTGCGGCGCCGCGGCGCGGTGCTCGCCGGGGCGGGCGCGTCGATCGTCGTCGCCCTCCTCCTCGTCCCGAAGCTCGGCTTCACGTGGATGCCGGACGTCGACTCGGGCGAATTCAACGTCTCTTTCCGCGTCCCGCCGGGGTCGCGAATCGAGTACACGATGGAGAAGGGGCGTGAGATCGCCAGCTTCCTTGCGCAACAGCCGGACGTGGACTTCACCTATCTGTCCGTCGGCGGCGGGTTCCGCGGGACGCCGAACAACGGGAGCATCTACGTCCGCTTGAACCCGAAGGACGAGCGGAGGCCGATGGCGGAGATCCAGAACGAGCTGCGCGGCAAGCTGCGCCAGATCCCGGGTGTGCGGCCGCAGATCTCCGGCCAGTCGAGCATCTTCGGCGGGCGCGGGCAGCCGATCCGCATCAACGTCCAGGGGCCCGAGCACTCGCGCGTGAAGCTGGCGGCCGAGCGCGTGCTCGAGGCCGTGCGCACCGTACCTGGCGTGGCCGAGCCCAATTCGAGCGAGGAGGGGAACATCCCGCAGCTCGACGTCCGCGTGAACCGGCAGGAGGCGTGGCGCTCCGGTGTCGGCGTCGGCTCGATCGCGTCGACGCTCGCGCCGCTCTTCGCCGGGCAGCGCGCCACCGAGTGGGAGGACCCGCAGGGTTACTCGCA
>JBHELH010000178.1:0-33883 GCA_046263215.1 Gemmatimonadaceae bacterium | reverse complement strand
CCGGTCTCCGGCCCACGGTACGCGACGAGCTGGAATCCGAACGCCGCGCGGTAGTAATGCGACGCCTGCTTCGCGTTGCCGACGTAGAACTCGATGTAGTCGGTCCCGTTGATCGGGAAGACATCGGTGGTCGGGGCTAGCGCGGCCGGCTTGGTCTGCGTGGCCATCCTTGATCCTCTCGCTTGGCTGGCGAAATCTAACACGACTGCGGACGGCTCAGTCCCTCAACTCGGGAAGATCGCGGTATAGCTCGAGTGCCCCTGGATTCGCCAAGGCCTCCGTGTTCTTGACCGGACGGCCGTGGATGACGTCGCGCACGGCGAGCTCCGTGATCTTGCCGCTCATCGTCCGCGGGATGTCGGCGACCTGGATGATCCGCTTTGGAACGTGATGTGGGCTCGCGTTCTCGCGGATCCGGCGGCGGATGCGCTCGCGAAGGTCCTCGTCCAGTACCGAGCCCTCGCGTAATCGCACGAACAAGACGATCCGCACGTCGTCGCCCGGCAGCTCCTGGCCGACCGCGATGCTCTCGATCACTTCGGGGAGCTGTTCGACCTGTCGGTAGATCTCGGCCGTGCCGATGCGGACCCCGCCAGGATTGAGCGTCGCGTCGCTGCGGCCGTAAATGATCAACCCGTCGTGCTCCGTCAGCTCGGCCCAGTCGCCGTGCCGCCAGACGTTCGGGAAGCGATCGAAGTAGGCGGCGCGGTATTTCTCGCCGGACGGGTCGTTCCAGAACGCAACGGGCATGCTCGGGAATGGCGCCGTGCAGACCAGCTCACCCGGCGTGCCCCGCTGCGCTTGACCGTTCTCGTCGAATATCTCGACCTTCATCCCCAGGCCGCGCACCTGCAGCTCCCCACGCCACACCGGACCCGCCGGGTTCCCGAGAGCGAAGCACGAAATAATGTCGGTACCGCCGCTGATGCTGCTCAAGCGTACGTCCGGCTTCACGCTGTCATAGACGTAGTCGAAGCTGTGCGCCGCGAGCGGGCTGCCGGTGGACAGGATCGCCTCGAGGGAGCTCAGGTCGTGGGTCTGCGCCGGCCGCAGCCCCTCCTTCTCCACGAGCGCAATCCACTTCGCGCTCGTCCCGAACACCGTGATCCGCTCATCCGCCGCCATGTCCCAGAGGATCGCGCCGCCACGGTGGAGAGGCGTCCCGTCGTACAGCACGACCGTCGCACCGACGGCGAGGCTGCTCACGAGCCAGTTCCACATCATCCACCCGCACGTCGTGAAATAGAAGATGCGGTCATCCCGCGTGAGGTCGGTGTGGAGGACGAGCTCCTTGAGGTGTTGAAGCAGCGTTCCCCCTGCCCCGTGGACCATGCACTTCGGGAGGCCGGTCGTGCCGGAGGAGTACATGATGTAGACAGGGTGGTCGAACGGAAGGCGAACGAATTCGAGCCGCCGGTTTCGAGCGTGCCGGTTCGAGTACGCCTGCCAGTGCACCGCGCGGGGGAGCCAGGACACGTCGAGCTCACCCGCGTCGCGCAGGTACGGTACGATCACCACCCGCTGGATGTCCGGGATCTTGGCGACCACGTCGCGCACGCGTCCCAAACTGTCGATGTCACGGCCGTTGTAGCGGTAGCCGTCGGCGGCGACGAGGACGCGGGGGCGGATCTGACCGAACCGGTCGAGGACTCCCGCGACGCCGAAGTCGGGCGAGCAGGAGGACCAGACGGCGCCGAGGCTCGTCGCGGCGAGCATCGCGATGACCGTCTCCGGGACGTTGGGCATGAACCCGGCGACGCGGTCGCCCGCCGTCACACCGTCGGCGCGGAGCGCACCGGCGAGCCGAGCGACTGCGGCATACAGCTCCTCGTACGTCAGTGACCGGCGGCGTCCATGCTCGTTCCACTCGACGAGCGCTTCGCGGCCGTCGCGGTATCGGAGCAGATTCTCGGCGAAGTTCAGGCGCGCTTCCGTAAACCAGCGCGGCCCGAGCTCCGGCGTCGGCGGGGCGACCCGGTCGCGGCCGACGAGCACCGCGTCCCATGGCTCGCGGCTGGGACGCTCATCGGCGACGACGCCGCAGAAGCGCCAGACTGCGGGCCAGAACTGGTCGGGCGCGTCGATCGACCAGTGGTAGAGCGCGCTGTAGTCGTCGGCCGGCGCCGCCGGCGCGCCGGCCTCGCGGGCTGCCGCGGCGAAGCGAGTGATGTTCGCGCGGGCGATCTGCTCGGGCGACGGACACCAGAGGGGCGCGTCAGGCATCTGAGATGAGGAGCGGCCCATGCAGAAGTTCCCAGTTCCGGCTTCCCAGCTCGAAGTGAACGGCGTTCACCCGAGCTGGGAACCGGAACTGGGAACCTGGAACTGGGAACTTCGAAGTCTAGGTCGGACCCGCGAGTCGGCCGGCCCGCGCCCCTCAGAGCCCCGCCGACATCCGAACGTACACGAACCGCCCGTTGAATCCGAACGGCGTGATGCCGCTGTACGGGAAGATGCCGCAGTTCGCGTTGCCGCAGCTGTTCGTTCGGTAGTCGCCCGGGTTGTTGTTCCGGTCCGGGTACACGTCGTCGAGGTTGTCAATCCCGAGCGTCAGGCGAACTTGACGGGGCAACGTATACGACGCGGCGACGTCGGTGATCCAGCGCGCCGAGAAGGTCTGGTCGAGGTTCGTGGCGGTCGGAGCGCCCAACGACGTGACTTCGCCGTAACGCCGGGTCCGGAGGATGAGTCCGACCTGCTTCCAGTCGTACGACCCGGAGAGCAGGATGTTGTCGCGAGGCTGCCCGACCTCGATCCGCGCGCGCTCGACGCGCCCGAACAGTTGCTCGCCGAAGCCGGTGAGCTGCGACGGCGGCGCCGTTACCCGGGTGACCTTCGTCTTCGACTGGTTGTAGCCGGCGGTCAGGCGGACCACGCCGCCGTCGGGGAAGCGACGACCGTAGTTGCCGATGATGTCGATTCCCCGCGTGCGCGTGTCGATCGCGTTGGTGAAGAAGCGGCCGCCGGTCACCTCAGTCAAGCCGCGCTGGATGAACAGCTGCCGGATCTTGGGGTCCGTGAAGTTCTCGGAGAACACGATACGGTCGTCGATCTTGATCTCGTAGTGGTCGATCGTGAGCGACAGCGCGCGCGTCGGCTCGAACGCGAGCCCGGCGCTGAAGTTCTTCGACTTCTCGGGCGTCAGTGGACGCGCCCCCAGGATCTGCGCCTCCGTGCTCCGCACGGGGAACGTGCGGATGTCGAACGGCCTGCCCCCGATGAAGTTCGTCGCCGTCGACGAGAAGTATTGCTGGTGGAGCGACGGCGCCCGGAAGCCGGTACTTGCGGCCCCGCGAAGGGCCAGCTTGTCGTTGACCTCGACGCGGGCGGCGATCTTCCCGTTCGTGGTCGATCCGAAGTCGCTGTAATCCTCGTACCGCCCCGCCAGGCTCACCAGCAGCGCCGGGAGCACATGGCTCTCCAGGTCGATGTAGCCGGCGAGATTGTGCCGGCCTTCCCTGAGCGCGTCCGTCGGACGGAAGCCCGGGAAGACCTGCGCGCCGGCGGAGGCAATCGCGGGCTGACCCGTCACGGGATCGATCTTCGGCGTGTTGTCCGGATTGAGAATCGGCACGGGGCCGAGCTGGTACGACGCGGGCTCGCCGGCCTTGATCTGGTACTGCTCGTACCGGAACTCGCTCCCGACGGCAACCTTGATCGGCGCCCGCCAGGGAGCGGCGATCTCGCGCAGGATGTCGAGATTGAGCGAGTTCTGCCGGAAGGCGAGCCTCCCGGCCTCGAAGCGCGTCGGCGACGCCGCGCCCAGCGACACGTTCGCGCTGTTCGTCACGCCGAAGGCGAACGAGTTGCTGCCGAAAGTGTTACTGAGGTCCCAGTGCCAGCCACGAATCGCCCCCTTCACGCCCGCGGCCATTGACCCGTCCCAGATCTCCGACTGGATCACGGGGAGGAACCCGTCCGGATAGATCGCACGCACCGTGCGGTCGTCGAGGGGGCGCCGCCAGAACCCGGCCGCGTCGCCGAACCGGCGCGAGAGGCCACCGAAGGCATAGAAGTCGGCACCGCCGAACTTTGCCGTCGAGCTCCCGGCGTTGAAGAAGCCGCCGAGGTCGTGCATGTAGCCGTCGCCTTGACGGTGATTGATGCGCGGCGGCTGACTGTTCCGCGGGTCGCCGGTGAAATACTGCTGGCGCGGATCGGGAAGCGAGCGGTTCGTCTCGCCCCGGTCGCGCAGCTCGCCGCCGACGAAGACGTAGCCGCTGGAGCCGAATGAGAAGCCACGGTTGGCCGCGACCTGCAACAGCTCGCCGTCGCGCGCCGTACGCGCGCCGGCGATGACCGCCGGCTGCGGCGAGGCGTCGGCGCGGTTGTAGGTCGTGAAGTGCTGGCCGATGGTGGAGGTGATCTCACCCGGCGCGTTTCGCTTCAGCACGATGTTAATCACGCCGGCGATGGCGTCCGACCCGTACTGCGCCGCCGCCCCGTCGCGGAGGATCTCGACCCGCTCGATCATGCTCGCCGGGATCGCGTTGAGGTCGACCGCGGCCGACCCGCGGCCGATCGTCCCGTTTACGTTGACGAGGGCACTCGTGTGCCGCCGCTTGCCGTTGACGAGTACGAGCGTCTGGTCGGGCGCGAGTCCGCGCAGCGTCGCCGGCCGAATGTGGTCCGTGCCGTCGGCGACCGACGTCCGCGGGAAGTTGAACGACGGGGCGACGGCCTGGATCGCCTGCGCCGTCTCGACGCGTCCCATCTGCCGGATCTCGACCGACGACAGCACGTCGATCGGGACGGGCGCGCTGACCACCGTCCGCTCCTCCCCACGCGTGCCGAGTACGGCCACCGCGTCGAGCGTCGTCACCGCCCGCGCGAGCTGGAAGTCGCGATTGAGCGTGTTACCGGCGGCCTCGGAAGCCTGCACGACCTCGACACCGCGCGAGGGACCGCGCGGCGCAACGGTCACCGATTCCCGCACTGCCGCGTACCCGACGAGGCGTGCGCGCAACTCGTAGCGGCCCGGCGGAAGGACGAGCCGGTAGGTGCCGTCGTCGCGCGTGACCGCGAGGCGGGTCGTCCCGGATGCGGTAACGGTTGCGCCCTGGAGTGGCTCACCGGATTCGCCCCTCACGCGGCCGGTCACCGTGCGAGCGTCCTGCGCTCCGGCGGCCGATGGGATGACGACGAGCGCGAACGCGAGTGCGCGGTACAAGCTGCGGCGTGACATGGGATCGAGACTCCTCGGTGGGGTCGGGCGCGAACGGGCGGACGTCTCTTCAGCACGCCCGTCAGTCCGCGTTCGGCGGTCCGCGGATGCGACGTCTCGGGAGGCTAGGGGCTCCCGGTGCGCCTACGGTACGATCCCGCGCGTCAATGTGCCAGAGTTTTCTCTGACCGTCAGCGCGTCCACGCCGCCGAGCTTCGCGGCGGCGCCTGGCACGCCGGCCACACCCCGGGAGAGCCGCTCTGCGGATTGGTCGGCATGAGCCGCCGCTCTCGCGGAACGCGGTCCGGGTCCTCACTCGCGAGGTACGCGAGCATGGCGACCAGCGTCGCGTTGTTCTTCAAGTCGTCGAAGACGATCTTGTCGAACGTGTCGCGGTTCGTGTGCCACGTGTACGTGCCGTAGTCCCAGCTCAACGCCCCGAGCCCGAACGCCGGTGCGCCATGGCAGATGAACGACGCATGGTCGCTGCCCCCGCCGGCGGGCGATCCGGGGAAGCTCACGTTCGTGAAGTGCCGCGTGATCTCCGTCGGCAGCTTCGCCAGCCAGCGTGCGTAGTTGCCGGCCGCCGCAACGAGGCCCGACGCCGAGATGTTCACCACGCGCCCAGTCCCGTTGTCCTGGTTGAACAGGGCTTGGAGCCCGCGCACGACCTCGGGGTGGTCGGCGGCGAACGCGCGCGAGCCGATCAGGCCCTGCTCCTCGCCACTCCAATGCCCGACGAGAATTGTCCGCTTGGGGCGCGGGTACGCCTGCCGGAGGATCCGCATCGCCTCGAGCATCGTGATCGTGCCCGTGCCATTGTCGGTCGCCCCGGACGCGGCGTCCCACGAGTCGAAGTGCGCGGAGAGCATCACGTACTCGTCGGGCCGTTCCGTCCCTCGGACTTCGGCGACCGTGTTGAAGACGGGCACCTCGCCGAGCGCCCGCGATTCCGCCTGCAGGCGGATGACCGGGCCCTGGTTGCTCTGTGCCAGTCGGAAGACGAGACCGTAGTCCTCACAGCTCAGGTCGATCGTCGGCACCTGCTGTGTTCGGGCGTTGAAGATCTTGTCCACGCCCCAGCCGGCGGACCAGAGGTTCGTGACGATCCCCAGTGCGCCGGCCCGCTCCAGTTTTCCGGGAAGCGAGCGGGCCGCGAGCGCTGGCGTGCTGTCCGCCGCCGACGCCGTCCGGCCCACTCGCGTGTTCCAGGCGGCGACGCTCGCCGCGCGCTCGTTCCGCATGCGAAGGAACGACGCCGTGTCCGCGTATTGCCGCCAGTTGTCGTCGGGCCGGCACGTCGGCTGCGGCGCCGAAACGAGCACGAACTTGCCCCGCGCCTGCGCGAGCCAGCGCTGGAGGTCTGCCTCGTCGCGCACGTCGGGTAGGACGACCGCCGGGCCTTGAACCGCCCCGCGCGTCCCCGGGCTCCACGCGAGCATCGTCCCCTCGAGCGTGCGCACGCGCGGCGCGACGAGATCGACGTGGGTGACGCCACGCTCCCAGCCGCGCCACGTCCCGTACTGCTCGTTCCGCGCTTGGATCCCCCAGCTCTGGTACGTTCTGACGAGCCAGTCGTTACCGGCGCGCATGCCGGGCGTGCCGGTAAGTCGCGGTCCGATCGAGTCAAGCAGAACCTGCGCGAGGCGATACGTCTGGGAGCTGTCCATCCCGATCGCCCACATCCGCCGCAGCACCGGATCGTCGGTCGGGAATGTCTGGGCCGCCGCGGATGCGGCAAGCGGTGCCGTGAATACTGCGGCGAGACACGCGGCGCGAAACCGGCGCCGGCGGCGCACTGGCGCTGCGCTCACGGTGTAGCGGCCGTGGGCTTCGTCACCGCGAACAGCTCGACGTCGAAGACGAGCGTCGCATTGCGCGGGATCGGCACGGGGGCGTCCGGGTTTCCCTGCCAGTCGTAGGCGAGGGCGGACGGAATTACAATCTTTCGCAGGCCGCCAACCCGCATGCCGACGACGCCATCACGGAACCCCGGGATGAATAGCGCGAGCGGCCGTAATTCCGTCGGCGTGCTCCTGCTGTCGAAGAGCGTTCCGTCCTTGAGGTAGCCGGCATAAGTGACCCTGACCTGGTCCTCGGCGGCCGCCTGTTCGCCCGTTCCTTCCCGGATGTCCTTGTAGTACACGCCGGACTGCCTGCGCAAGAATGTGGGGATGTCGACGCCGAGGGACGTGGCAAAGGTTTCCGTCGCCGGGTCGCTCGGCGTGCCGGCGCCAAGCACGTCGCCGTTGCAGCCGGTGGCGGCGCCGACCGTCAAAAAGAGGAGGGCGAGCTTGATCTTCATGGTGTGGAGGTGAGGCGAGAGCCACCCGGAATCTAATGACCGACACGCGGGAGCTCGCGAGGCCTACTGCCGCCGGACGATCGTCGCCTGGACTATCGCCGGCGGCACGGCGCCGCTCGACGTCACTCGGATCGCCGCCTCCCGCCCCGTCGTGACGGCGAACCGTAGGAACGCACCGCCGCCGCCGCGCAGTGAGACCCGTTGCGATACGTCGTTGGTCATCGTGCGGACGGCGTCAACGAGCGGATACGACCGTGCCGATGCGGGAAGCGCGGGGTACGCCGTGCGGAAGTTCCAACTCGGCTGCGTGAGCACGGCCGCAGCGCCGACCACGTAGTCGTCGGTGTAGATCGAGACCGTCCAGTCGCGCACCATGCTCAGCACGTCGGCGCCGAACACCGCTTGCAGGTTCTGGATTCCCGCGCTCGTCGCATTGACGAGACGCATCCAGACGTCCCCGTCGGTGGAGCCGCGGCGGTCCGCCGCGTAGCGCAGGAACGCCCACGCCGCGCCCCGGGTCGCGAGGTCGCCATCTCCCGTGTACGGCGAGAACGCTTGCGGGGCCTGGAGGTAGGTCCGGAAGCGCCCGAAGTTCGGGGCCATGTATTGCGCGAATAACCCGTCGAAGGGCTGCGTGCCGAAGCGGTCACCGCCGATATTCCCGCGCGGGGCCGTGCCGGTCGTGCGATAGAAGATGAGCTCCTCCGCGATGTGGCTCAGCCCCTCATTGAGCCAGACCTCCTCGTCGTCCACCGCGTTGTTCACGTACATGCGGCGCCCGGCGTTGACGAGGTGCTGGTACTCGTGCGCCAGGGTCCCGATCGTCACGCTGTCGACGAACCCGACCCGGCGAACGTTGCGGTTGACGACGCCCTCGGGGTCGGGGACGAGCATGTAAAACATCTCGCCTTCGTTGCTGCCGGTGCAGTGCGCCGAGCCGTTCTGCCGCTTGGGGAGGAGGTCGCGCGGGTGGAAGAACCCGCCGTAGTAGAAGCTCGCTCCCGGATCCGTCAGCTGGTTCACCGCGCGGGTGAAGAAGATCACGACCTTGCCGTTCCCGTCGATATCCGTCGGGATACCGAATGCCGCGTCGTTGACCGGCACGACGAGTGTATCGAACGTCGTGGCGAACCGCTGGTAGTCCGCGTCGGTAAACCCGCCACGAGGGTTGGCCGTGTCGTGAACGACTATCGCGCGCTCGCTGACCGCCGCGACACGCCCTGTGCGCATCGTCGGGGACGTGCACGAGGGCTCGGCGTTGGCGTTGAGATCGATGAAGTCGCCAGGGACCAGATTCGCGGGAATCGCGGCTCCGCGGCTCGCGGCCGCGGACCGCGCGCCGTACGCGCCGAACGCGCTTCTCGCCTGGCGCGCGCGGGGCATCACCTCACGGCGGCCCATCTCGCGGATGCGGCGCTCGAGCTCGAAGCCGCGCACCGGATCACCCGACCGCCCGACGTCCGCCTTGCGCGAAAGCCACACGTCGTCGCCCGCCGGCCCCACGGACTGCGCGGACGTTATGGCCGCAAGGCCGCTGCCCGTCACCTGGAGCGTCACCGTGCCGCCGCCGACGGTCGAGCCGTACCACGGGATAAGCACGTACTCGTCGCCGACGCCGGCGGAGGCGATGCAGGCGCCGTCGGTCATGCTGACGTTGACGGATTGGCCGACCGCCAGCGTCACCGGAGCCGCGTAGCCGAGACACGGGGACACGTCCGGGTTCGCGACGACGACATATGCGGTGTCCGCGCGGCCCGATGCGCTCGCGACCGCTCGGCCGACCGAGAGGGCTTTGGTGCCGGTGACGAGACCGGCCTGGTCGACAGTGAAGACGTCCGGGTCCGCGGCGGCCCACGTGACGCTTGCCGAGCGGAGCAGGTTGCCGTGCGCGTCGTAAAGCCCCGCGCGTAGCCGCATGGTGTCGCCGACCGCGACGAGCCGCGCCTGTCCGGGCGTGACGACGACGCGCGCGCCGACCCCCGGCGTGGCCACGCCCGCGAACTCCGCGAGGCCGGTCACGCCGCTCACCGTAGCTATCACCCGGTAATCGCCGGCCGCGACGCCGAACGTGAGCCGCGTCTCGGCCGCCCCGGCCAACCCCGTCGTCGCCGTTCGCGGGCTCACGGAACCGCTGCCCTGCACCATCGAGAACCGGACAACGGCCCCGCCCACGGGGCGCCCCTGGTCGTCGGTGACGCGCACAGCGAGCGGCGTCTCCAGGACCGTCCCGACGAAGCCCGTGAAGGTCAGGCCGGAAGTCGCGACGATGCGCGCGGGCGGCCCGGCCCGCGGCGGCGGCGTGCTATCCTTGCACGAGGCCGGCAGGGACAGCAGCATGAGCGTCAAGCAGATGCGCGCGCCGACGTGGGCCATCGAGGGCTCCCGGAGACGCCGGCCGTCAGCGGCCGGGCACGGCTCGAGAAGGATGCGCGAGCCGGCGGGGACGTTCATCAACGAAACACCGCCATCGACAGCTCGCAAGCGGCGCCGATCTCAATCCCCCTTCCTTTCCCCGGAGCGCCATGGATGCCCGTCTTGTTCTCGCCGCGGCAATGCTCGCCGCCCTTGCCCTGCCGACCTCCGCTTCCGTCGCCCAGCGACCGGTCAAGATCTACATCTCCGCCGACATGGAGGGCATCGCCGGCGTCGTCTCGCCCGAGCAGCTCGGGCCGACGGGCTTTGAATACCAGCGGTTCCGGGAGTTCATGACCGCCGAGGTGCTCGCCGCGATCGAGGGAGCGCGCGAGGCGGGGGCCACCGAGATCCTCGTCAGCGACTCGCATGGAAACGGGCTCAATCTGCTCATCGAGCGGCTGCCGGCCGACGTGCGAATCGTTCGGTCGTGGCCTCGACCGCTGGGGATGATGGAGGGAATCGACTCGAGCTTCGCCGCCGCGGTATTCATCGGCTACCATTCCGGAACGACCAATCCGGCCGGCGTTCGCGCGCATACGCTCTCGAGCGCGAATTACGCCGGCGTCGCGCTCAACGGGACCCAGGTGCCGGAGGCGGGACTCAACGCGGCGATCGCCGGCTATTTCGGCGTGCCGGTCGTGCTCATCTCGGGCGACGACGTGGCGGTCGAGGAGACGAAGCGCCTCATTGGCGACGTCGAAGGTGTGGCGGTCAAGCGTGCGATCAGCTTCCACGCCGCCAGCACGTTGACGCCGCAAGCGGCGCAGTCGCTGATCAAGGAGCGCGTTCGGGCGGCCGTGGCGCGGCGCGCGAGCCTGCGCCCCTACCGCCTCGCCGCGCCGGTCCGGCTCGACCTCACGTTCAAGAACTATCGTCCTGCCGAAGTTCTTGCGTATCTCCCAATCGTCCAGCGGACCGACGCGCACTCGATTCGGTACACGGGGCGGAACGTGCTCGAGGTCTCGCGCTTCCTTCAGTTCGTGAGCGCGTACGAGCCCGGGCTCACCCCTTAGGGCCGGGCAGGACCGAAGCGCTACCGCCTCGGTACGGCGAGCTCCACGTTCGAGATCACAGTTACTGACGGGACCTGGCTGGGCGCGAGGTACGGGAAGTCGACGTTGGTGATCTCCAATCGCAGAGTATGTCCCGGCTCCGCGCGCCACAGGTTCCCTTGGGTCGAGATCGTAACCGCTCGTGGACCGAGCGGCGCAGAGGTCCCCCCGTCGAGCGTGTAGGTACCGCGCGTCACCAGCTCCGCCGCACCGCCCGGTGCCACGTCGAAGAGGCGCACGTTGAATTGCACGCGCGGCGCGCCAGTCGTCGCGCTCAACGTCACCGTCGGTTGACCGGCAATGAGGAGGGCGGCTCCGCCGCTCAGCGTCTCGACGGGTAACTCGTACGCGACAGCTGTGGGATCCGGCGCGGGCGATGGACCGAGGTACTGAGTGAGCTCTCCGGCGCCGACGAGTCCCGCTTCGAGTACCGGGTCCCGAAACGGCCCACTCGGCGCGCCGCTCGCCGGGTTCGTGAGGACCGCTGTGCGATCGAAAGTGTGCTTCACGACGCCGGTCTCGAGGTCGGAGTAGCTGGGGACGGTGATCACGTTGGCCGAGTTGAATGGCTCCGCGGCGGGTCGCGTGATCGCGGCGTGGATGACGTGCGCCGGCTCGGTCCCGGCGCCCTTCAGGTAGTACGCGAGCCACGCCCGGATCAAACCCAGGGCGTAGGCGACTTCATCGGGCTTGTTCCGCGCGCGCGGATGCCCGAGGTCGCCGAAGTACGAGGCGATCGGGTACGTCGGGTTCACGGACTTCAGCGCGAGAAGCATCCGCTTCCCCTCGTCCAGCGTGAACAGGTCGTCCGTGAATCCGTGAACCTGGAACACGGGAACAGGATTGGCGGTGACGGTTGCCCAGAAGCTCTGCTGCCACCAGATCGAGCGATATCCGGCGAGGCCATCGCGGATCTGCGGATAGAGGGGATTGAGCGTGGGCTCGGTCGTCGTGAGCGAGGCGTGCCATGCGCGGAGGAACGCAGGATAGTTGTCGTACCAAGGCTCCGGACCGTCGCCTGGCTCTCGCTGGCCGGAGAAGAAGAGTGCGTTGACGTAACTGAACTTGAGGGCCCCTGGCGGGTCGAGCGAGCTCCGGGGTTGGCCGTTCGGGAGAAGCGAGTACAGCAGGTCCGTCCACGGCACGATGGGGACGATCGTGCGAATGCGCACCGTGGCGCGGCGTGGAGTCAGGAAGGTCGGCTGCACGAGGGCGAGCCATGACTGGCCGCCTCCGTACGACGCGCCAGTTACGGCGACTGCGTCCGCGTTCAAGTGGTAGCCATTATGGTCGACGACCTGCGCGATCATGCTGCGGAGGTCACCGAGCTCGACGTGAAGGTCCGCAAGGTTCACGCGGCCCCACGAATCACCGAAGCCCCGCGCCGAGTACCGCAACACGGCGTACCCGTCGGCTATCAGGTCCGCGGCGATGTCGCCCTCGCCGCTCTTGCTGCCCGCCCAGCCATGCAGCAGCACGACCAGCGGATGCGGCCCGGTCCCGTCAGGGATCTCGAGTCTGACGTCGAGCAGCGTACCGTCCACCGCGCTCGCCAGATAGCCATCGCAGACGCGGCCGACGGCGGCGTTGCTGCACTTGAGTCCGGACTTGGCGACGCCCTGACCTGTGTAGGGTCCCTCGGTTTCGCGTGTGTCGGGGCCGAAGCTCCGCGGCGCAGGCGGGCCGGCGTCCTGGGTAACTGCGACCGAAGGCTGATGGTCTAGTGGGCGGGGGGCGACCGGATCCCGGTCGCAGGCTTGGGCGGCGACGAGGGCCGCGAAGATGAGCGATGCGCGACGAGTCATAGGAGACCCCTCGCGCAAAAAACGTGCGTTTTACCGCACCGAGTCGCTCAATTCAGGCGTCTGACGAACCGTAGGTTACGGATGCGTCCGGCGTCGACTAGCAGGTCGGTGACGCGCCCTCGGTCGCGCGTGAACCGGTACCGGACGCCCTCCCCGGTAAACGCGTCGGCGTATGTCGGCGAGAGTGTTACCGGCGCGCTTCGGCGGCGGCGAAGGACCAGCGCGCCGTCCTTCACCTCGAGTCGGTACTCGGCGCCGACCTCCTCGCTATAATACGTGCCCGCGTACGCCGCGAGCTCGCGCGGCGTCGGCGACGCCTCCGGTACGCGCTCGAAGACCAGCGTGTCGCCGGACGAATAGACCAACTCGACGCAGCGACTCGAGGGCCGCGAGCGGTCGAAGCGTACGTCCGGACCGGGCTGCGCGCCGGGTACGCGAAAACGGTCCGCACCGGTCGGCTCGAGCGGTAACGCGCTCACGAGATCGGACAACAAGAGGGAGTCGCGACGAAAGATCACGCGCCGAAGCTCCCCAGTCCGTGCGCTGCGGTACAAGCCCGCGTATCGCTCGACGTCGCGAGGTGCGAGCGCGATCGAACCCGCAGCTCCCAGGCGCGGGGCGGCCGATTCGGGAGCGGTCGCGAACGCGGGGGCCAGATAGATCTCGGCCACCCGGCGTGCGAGCGTCGTCGGGTCGGTCCCGGCGAGGTTGCACAGCACCGCAACCGAGAAGTGCTGCTCCGGGAACCGCAGCAGCTCCGCGCGGTAGCCCGCCCAAGCGCCGCCGTGCCGGACTCGGCGAAGGCCGCGATACGTGTCGACGATGAGACCGAGCGCGTAGGTCTCGGTACGGCCGTTGTTGAGGACCGCTCGCTGGTGCAACTGCTCGATCGCCGTCCGGCCGCCGACGCGCGCGGTGTAGAAGTTCTCATCCCAGCGCTGGAGGTCTTCGACGGACGTCAGGACCCCGCCGTCGCCGGTCTGCTCGAAGTCGGACATCGACGTCGAGTACCCGCCGCCGGGTCTCCGCGCGTACCCGGTCGCGCGGCCGGGAATCACGGCCGCGTGGTCGTCGCTGAACCGCGTGTGGCGCATCCCGAGCGGCCGAAAGATGTGCTCCTCCGCGAACTGGGCGAGCGTCCTCCCGCTTACCCGCTCGACGATCACGGACGCGAGGAAGAAGCCCGAGTTGCTGTACAGCCGTTGGTCACCGGGGGAGAAGTTGAGCGCCTTCTGCCGCCGGATGAGGTCGAGGGCCTCGTCGTTGGTCGTGTAGTCGGCGTCGTCGACGCCCGCGAGATACCAGAGTGTCAGGTAGTCGCGGAGCCCGCTGGTGTGCGTGAGGAGGTGTCGCACCGTGACGGGCTTGTCGTACGCGGGCAGCTCGGCGATGTACTTCCGGACGTCGTCGTCGAGCGACAGCTTGCCCTGCTGCGTCAGCAGCACGGTCGCCATCGCAGTGAACTGCTTGGACGTTGACCCGATGTCGAGCACCGATTGCGGGGAGAGAGCGATGCCCAGCTCGAGGTTCGCCATCCCGTAGCCGCGCGCGTAGGCAATGCGGCCGTCGCGGAAAACGCCGACGACGCACCCGGGCGAGTCGCTGCGGTCCCACTGCGCGAAGACGCGGTCCGTCCGTGCAGCGGCCGCGGAGGTGTCGGCGCCGTCGGAAGGCGCGGCGGTCTGGGCCTCGGCAAGCGCAGGCGAGAATGCGAGGATGGCACCCGCGATCGTCCAGCCGAAGCGACGCTTCACGGCGCTCACGGGTGTGGCGCTTCGCGCGCGGCGGTGTCCACAGCGCCGAGCGCCGGACCGCCGACGGCGTCCGGGCGCCGCGAGCGCCACACGTAGTAGATCGGAACGCCGAGCGCCACGCCGCCCAGGCCGATGAATCCGCGCAGTGGTTGCGTGACGAGCGTGTTGAGCACGATGGCGAGCGCCGAGACAATGAAGAGAACCGGTGTCACCGGGTAGCCCGGCGTTCGAAATGGCCGCACCGCGTTCGGCTCACGTCGGCGGTAGCTGAAGATGGCCATCGCCGCGAGCGCGAAGAACACCCAGCCCATGAAGACGACGTACGTCAGGAGCTGCTCGAACGTTCCGCTTGCCGCGAGGATCATCGCCCAGACCGAGCTGGTGACGATCGCCACCGCCGGCGTGCCGAAGCGCGGACTCACGTCGGCGAGGCGCTGGAAGAAAAGGCCGTCGCGCGCCATCGCGTAGTAGAGGCGCGGCGCGGTGAGCGTCAGGCCGTTCGCCGCGCTGAAGATCGAGACGAGAATGACCGCCGCGATCGCCTTCCCCGCCGTACCGCCGAAGTGCGCCGCCATCGCTTCCGCGGCGACCCGATCACTTCGCATCACGCCGCCGGCGCCGAGGGCGGCGACGTAGGCGACGTTCGCGAGGACGTAGAGCCCGATGACGAGCGCGGTTCCGGCGACGATGCCACGGGGGAACGTGCGCTGCGGGTTGACGGCCTCACCCGCCGAGAATGTCACGTAGTGCCACCCCTCGTACGCCCACAGGACGGCAATCATCGCGAGCCCGACACCGGTCGTGAGCGCGCCGGCTTCGACTGTCTCTGGCCACCAGCGTGTGTCGGCCGTCCCGAAGCCGCTGCCCGACACGAGCAGCAGCACACTCATCACGAGGATCGCGCCCGCCTTGAGCGCGGTCGACCAGTTCTGCACGGTCGCCCCCTGACGCGTTCCTCGCACGTTGATCAGCATCACCAGCGCGATCATCGCTACCGCGAGCATCTTCGCCGCGAGCGGCGAGAGGGGAACGAACTGGCGCGCGTAACTCGCGAACGCGACGGCGAGCGTCGCCGCCGCGCCGCTCCCGCCGACGATGAACACCATCCACCCGTAGAGGAACGCGAGCAGCGGCCCGAACGCGTCGCGGATGTAGACGTACAGGCCGCCCGCGTCCGGTCGCATCGCGCCAAGCTCACCGTACGTCAGCGCTCCGAGGAGGGAGAGAACCCCGGCCACGAGCCAGACGAGCAGCGCGAGTCCCACGGCGCCGTCGGACTGACGGAGCACTGTGCCGGGGACGAGGAAGATTCCGGAGCCGATCACCGTGCCGACGACGATGAAGACGAGGTCCGTGAGGGACAGCGTGCGGACGAGAGACCGAGTCATGCGGGGCTACCGGCGCGAAGCGCCCGGGACGCCACGCGAGCCGTCTCGGCCAACACCGCCGCGCCGACAAACAGGCTCTCCTCCGCCGCGTAGAATCGCGGGGCGTGGGCCGGAACGACTTCGCCGCCCGGCTCGCGCGCACCAACGCGTAGGAAGCAGCCCGGCATGTGCTCCAGATAATGCGCGAAGTCCTCGCCCGCCAGGTTGAGGAAGCCGAGCGGCACCAGCGCCTCCTCGCCAAGCACCGACGCCACCGCGCGGCGGGCCCACGCGGCCGCCTCGGGCGAGTTGACGAGCGGCGGGGTGCCGAGGCCCAGACTCACCCTCGCCTCGAGCCGGTGCGTAGTCGCCACGCCTTCCGCGATGCGTCGTACTTCGTCGTGCAGCAGCCGCCGCACTTGCGGCTCCACAGCGCGGACCGTCCCCGTCAGCGTCGCACGATCGGGGATGACGTTCGCCGCAGTCCCGGCGTGAATCGAACCGACAGTGACGACGCCGGCACTCGCGGGATTGAGGCGCCGCGCGACGATCGTCTGCAGCGCGACGACCAGCGCTCCGGCGCCGACGATCGGGTCGGCCGACTCGTGCGGCCGCGCCGCGTGCGCTCCCTGGCCGTGGAGCACGATCTCGAACGTGTCGGCTGAAGCGGCGAGCGGGCCCGCGTCCGCGACGACCTGACCGACCGCGAACCGACGATCGACGTGGCCGCCGAAGATCGCGGCAACGTCGTCGAGGGCGCCCGTTTCGAGGATCGCGAGCGCGCCGCGACCTGTCTCCTCCGCCGGCTGCAACACGACGACGACGTCCCCATCCGCCGCGTCGTGTGAGAGCAGGTGCGCCGCGCCGACCGCCCACGAGGCGTGCACGTCGTGGCCGCAGGCGTGCATCACGCCGGCGTTTCGCGACGCGAACGGGAGGCCGGTCGCCTCCTGCACCGGTAGCGCGTCGATGTCGCCGCGGACGGCGACGACCGGAGCACCGCGATCGCGGCCGCGAAGGCGGGCCACCACTCCCGTCCCCGCCACGCGGCCCAACTGCGCCGGTGACAGGTCGGAGAGTGCGACCATGAGCCGCTGCGCCGTCTCCTCCTCCTGCGAGGAGAGCTCCGGGTGCGCGTGCAGCTCGCGGCGCAGCGCCACGAGCCGCTCGCGGAGCGGCGGCGGGAAGAGCGGCTCGATCGCGGCAGGGAGCGCCAATTCCGCGGTTGCCTCCACTCGTCAGGCGCCCACCACCGAGCGGGTCTCCAGAGACTCCTTGCGCACCGTCAGGTCATCAATGCGGTCGACGTCCGGCTCGACGCCGAGGCCCGGCCGCGTGCGGGGTACGCGGACCATGCCTTCGGCGTCCATCGTCCACTCGGGCCGCACGACGTCCCGCTCCCAGTACCGCGCGCTCGGCGACAGGTCGCCGGGAAGCGAAAAGTTCGGGAGCGATGCGAGCGCGACGTTATACGCGCGACCTACACCGCTCTCCAACATCCCGCCGCACCAGACGGGAACACCGTGGCGGGCGCACAAATCGTGGATCCGCCTCGATACCGTGAAGCCCCCGACGCGACCGGGCTTGATGTTGACGATGCGGCCGCTGCGCAGCGCTATCATGTCCTCTGCGCGATCGACGCTAGTGACGGACTCGTCGAGGCAGATCGGTGTCTTCAGCCGCCGCTGAAGCTCGGCGTGCCGGACGAGGTCATCGTGCCCGAGCGGTTGTTCGAGCATTATGAGATCGAACGCGTCGAGCTTCCGCAGGTGATCAACGTCGGCGAGCGTGTAGGCCGAGTTCGCGTCCGCCATGAGGTGCACGTCAGGGCCGAGCGCGTCACGGACGGCCTGCACGAAGGGGACGTCCGCTCCCGGCTGGATCTTGAGCTTGATCTTCCGGTAGCCGGCCGCGACGGCGCGCGTTGCGCGCGCGACCAGGGCGTCGGGGCTCGTCTGGATACCAATCGAGATTCCGGTTGCGACGCGTTCGCGCGTCCCGCCGAGGAGCTCGGACAGCGACACGCCCTGCTTTTCGGCGGCGGCCGCCCAGCAGCCCATCTCGACCGCCGCCTTGGCCATGTTGTGCCCGCGAAAGTCGCGCTCGAGGAGGTCGTGGACGACTTCCGGCCCGTCGAGGCTGCGGCCGAGGACGCGCGGCGCGACCCATTCGCGGATCGCGTACCACGCGGTGTCGATCGTCTCGGGGCTGTAGTTGGGATGCTCGCCCGCTACGCACTCCGCCCACACGACGCCGCCCTCAGTCGGCGAGAGCTCGAGGAGAAAGATCCGTCGCTCCGTGCAGACACCGGACGAGATCCGGAAGGGCTCGCGCAGTGGGAGTCGGATCTCGCGAAGTACGATACGCTCGATCCGTAGCATCACCGGTCTCGGTCCGTTCGGGACGCGTCGTTGGCCAGCACGTAGTAGGTCCATTCACCGGTGTCGGCGTACACTCCGCGCACGGTGTAGCCGCGCGCCAGCGCCCACTGGAAGGCGCGCCGCGTCGACCGCCGCCACTGCCCCGCCAAGTCCAGCGAGTGGGCCTGGAGCGCCGCGATGTCCCGCGGCACCGCGACGCGCACGTGGCGTGGCCGCCGCCGCTCGAAGACCGTGAGGTCGGGCACGCTGCCGTCGCCGAGATCCGGGTTGAGTAACGGCGCGTCACGAACCGTTCCCGTCGAATCCGACGCCAGCCGCCTCGACGTGGCAGCTAGCGCCTCCGACTCCTCTCGCGCGATCGGCCAGGCGACGATGAACCGGTCGGTGCCGAGCCCGCGATGCAGATCGCTGCCCGAGTCGCCGTACATCTGCTCGACGTACTCGGTGACCCGGACGCCGAGCTTGTTGAAGTTCAGGTGCGCGTTGCGCGCGACGAGCGGGTCGTACGTCCAGTAGATGACCGTACCGCCGAGCGCTCGAACGGCGTCGCGCTGATATTCCTTGAGGCGGCGCCCGAGCCCAAGATCGCGCGCGTCCTCGCGGACCGCGAGCATGTCCGACCAGTGGACGACGCGGCCCCCGTCGATGCCCGTCAGCCCGAAGACGAAGCCAAGCAACTGCCCGTCCGCGTCGAACGCTCCTGCCGCGATCCCGCCAACGCGCTGGCTCACCTTGAGGATACTCGCCGGCACCATGTCGGCGAACGCGTCGCCCCAGGTCGCGCGCTGAAGCTCGACGCACGCGAGCAGCTCTTCGTGGCGGACCAGCGGGCGGATGTCCACGGACCTCGCGGCCGGTCGGACGAGCGAGGCCGCGGACGCTGACGTCGGCTCTGGCACAGGCCGAACGTACGGTCGGCGCGCGTTCGGAGGAAGGAGTGAGGAGGGAGGAGTGAGGAAGGAGGACGGAGAAAGGCCCGCCATGCCTACCACCTCACCGGCTCCCTCCGCCCTCTTCCCTCCTCGTTCCTCCCTCCGCCCTCCTCACCGCCCTCCTCAGCACCAGCCACCCCGTCACTCCCGCGGTCGTCGACGCGATCAGGATGCCGATCTTCGCTTCTTCGAGATGAGGCGTGCCGGCGAACGCGAGGTCGGCGATGAAGAGGGACATCGTGAACCCGATACCGCCGAGCCAGCTCACACCGTGCAGCGCACCCCAGCTCGCGTCGCCCGGCAGCGCGGCGATGCCTGACCGTACCGACAGCCGCGAAAAGAGGGTAATGCCAATAGGCTTACCGAACACGAGCCCGAAGATTACCCCGAGCGTTACCGCGTTCGTTATTCCAGTGGCAATTCCGCCGCCGATGTGAACGCCCGCGTTCGCGAGGGCGAAGAGCGGCATGATGCCGAAGGCGACGACGGAGTGCAGCTTGTCCTCCAGCTTGAACAGCGGCGCCTGCGCGGCCTCGCAGGCCTCTTCGAGCTGATGAATGGCGAATTGGTGCCCGGGATTTGTGAGAACGGTCGTCCCCGGCTCGCACGACGCGCGAAAGCTGGCGAGGGCGTCCTCCGCGCGCGCGATGAACTCGTCCTCGTTGATCCGCGTCCGAGCGGGGATGGTGAGCGCGAGCATTACTCCCGCGATCGTCGCGTGAACCCCTGAGGCGAGAACCGCGAGCCAGAGGACGGCGCCGAGTAGCGCGTAGACGGCGGAGTGACGGATACCGAGCTTGTTCGCTCCGAGTAGGGTCATGAAGAGCGCCGCGGCCGCGCCGAGACTCGGGAGCGACAGATCGGCCGTGTAGAAGACGGCGATCACGACGACGGCGCCAAGGTCGTCGGCGATCGCCAGCGCGGCGAGGAACACCTTGAGCGCCGTCGGGACGCGTGGGCCGAGCAGAGCGAGCGCGCCAAGCGCGAACGCGATGTCCGTCGCCATCGGGATGCCCCAGCCGCGCGCGCCGGCCGTGCCGGCGTTGAACGCGGCGTAGATCAGCGCCGGCACGATCATCCCGCCGAGCGCGGCCGCGATCGGGAGGGCTGCGGTCTGCCGCGTCGACAGCTCGCCGATCATCAGCTCACGCTTGATCTCGAGGCCGACGACGAAAAAGAAGATCGTCATCAGGCCGTCGTTGATCCAATGGTGCAGGCTCATCGCCAGCCCGAACCGTTGGTGGCCGATCGTCACCTGCTGCTCCCAGAGACGCTCGTACGACGTTCCCCAGGGGGAGTTTGCCCAGATCAATGCGATGGCCGCGCACGCGAGCAGAACGAGTCCGCTCGACGTCTCCCGAGCCGCGAACTTTTGGAACGGGCGCAGGATCCGCTCGATTACGGGCGCCGACGGGGCGGGGGGCCCCGCCGACGGTGGGGCGACGGAGGTGATGTCAGCCATTTCGATGGATTACCGTCAGTCGATGGGCCTTCCACAATATCCTGAATCTGGAGCGTTGTGCCATCCGGAGATTGGTCTCCGCACGGCAAGCACACCGCGACCGCTGTACCTTGTCCCCATGCGCCTCCCCCTTCTCCCCGCGATCAGCCTCGCGTTGACGCAGCCGCTCGCCGCGCTGTCACAGTCGCCGGACGCCGCGGACCTCCGCGCGCGTGTGAGGGCCTACCGAACGGCGCACGACGACGCGATTGTCCGCGAGCTGGCGGATCTCCTCGCGATCCCCAACATCGCGTCCGACTCGATCAATATCCGCGCGAACGCGCGGCATTTGGCGGCGATGCTCGAGCGCCGCGGAGTACGGGCCCGGCTGCTCGAAGCGCCTGGTAGTCCGCCTGCGGTCTATGGCGAGCTCTTGACGCCGGGCGCGACTCGAACGGTCGTCTTCTACGCGCATTACGACGGACAGCCGGTCGTCCCTGACGAGTGGACGACGCCGCCCTGGCGGCCGGTTCTGCGCGACCGCGCACTGGCCGACGGCGGCCGTGAGATTCCCCTCCCGACGGCGGCCGGCAGCGTCGGCGGCGAGTGGCGCATCTACGCGCGCTCGGCGAGCGATGACAAGTCGCCGATCGTCGCCATGCTCGCCGCCATCGACGCTCTCCGCGCGGCGCGGGTGCCGTTGTCGGTCAACCTCAAATTCTTTCTCGAGGGCGAGGAGGAGGCCGGCTCGCCGCACCTCCGCGACATGCTCGCCCGGCACGCCGAGTTGCTGCGCGCGGACCTCTGGATCTTCGGCGACGGTCCGGTGCACCAGTCCCGGCGACAGCAGGTCGTTTTCGGCGTGCGCGGCGTCGTCGGCGCCGAGCTGACCATCTACGGCCCGCGCCGCGCCCTACATAGCGGCCATTACGGCAATTGGGCGCCGAACCCCGCAGCGATGCTCGCGACACTGCTCGCCGGCATGCGCGCTCCGGACGGCCGGATCACGATCGCGGGGTTCTACGAGGACGTCGTTCCCGTCACCGACGCCGAGCGCGCGGCGATCCGCGCGGCGCCGCCGGTGGACGAGGCGCTCCGCCGTGAGCTGCTGCTCGGCGCGACCGAGGGTGGCACCGAGACGGTCGGCGAGCGAGTGATGATCCCCGCGCTGAACGTCCGCGGCCTGCGCACGGGAGCGGTGGGCGCCGCGGCGTCGAACGCCGTGCCCGTCGAGGCCCGCGCCTCACTCGACTTCCGCCTCGTCGCCAACCAGCGCGTCGAGCGGCTCCGGGAGCTCGTCGAGGCTCACATCCGCGCGCAGGGCTACTACGTCGTGCACGACACCCCAACGTCGGAACAGCGGCTGCGGCACGCGAGGATCATCCGCATCGAGTGGGACCCGGGGGGTTACCCGGCGACGCGAACGGCGATGACGCTGCCGGCGTCGCGCGCGTTGCTCCGAACGGTCGAGGAGGCGGTCGGCGGACCGGTCATCGCCGTCCCGACGCTCGGCGGGAGCCTACCGACCTATCTGTTCGCGGAATTGCTGCGCGCGCCGCTGATCGTGCTGCCGATCGTGAATCATGACAACAGTCAGCACGCAGCGGACGAGAATCTGAGGCTGCAGAACTTGTTCGACGGGATCGAGGTCTACGCGGGTGTGTTGGCGCGGTTGGGCTTTGTGTGGGATGCGATGGCAGGATCCAGGTTCTAGGTATCCAGGGTCACCCAAACCCTGACCTTTATCGCCCCGCGGTGAGCCCGACGCTTACGTAGACCCTCCGTCCCGGCGCCGGCTCGTAGTACTTCTCCCTCGCCGCATTGACGACGATCGACGGGGCGTACCGCTCGTCGAGCAGATTGTTCACCCCGACAACCGCCGACAGCCATGGCGCCCCAAAGAGCCGGTTCGTTCCGCCGCGGGCGTGGACCACCTCATAGCCCGGAGCGCGCGTCGTGTTGGCGTCGTCGACGAACGCTCGCCCCGCCGCCAAGCCCTCGACCGTCGCGAACAACGCTCTGTGACGCCACGTTAGGCTCGCCTGCGCCTGGTGGGGCGGGACCCCCGGTATCTCGTTACCTGAGTAGTCGGCCGCGCCGACCTGATATTCGGCGAAGCGAAGACGCGCCAACGTGTACGCCGCGCCGAGCTCCAGCGGGCCGAAGGTGGTCCCGAGTGCGACCTCGACGCCGCGGCGGTCGGTGCGGCCAGCGTTACGGAAGTAGCGTCGTCCGCTTCCGCCAGCGACCTCGAACGGAATCAGTTCGTCTCGCACACCCGTGGCGTACACCGCGAGGTCGAACACCAGACGGCCGGCGAGCGCGCCCTTCAGGCCAGTCTCGTATGTCATGGCGGTCTGCGGCTCCAGCTCGCGATTGAGCCCGGCGCTCCCATCGGGCTGGTTCACCAGCTCGGTCGCCGTCGGCGTCTCGAAGGCCGATGACACGTTCGCGTAGACCGCCACGAGCGGGTCGAGTCGGACGACCAAGCCGACCGCCGGGCTCACCGCGTGGAGCGTACGCTCCCCCGAGTCGTCCGCGTTCGTCTCCGAGACGAAGCGGTCACGCAGCTGGAAGCGCACGACGTCAGCACGGAGCCCGGCGCCCAACCGCACGCGCGGCGCGAGCTCGAGGTCCGCGCGCACGTACGGGCCGACGCTCGTCACCAGCTCTCGCTGGTCGAGCGTGAGCCGGCCGCGCTGCTCGCCCGGCGTCGGGCACGTCGGCGGCACGCCAAGCGGAACGCCCGCGCAGTTCACGTAGTTTCGCCGGTCATCCTCCTGACGCTGGTAGTCGGTGCCCGCGGTGAGGAGGTGTGACCGGCCGAACGCCCGCGCCGGCACCGAAGCGCGTAGGCTCGCGCCGTACGACGCCCGATCGAAGTCGACGACGGCGAACGGCGTCGGGTTCTCGAGCGCGCGCGTTCCGCCGTACACGGTCGCCGTCAGCTCACCCGCGCCGAGCGCGCGTGCCGCCGCCAGGCCGACCTGTCTCTGGACGACCGCCTTGCTCGCGCGCTTGGCGACCGACTGGGAGTCGGCCTGCGTCGGATCGGCGCGAAGCTCGGCGAGTGTCAGCGCCCCGGGATTCTCGGCGAGGGACATGTCGAACGTCATCGCGGTCAACGACACCTCCGCACGGCCGAGGCGCAGGAGCCCACGCCCAAAGCCGTGCGTCGTGCGTAGCCGTGAGTAGTCGCGGTAGCCGCGGCCTGAGCCATGGGCGATCGTCGCCTGATATCCCCCCGGCCCGGTCGTGCCGCCGACGGAGCCGACGTAGCGCTGCAATGCGGCGCCGTCACCGACGTGTCGCACCCGGCCCACCACCGGCGCGGCCGGTGGCTCAGCCGAGCGGAGGTCGATCACGCCGCCGGCGGCGTTGCCGTAAAGAGAGGATGCGCTCCCGCGTATCGCCTCCACCCTGCCGACCGACTCCAGCTCGACGTAGTCCACCGGGGTTTGGCCGTCGGGGAGGGTGAGCGGGATGCCGTCGCGCAGCATGCGCACACCGCGGACGCCGAACGCGGACCGCGCCCCGAAGCCGCGCACCGAGACTCGTGGGTCCTGCGTCGGGTTGTAACGGTTGACGACAGTGACCCCGGGAAGGAGAAAAAGCGTCTCGTCGAGGGCCGTGTTGCGCAGGCCCGGGCGTGCGCTGTCGGGGCGCGTCGCGGCGACGGCGAACGGCACCTCGAGCGGCGAGCGCGCCCGCTCGCGCGTGACGCGCACCTGGACACTGGGAAGCGTCGTGACGGGACCGCGGACGGAGTCCAAGGGCGGCGTCTGCGCGCCCAGCTGGCCGGCGAGCACGAAGACGGGCGTGACGACGAGCGCGGCGAGAACGCTACCTCGTCCCGCCTCAGGCCGCGCGCGGCCGGCGATCAATCGCGCCGGAGACGCGCGAGCGTGTTCGATAGCTCCTTGCTCCGCGCGACGGACAACTCTTCTATGCACTGCGCGCGCTGCGTCGCCCACAGGGGGCCCTCGCGACCTCGTCCGCGCAGCCGGCACTCAGCGTCCCGGCGTGCGATCCAGTTGCGCTGCACGGCACGCAGGCGTTGCACCTCGGGCGGATCGGGATCGCCGGGAGCGGTGTTGGCCCGCCTGCGCATCGCGGCGATGACGTCGTTGTAGATCTGGTTGAGCCCCGCGTCGCTTCGTGCCAGGTGCGCGCTGATGCACGCCCGCTGATCGGCCAGCGCGGGTGAATTGCACCGCGCGAAGCCCTCGGCGCGCTCGTCCCACGTCCGCGCCGGCGCGACTGCGGGCGACCGCGTGCGGGCGGGTGGCGTCCGTGCCGCGGCCGACGTGGTCGCACCCGTCCGCGTGGGGACCGAGGTAGTTGCCCCGGTTCGCGCAGCCGGCGCGCGCGTCGTGGCCGAGGAGCGCGCCGGCGCCGCGCTTGCTCGCGTTGCCGGTGGCGCCGGCGTGGTGCGTGCCGACGCACGGGCCGCCGACGGCGCGTCCGATCGAGCGTCCGGCTGCGGCCGAGCTTCTGGTTGGCGGCTATTCGGCGCGTTGCGGGGCGTCGCAGCGCGAGGGGCCGGCCGCGCGGCGCGAGCACGCGTCCCAGCGCTCCGTCGGGCATTCCCGGCGCTGACGTTGGTGTCCGACCCGGCCGTTGGCGCGGCGAGCGCGGAGCTATCGGCGGGCGGCAGATTCACGTCGACGTCCCCGCCGTACCCGGCCGGCGTCTCCGGCTCAATCAGCCCTGCGGTCGTATCGGGCACGCGCTCCATCGTCGCGATGGCGACCGCCGCGCCGGCGACCAGCACCACGGCTGCCGCGATTCCGATGCGGCGCCTCGTCCAGCGCGAGCGGAGTGCGGCGCCGCTACCCGCCCCGACGTCCGGCGGCATCGGCCGCGGATCCGGCATCACCGGCAGCGGGAGCTCGGCCGGCGTATCGAATACGGGGTCGAGGGGCCGCGCCAGCGGTTCCGCGCGCGAGGGATCGCTAAGGCGCGCGTCCGCCCACGGGGAGCGGGGCGTGCCGAGCCCGCCGCGCATTGGCGGCCCGCCAATCGGCCCGCGCACCGGTGGTCCGAATGCAGGTCCGAGAACGGGCCCGCGGAGTGGGCTCTGCACCGGGCCGGTAATCGGCGTCGGCCGCACGTCCGCCGGCGCTGCTGACTCTGGCGGTGCCGGCGCAGCCGCCGTCACGTCGCGCGCCGGCTCGTCCGGCCGTACTGCGTCGGGTCGCGCTGGCGCGGGCGTCGCCGCGTCAGGGCGCGACGATTCCGGCGGCTGTGAGGTGGCCCGCGGCGAAGTGGGTGCCGCAGCCAAGCCCGCCGCACCCGCGGCCGCCGCCGCGGCGATGGCAGGCGTGAGCAGATCAGGCCTCGCTGGCTCGCGTTGAGGGCCGGCGAATTCGCCCCGTGCGGCGCGAGTCGGCTGCGGACGCACCGGTTTGCCGTGTGGTGGCTCCGGCAACAGCGTATCCGGTGGCCGCGTCTCCGGACGGGCACCAGCCTGTTTCGCGTCACCGATCGGCGCCGGCTCCGTTGCAGTCCGATCTGTCCGCGTGGGGGATTCCACCGGCGATCGCCCCGGACGCGTCGGCTCAACCCTCGACGGCTCGTAGCGAGCCGCCTCCGGTCGCGCGTGCGGCTGGCCGTCCGGCCCCAAACCCGCCGGCTCGACCGGCGGCGTGACCTGGCTCGGCTCGCTAACCGCCGGCGTCGGCGGCGGCGCCGCGTCAGCGCGGCCCGTCGAACCGGTATGCGTTGGCGTCCGCGTCGCTTCCGACCGCCTCTGTGCCTCCGTCGGCACAACAGGCTGCGTCGTCGGCTCTGCGGTCGGTGCCGGAGCCGCAGCCAGGGGCGGCGCCTCGCCCCTTCTACCCTGGCGCCGCTTGGCATCCGCAGACGACGATCGCGGGCCAGGCCCGCCCGCCGGCGCTGCCGGCGACGCCATCGCGGCCGCGTCGGCCCCGGCGGTCGCCCGAATCTCCGGGGACCGCGTGCCGGCTGTCGGCGCTTGCTGTGCCGACGGCAGCGCCTTCGCGTCCGCGTCTCGCTCTGTGGCACGAACGACCTCGCGGTCCCGCGTCGGGCGCGGCCGTGCGGGCTCGCCAAGGCCCGCGTCAGGCCGGTCCTTCTGCGACCGTCCGGCGGACACTTCTTCGCTCGGCTGGCGCTGCCTCGCCGGCTCGCCGAGCGGCGCAGCGGCAGCAGCGGCGGCCGCTATCTCTGGCGGTCGGCTGGCTTCGCGCTCAACCGGTCCCTCGACTGCGCGCTCCGGTTCGCCGTCCGGTAGACGCCCGGCCGTCCGCTCGGTCGGGGCTGCCTGTCGCGACGGAAGCTTCGGAACAGGTGACGCGACCCACTCCGAGGGCGCTACCGTGAATGTCGCTTCCGCCTCCTCCTCGGGCTCCGGTGGCGGGGGCGGTATCACGCCCGTCAGTCGGTCGATGAATGTGCCGACGTCGGCGATTCGCCGGTCGCGCTCCAGCTGCACCGCGCCCTCGATCGCCGACACGAGCGCGGGCGGCAACCCCGGCCGCACGGCGGCCAGAGGCGGTGGGGCTGGCGCACGCTGGCCTGGGGGAATCGGGTCCATGGTGTCTGGCCAGGGGCGGCGACCCGTCAGCAGCTCCCAGCCGACGATGCCAAGGCTAAAGACGTCGGTCCGGCGGTCCGGGTAGCGGCCGTCCGCGAGCTCCGGCGCGCGGTACGGATCGGCGCCCGCGTCGCCTAACGCCACGTCGATGCGACGCGCGAGCCCGAAGTCGGACAAAACGACGCGGCCGGTGCCGTCCTCGAAGATCACGTTCTCCGGGCGAACGTCGCGGTGCATGATCTGGCTGCTGTGCGCCCACGCCAGGGCCCGACCCAATCCCTTGAGCACCTCCGTCGCCCGCGCGACCGGCAGGGTGCCAGCGACATCCAGGACCTGGCGCAGGGTCGGCCCGCGGACGCGCTCCGTCACTACGGCGACGACGTTTTCCGAAAGCCACTTCACGCTGTGAACGCCGACGATGTTCGGGTGCTCGAGTGCCGTCAGCAGACGGGCGTCGCTCGCATAGTGCGCGAGCGCTTCCCGGCCGCGCCCGTCGTTAGCCCGAAGGACCTTGATCGCGACCTCGCTCCCGGATAGTCGGTCACGCGCAACGTAGACGGTGACCATCTCGTCGCGGCTCAGCTCGCCGAGCAGCTCGTATCCCTTTTGGAGCTTGCTGAGCTCGTCCGACACGTCGCCGTCAGCAGTCATCATGCTCGCGTTTGTCCCGCCCTGTGGGCACTTCGTGCGTCGGTAGGTGCGGCTCCGGACCGCAGGTCCGGGAGTTCGCGAAGTCGTTCGCCAACTCCACAGGCGAATGCGCGATTCGTGCCGCTACGACGGGGCTGTCGCGACGCGCAGGGCCTCGCGACTCACCGGATCGAAGAAGTGCATCCGGTCGGTGTCGAATGCGAGCGCGACCTCCGCCCCGGCTGCCGGCAGCGGCTGCGGGGCGACGCGCGCCGTCAGCTCGTGTTCACCGCTGCTCGCGTGGACGAAGACCTCGTTGCCCATCGGCTCGACGAGGTCGAGCCGGAGGCGCACCGCATCCGCGTCCCGCGCCGTCGCTACGCGAACGTCCTCGGGACGGATACCGAGGATCACTCCGGTACCCACCGGCGCGCCGTCAGTCATCCGCTCCGCTCGGACATGCGTCCACCCGGTCGGCAGGGGCACCGAAAACGTCTCGCCGCGCGCCCGGAAGCGTGGGGGGCCGCCGTCGCGCGCGATCTCGCCGGCGACGAAGTTCATCGCCGGGCTGCCGATGAACCCGGCGACGAACGTGTTGCGCGGCCGCTCGTACAGCGCGAGCGGCGCATCGATCTGCTGCACCCGCCCGGCGTGCATGACGACGATCCGATCGCCGAGTGTCATCGCCTCGACCTGATCGTGTGTGACGTACACCATCGTCGCGCCGAGCTGCCGGTGCAGGCGCGCGAGCTCGCGCCGCATCTGCACGCGGAGCTTCGCGTCGAGGTTCGAGAGCGGCTCGTCGAAGAGGAACACCTGCGGCTTACGGACGATCGCGCGTCCGACCGCGACGCGCTGCCGCTGACCGCCTGACATCTGGCGCGGCGTGCGGTCGAGCAGATCCTCGATTCCCAGGATCCCCGCCGCCTCACGCACGCGCGCGTCGATCTCGCGCTCCGGCAGTCGCCGCAGCATCAGCGCGAAGGCGAGGTTCTCGTACGCGGTCATGTGTGGGTAAAGCGCGTAGTTCTGGAAGACCATCGCGATGTCGCGATCTTTCGCCGGCACGTCGTTGACCACGCGACCACCGATCCGCAAGCGGCCGGCCGAGATCGACTCGAGTCCGGCGATCATCCGCAGCGTCGTGCTCTTCCCGCACCCGGACGGGCCGACGAGGACGACGAACTCGCCGTCGGCGACCTCGAGGTCCATGTCGTGAACGGCTACCCGCGCGCCGTCGTCGTATATTTTGCGGACTCCTTCCAGCGTTACGCTCGCCATGACCAATGCCTGCCGTAGTCGCCGCGCCCGCAGGACGCGCGGCGCGAACCACGATGAGTGACGAGAGCGCCGAGCCGGCGCGCTTCCCGGCGGGCTTCCTCTGGGGCGCCGCGACCTCGGCCTACCAGGTCGAGGGGTCGCCGCTCGCCGACGGCGCAGGCCCCAGCATCTGGCACCGCTTCGCTCACACGCCCGGCCTGACCGCGAGCGGCGACACCGGTGACGTCGCGTGCGATCACTATCATCGATACCTCGAGGACGTAGCGTTGATCCGCGACATCGGCCTCAACGCGTACCGCTTCAGCATCTCGTGGAGTCGCATCTTCCCGTCGGGCACCGGCGCCGTCAACCCGCGAGGGCTCGCATTCTACGACCGCCTCATCGACGCCCTCCTCGAGAACGAGATCCAGCCGCTCGTCACGCTCTACCACTGGGATCTGCCCGCGGCGCTCGATGACCGCGGCGGGTGGCTCAACGCGGAGATCGCGAGCTGGTTCGCCGATTACGCGGCCACGGTCTACCGCGCGTTCGATGACCGGGTCCCGATGTGGGCGACCCTCAACGAGCCGTGGGTAGTCGCCGACGGCGGCTACCTCCACGGCGTCCTCGCGCCCGGACACCGCAACCTCTTCGAGGCACCGATCGCGAGCCACAACCTGCTGCGCGCGCACGGCGCCGCGGTGCAAGCGTACCGCGCGGTCGGCCGCAACCGGGTCGGGATTGTCGTCAACCTCGAGCCCAAGTACCCGGCGTCCGAGAGCGCTGAGGACCTCGCGGCGCTCCGCCGCGCCGACGCGTACATGAACCGACAGTACCTCGACCCGGTGTTCCGCGGCAGCTATCCCGAGGAGCTTCGCGAGATCTTCGGCAAGGCGTGGCCCGACTTCCCCGCGGCGGACCTCGCGCTCATCCGTCAGCCGATCGACTTCCTCGGGATCAACTACTACCTCCGCGGCGTCACGAGGAACGACCCGGCCGCGAAGCCTGTGCGCGCGAGCAACGTCAAGCAACCGCAGCACCAAGTCACGGAGACGGGCTGGGAGGTGTACGCGCCCGGGCTCACGCGAGTCCTCCGGTGGGTGAAGGAGCGTTACGGCGACATCCCGCTTTACGTCACCGAGAACGGCGCGGCGTTCTACGACCCGCCGTCTCCGATCGACGGTCGGGTCGACGACCCACTGCGCGTCGCCTATTACCGCGACCATCTCCGCGCGGCACTCGACGCGGTGCGCGAGGGCGTCGACCTCCGCGGCTACTTCGCCTGGTCGCTGCTCGACAACTTCGAGTGGAGCCTCGGCTACGCAAAGCGCTTCGGCATCGTGCACGTCGACTATCAAACGCTGCGCCGGACGCCCAAGGCGAGCGCGCGGTTCTACGCGGATGTGATCCGCACGCAGGGGGCGGCGCTGGTGTCGGCTCACCCCTTGACACTCCCCGCCGTGATGCCCGCGATGTAGAACCGCTGCAGAAACAGGAACACCACCATCACCGGAAGAACCGTTAGCACCGAGCCGGCCATCATGAGCTCCGTGTCCTGCACGTGCTCGCCCGACAGGTTCGCGAGCGCGACCGGCAACGTGAACCGCGACTCGTCGCTCAACACGATGAGCGGCCACATGAAGTCGTTCCACGTGCTGAGGAAGGTCCAGATGGCCAGCGTCGCCAGGATCGGCCGGATCGTCGGCAGCACCACCGACCAGTAGATCCGAAACTCCCCCGCCCCGTCGATGCGCGCCGCGTCGAGCAGATCGTCGGGGATCGACAGTGCGTATTGCCGCACGAGAAAGATCCCGAAGATGCTCGCCAGCCCGGGGACGATGACACCCCAGTAGGTGTTGATCATTCCGAGCTGCTTCATCAGCAGGAAGAGCGGAAGCATCGCGACCTGCACCGGGATGACGAGACCCGTCGTCAGCGCGCGGAACAGCCGGTCCCGTCCCCGGAACCGCAGCTTCGCGAATGCGTAGCCGGCCATCGAGTTCACGAACAGCGACACGGCGGTCACGGCCAGCGCGACGATCGCGCTGTTGAGCAGATAGCGGCCGAGGTTGAGCCGCGTGAACAGCGCTCGATAGTGCTCGCCGGTCAACCGGCTCGGCAGCAGCCGCGGCGGCGACGCCGTCGCCTCGCCGGCCGGCATCAGCGAGGCGGAGACCATCCACAGCATCGGGAAGAGCGCGATCAGCGCGCCGATGATCAACGCGGCGTAGATGAGGAGGGAGGAAGGAGGAGGGAGGTGGGAGGTGAGACCAGCTTCGCCGCGCGGCGTCGCGCGCTCCGCGTCTGAGCCCGGTCGCGCCCGCCTCTCTCCTCCTTCCTCCCTCCTCATCTCGCCGCTCCCCGCTGAAGCCGGAACTGCACGAGGGTTGCGGCGAGGATGACGAGGAACAGCACGAACGCCAGCGCGGCCGCGTAGCCCATCCGCCACCAGCGGAACCCTTCCTCGTACATCAGCAGCACGACGCTCGTCGTCGCGCGAAGCGGCCCGCCGGCCGTCATCACGTACGGCTCGGCGAACAGCTGGAAGTAGCCGATCATCGTGATGACCCCGACGAACAGCATCGTCGGGCCGAGCATCGGCAGCGTGATGTGCCAGAACCGCCGCCACGGACCCGCCCCGTCCAGGTGCGCGGCCTCGTACAGCTCCTCCGGAATGCTCTGCAGACCCGCGATGAAGATGAGCATGTTGTACCCGAAGTTCTTCCAGACGGCCATGAGGATGATCGCCGGCATCGCCCACTTCGGGTCCCCGAGCCAATCCACCGGCCCGATTCCGACGGCGCCGAGCGCGTAGTTGAGCAACCCGTAACGTGGGTGGTACAGGTACCGCCACACGATCGCCACCGCAACGAGCGTCGTCACGAACGGCGCGAAGTAAACCGTGCGGAAGAAGGACTTGAAACGCACCAGCTTCGCGTTGACGAGCAGGGCCGCCGCGAGCGCGGCGGCGATCGTCAGCGGGCCGCCGACCAACGCGAAGTAGAACGTGTTCTTGAGCGCCGACCAGAAGACCGGCTCGCGTAGCAGTCGCGCGTAGTTGCGCAGTCCCACGAACCGCGCGTTGTCCAGGTCGCCGACGGCGTAAATGTCGAAGTCCGTGAGGCTGAGCAGCAAGGCCGCCACCACGGGGATCAGAAAGAAGACGGCGATCAGGCCGAATGCCGGCAGGAGGAACAGGTAAGCGGCGCGACTCGCGGACCCCGCGCTAGCCATCACCGCCTCGCGAGCATCCAGCGCCGCTTCTCGAGCATCGCGTCGACGTCGCGATCGAGCGCGGCCAGCGCCGCCTCCGTCGAGCGTTGCCCGCGCACCACCTGCTCGGCCGCCTGCGCGACCCGGCTCGCGATCTGCTCCCACTCCGGCACCTTCGGCATCGGCTGCACGCGGCGCAGCTGCTCGAGGAACGCGCGCGCGGCCGCCTCACCCGCCAGCGCGGTGTCGCGCCACGCGCTTTCGCGAGCCGGCAGGTCACCGTTGAGGTGGAAAAAGCGGCGCTGCTGCTCCGACGCCGTAAGGAACTCGATGAGCTTCCACGCCTCCGGCTTGTGCCGCGATCCGCGGAACATCACGAGGCTCGATCCGCCGGCATTCGACACGCCGGGCCCGGGCGGCGTCGGCGCGGGGAGCGGCGTCGTCGCCCAATCGTCCTGCAGCTCCGGCGGCAGCCGCTTCCGCATCTCGCCGATGTTCCACGGCCCGGTAATCCACATCGCGATCCCGCCACGCACGAACTCCTGGAATGGATTCGCTACCTGTTGGCTCGCGACGACCGGCGCGAGCCCGCGCCGATACAGGCTGACGTAGAACTCGAACGCGCGCTTGAACCGCGGCTCGCTGAACGCGCCATATCGACCGCCCTCGCGCAGCAGCGGCGCACCGTTTTGCAGCCCGAGGATCACCGGCTGCGCCCACTCCTCGACCGGGAGCAGGAGCGGGTAGTCCGCCCTGCCGCCGAGCGCTTTCATCCGCTCCATCGCCGCCACCCACTCCGCCCACGTCGTCGGCGGCCGCGCGTAACCGGCCCGCGCGAGGATGTCCTTCCGGTAGAAGAGCACCCGCGTGTCGACGTACCACGGTACGCCGTAGAGCGTGTCGTTCACGACGTTGGTGGCCCAGATGCCGGGGAAGAAGTCGTCCATCCGCGTCGCCGCCGACCGCGCCACCCACGGCCCGAGCGGCTCCAGCGCGCCTAGCGCCGCGAACTCCGGCACCCAGGTGTTGCCGAGCTGCGAGACGTCGGGCGTCGCCTCGCCGACGAACGCCGTCAGCAGCTTCTCGTGCGCCGCTGTCCAGGGCATCTGCTGGACCCGGACGCGCACACCCGGGTTCCGACGCTCGAACTCCGGGAGCAGCTGACGGACGTCTTCCCCTTCTCGCCCCAACGCCCACAGCCTGATGGTAACCTGGTCCTCCCCAGGCGCCTGGCACGCCGCGGCGAAGGCGGCGAGCGCCAGTGCCGCGGCAGCACGTCTCACCGGCCGCCGCCGAGCAGCTCGAACCGCGCCTCCTTCACACTCGCTGAGCTGGTGCCGACGAAGACCTTGAAGAACCCCGGCTCGACGACGCGTTGCGCCGCCGCGTTGTAGAACGCGAGATCGTCGGCGCGGAGCCGGAACGTCACCGTCCGGCGTTGACCCGGCTGGAGCGTGACGCGGCTGAACCCCCGCAGTTGCTTCAGCGGCCGCGTCACGCTCGCCACCTCGTCCTGGAGGTACATCTGCACGACCTCGTCGCCGGCCCGGTCGCCGGTGTTGACCACCTCCACGCTCACCGTAACCTCGCCGTCCGGGGCAACGT
>JBHELH010000177.1:0-15774 GCA_046263215.1 Gemmatimonadaceae bacterium | reverse complement strand
AGCCAAGCGAGAGGATCAAGGATGGCCACGCAGACCAAGCCGGCCGCGCTAGCCCCGACCACCGATGTCTTCCCGATCAACGGGACCGACTACATCGAGTTCTACGTCGGCAACGCGAAGCAGGCGTCGCATTACTACCGGGCGGCGTTCGGATTCCAGCTCGTCGCGTACCGTGGGCCGGAGACCGGCACGCGCGACCGCGCCAGCTACGTGCTCCAGCAGGGCAAGATTCGCTTCGTGCTCACGACGGCACTCGCGCCGAGCGGGGACGTCGCCGACCATGTGGCTCGCCACGGCGACGGCGTGAAGGACCTGGCGCTCTGGGTCGACGATGCGCGCGAGGCGTTCGCGCGGGCCGTCGAGCGCGGCGCGACGCCGGTCGAGGAGCCGCGCGTGCTGCGCGACGAGCAGGGCGAAGTCGTGATGGCGGCGATCCGCACGTACGGCGAGACGATCCACTCGCTTGTCGAGCGCGGCAAGTACCGCGGCACTTTCATGCCGGGCTTCAAGCCGGTCGCGCCACGGTTCGCACCCGCGCCGGTCGGTCTGACGTACGTCGACCACTGCGTCGGGAACGTCGAGCTGGGGAAGATGAATGAGTGGGTCAGCTTCTACGAGCGCGTGATGGGCTTCAAGAACCTCATCTCGTTCGACGACAAGGACATCTCGACCGAGTACTCGGCGCTGATGTCGAAGGTCGTCTCCAACGGCAACGAGCGCGTCAAGTTCCCGATCAACGAGCCGGCGAAGGGACGCAAGAAATCGCAGATCGACGAGTACCTCGAGTTCTACAGGGGTCCCGGCGTCCAGCACATGGCCCTCGCGACGGACGACATCATCACGACGGTCGCCGCGCTCCGCGACCGCGGGGTCGAGTTCCTCACCGTCCCGACGACGTACTACGAGGAGCTGCAGGGACGCGTCGGCCGGATCGACGAACCGCTCGACAGGCTCCAGGAGCTCGGCATCCTCGTCGACCGCGACCCCGACGGCTACCTGCTGCAGATCTTCACCAAGCCGGTGCAGGACCGGCCGACCGTCTTTTACGAGATCATTCAGCGCAAGGGCGCCCGCAGCTTCGGCAAGGGGAACTTCAAGGCGTTGTTCGAGGCGATCGAGCGGGAGCAGGCGGCGAGAGGAAATCTGTGAGTTTCGAGCGTCGAGTTTCGAGTGTCGAGGGTAACTCGAAGCTCGAAACTCGAAGCTCGGCACTGGGAGGGTCATGATGCCCATCTACCATACGCTCGGCTCCATTCCGCGAAAGCGCCACATCGCGTTCCGCAAGCCAGCCGGCGGGATCTACGCCGAGGAGCTGATGGGACACGAAGGGTTCACGGGGACCGCGTCGCTGTTGTACCACGTGCACCCGCCGACGACTGTCAAGGCGGCGAAGCGGCTGAGGGAGACGAAGTGGGAGGCGGACGACGACAGCACGCTGCGCCACAGGCACTTCAGGACGGCGCAGGTGAAGGCCGGGGGGAGCCCCACACTCGACCGCACGCCGCTGCTCTTCAACGCGGACATCGCGATGTCGTACGTCGAGCCCGACGAGCACGACGCGCACTTCTATCGGAACGCGCAGGCAGACGAAATCGTTTATGTCGCCAAGGGACGCGGCATCCTCGAATCGGTGTACGGGGACTTGCCGTTCGGGACCGGCGACTACCTCATCATCCACCGCGGGATCCTGCACCGCTACAAGCTGGAGCTGAGCGCGGGGCCGGTGAAGTTCCTCGTCATGGAGAGTCGCGGGCACGTGCGGTGGCCGAAGCGGTATCGCAACGAGTTCGGCCAGCTGAAGGAGGGCGCGCCGTACTCGGAGCGCGACATTCGGCGCCCGCTGGAGCTACGCACGCACGACGAGTTGGGCGACTTCAGGATTCTCGTGAAGCAGTACGACGGCCTGAACGAACTGATCCTCGATCATCACCCGTTCGACGTCGTGGGCTGGGACGGGTACTTCTACCCGTGGGCGTTCAACATCAACGATTTCGAGCCGATCGTCGGCCGCGTGCACCAGCCCCCGCCGGTGCATCAGACCTTCGAGGGGGACGGCTTCGTCGTTTGCAGCTTCTGCCCGCGGCCGTACGACTTCCACCCCGAAGCGGTCCCGGCGCCGTACAACCACAGCAACGTCGACTCGGACGAGGTGATCTTCTACGCCTCCGAGGAATTCATGAGCCGGAAGGGGATCGAGTTCGGGAGCATCACGCATCATCCCGACGGCATCCCGCACGGCCCCCATCCGGGGCGCTACGAGGCGTCAATCGGCCAGAAGTCGACGAACGAGCTCGCCGTAATGATGGACTCGTTCCGTCCGCTGCGGGTCGCCAAGGCGGCGCGGAAGATCGAGGACCCCGGCTATCACAAAAGCTGGCTGGACTCGGAGCGGGATCGAGTGCAGATGATCGAGTAGAGGAGTAAGGAGGGAGGAGGGAGGAGTGTGGACTTCTTCCTCCTTCCTCCTTCCTCCTTCCTCCTTCCTTCCCTCCTCCCTCCTCATTCTTCACTCCTCCCTCAGCCTCGCTGCCTGAACGCCTCCACCGCGCGCTTCGTGTAATCGGAAAGGACGAGCCGTCCGCTCATCTTCGCGCGCTCCGACAGCAGCTCGTCCCAGTGCTCGGTGCCGGCCCAGAAGGTCCGCTTGAGCTCCGCCACCGCCTCGGGATTCGAGCGCGCGAGCGTGCGCGCGAGCGAGTCGAGATGCGCGTCGAGCTCCGTCTGGACGTCGCAGACCCGCGAGTACAGCCCGTGCCGCTCCGCCCAGTGCGCATCACGCCACTCGGTATCCACGGCCATCGCGCTGAAGGGCCCGTTGCCGATGCGACGCTCGATGACCGGTCCGACGATGAACGGCCCGATGCCGACCGCGAGCTCGCTCAGCCGAACGGCTGCGGTGACCATCGCCAGTGAGTAGTCCGCCGCGGCAACGATCCCGACACCGCCGCCGGCGCATTTCCCGTGAACGCGAACGAGAATGAACTTCGGGCACCGACGCATCGCGAGGATGAGCCGCGCGAATCCCATAAAGAACTGGCGCCCGGCGTCGGCGTCGTGGATGCTTGTGAACTCGTCGAACGACGCGCCGGCGCAGAAGGGTCCGGTGCCCTCGCTGCGGAGCACGATCACGTGAACGGATTTGTCGAAGCCGAGCCGGTCGACCGCCTCCATCAGCTCCCGAAGCATGACCGCGGGCAGCGAGTTGCCCTTCGGATGGTAAAAGCTCACGGTGCCGATACCATCGGTAGTCGAGACTCGCACGTATCCGGCGCCGGCCGGTGCGTCAGCCACGGGTGTCGTCGGTGTCATTGGCTATGGATGAGGGCGTAGGGACGAACCTTGCGGACGGGACCGGGTAGGTGGCAAGGGGGCCGCGACCTGGCGCCATTGAAATCCGCCTCGCGCCATGTTTAATACTCGTGGGGCAAGTCCTTACAGAATCGATATTTCGCCGTCCTGACATGGACCATCGCCAGCCGATTCCGACCGCCGACGACCCAGCCCGCAACGCCGCCTTCGAGGCGCGTATCGCGAGCGGCGAGTCGATCGAGCCCAAGGACTGGATGCCCGAGCGCTACCGGAAGCAGCTCATCCGGATGATGTCGCAGCACGCGCACTCGGAGATCGTGGGCATGCTTCCCGAGGGGAACTGGATCACGCGGGCGCCGAGCCTGCGCCGGAAGATGGTGCTGCTCGCCAAGGTGCAGGACGAGGCCGGGCACGGCCTCTACATCTACTGCGGCACCGAGACGCTCGGCATCGACCGCGAGGATCTCGTCGAGCAGTTGCTGACCGGGAAGGCGAAGTACTCGAGCATCTTCAACTACCCGACACTCAGCTTCGCGGACGTCGGCGTGATTGGCTGGTTCGTGGACGGCGCGGCGGTCGTGAACCAGACCGTGCTCGCCAAGGCGTCCTACGGCCCGTACGCGCGCGCGATGATCCGCATCTGCAAGGAAGAGAACTTCCACAAGCGGCAGGGCTACGAGCTGGTCGCGACGCTGGCCAACGGCACACCGGAGCAGCGCGCGATGGTGCAGGACGCGGTGAACCGCTGGTGGTGGCCGACGCTGATGATGTTCGGGCCGCCTGACGTCAACTCCCCCAACTCCGCCGAGCTTCTCCGCTGGCGGGTCAAGCGCTTCACGAACGACGAGCTGCGGCAGCGCTTCGTAAACCTGACCGTGCCTCAGGCGGAGGCGGTGAACCTGACACTCCCTGACCCGGACCTCGAGTACAACGAGGAGACGAAGAACTGGAAGTTCGGCGCGATCGACTGGGAGGAATTCCGCCAGGTCATTAGCGGCAACGGACCCTGCAACCACGAGCGGCTGGCGGCGCGCCGGAAGGCGCATGACGAGGGCGAGTGGGTGCGCGTGGCGGCGGCAGCGTACGCGGCGAAAAGAGCCCGAGCTACCGACGCCGCGTAGCGAATGCTTGTGAGCTTGATAGCTTGTGAGCTTGTGAGCGAGCGTTGATGGGAATACCTCGACATCAGGAGGACGGAGCGAGCGCACTTGGCGGCGCGGCCACCCCCTCACAAGCTCACAAGCCCACGAGCCCACAAGCCGTCGGCTCCACCGACTCTCAGTGGCCCCTCTGGGAGGTATTCGTTCAAGAAAAAACCGGCGCGCCGCATGAGCATGCGGGCAGTGTACACGCCGTGGACCGCGAAATGGCGCTCCAGAACGCCCGCGACGTCTACGGCCGGCGGGGCGCGGTGAGCATGTGGGTCGTGCCGTCGGACGCGATCACGGCGACCTGCCCCGACGACGCCGGCCCGTTCTTCGACCCCGCGGACGACAAGCCGTACCGTCACCCGCAGTTCTACAAGACGCCGCGCGGCGTCAGGGTCTACTGACCGTGGCTCACAGTCCGGCGCGCGACGCGGAGACTCGCGCGGCGCTCGTTCAGTACTTGCTGCGCCACGGCGACGACCGCCTCGTCCTCGGGCATCGCCTCTCCGAGTGGTGCGGCCACGCCCCCATTCTCGAAGAGGACATCGCCCTCGCGAACATCGCGCTCGACTTGGTCGGGCAGGCGAACCTCCTGCTGCAGCTCGCCGGTCAGGTCGAAGGCCACGGACGCGACGCCGACGCGCTCGCGTACTTCCGCGAGGCGGTCGAGTTCCGGAACCTGCCACTCGTCGAGCTCCCGAACGGCGACTTCGGCTTCACGATCGTCCGGCAATTCCTCTTCGACGCTTACGACGTGCCATTTCTCGAGGCACTGCAGCACAGCGCGCATCCCGAGCTCGCCGGCATCGCGGCCAAGGCGTACAAGGAAGCGCGCTACCACCTGCGCCACAGCGCGGAGTGGCTGATCAAGCTTGGTGACGGAACCGACGAGAGTCATGCGCGAACGCAAGCGGCGCTCGACGCGCTGTGGCGATTCACCGGGGAGCTCTTCGCGGAAGATGGCGTGGACAAGACACTCCGCGCGGCCGGCATCGCGCCCGATCTCGCGGCGCTCGAGTCGCGGTGGCGCGAGCGCGTGACAGCGGTCGTCCGCCGGTCGACGCTGACGCTTCCGGAGTCGAGCGCCGCGATGCTCGGTGGGCGTCGCGGGCGGCATACGGAGCACCTCGGTCACATGCTGTCTGAGATGCAGATCGTCGCGCGGTCGTTCCCTGGCGCGACGTGGTAGCCCGGCCGCGAATGCGATGCTGACGCGCGACGACGTCTTCGCCGTCCTCGACGGTGTCAAGGATCCGGAAGTCCCGGTGCTCAGCGTGATCGAGCTCGGCGTGGTTCGCGACGTCGCGATCGACGACGCCGGCGCCGTCACGGTGTCGGTGACGCCGACCTACTCCGGCTGCCCGGCGATGCGCGTGATCGAAGATGACATCCTCGCCGCGCTGCGGGCGCACGGAGTGGAGAACGCACGCATTCGAACCACCTTCTCGCCCGCGTGGACGACCGACCGGCTGAGCGATTCTGCGAAGCGGAAGCTCGAGGCGTACGGCATCGCGCCGCCAGGGAAGACGCCGACAGGCGACGACGAGTACCTTGTCCCGCTGCGGAGGTCCGACGTCGTGCGCTGCCCGTACTGCCAGTCGACCGACACGGCGCTCCGGAGCGAGTTCGGGTCGACGGCCTGCAAGGCGATTCGCTTCTGCAACAGCTGTCGGCAGCCGTTCGAGGAGTTCAAGGCGATCTGACGGAAGCCGTCGGCGGTCGCGCGTGACCGCGCGCACGCCGTCGCGGTGAGGTCGATCACCCCCACCGCGGCAGGGTCTGCATCGAAGCGAGCCAGCCGTCGAGTCCGGCCCGACTCATGCATCCACGCGGGACGCAAACCATCACCTTTTACCGTACGACGCGAGGCTATCTATGAAGCGCGCCTTGTTGACTTCGGCGGTGGCGAGTGCCGCGGTGCTCGGCAGCGTCGCCGCATGCGATGACGTGTCCGGCCCGGGGGGCGAGCCCCTATCGCTGTTATTCAGCGTGCCGAGCTCGGGGAACGCAGCGGCCGCCGGGGACGTGACTCTCCAGACTTCCGCCGACCAGATCCTCATCATCCGCGGCAGCCAGCGGCTCATGCTCAACGTGGTCGAGCTGAGACTCTCGCGCATCGACCTAGAGCCGGTGGACGACCTCGAGGACCGCGACACGGATCTCGACACGGACCGCGGCCAAGACTCCGACGTCGACACCGACAGCGACCAGCGCGACAACGTCCGCTTCCGCGGCCCGGTCACGGTCAGGCTGCCGCTCCAAGGCGGCGTGATCGGGCCGTTCCGCGCCGAGATCCCGGTCGGGACCTATGACGAGGTGAAGTTCCGCGTCGAGACGGCCCGCCTCGTCGGCGCGTTCGACGAGAACCGGAACGGCACCTTCGAGGCGAGCGAGGCGTTCGACGTGACCGTGCCCGTGCGCGAGAAGTTCGAGATCGAGCTGGATGATCCCCTCGTGATCAACGACGCCGCGAACATCACGATCCGCCTCAACCCGCCGCAGTGGTTCCGCAACAACGACGGCTCCCTGTTCAACCCGCGCCGCCTCAACAACGACCAGCAGCTCCGCGCCCGCTTCCGCCAACTCGTGCGCGCGACACTCCGCGCGTTCGAGGACGCGAACCGAAACGGGAACGACGATCGGGATACCGATAGCGATCGATAGATCTCGACTTCGCGTTCGGGCGACGGCCCCCGGGAGGTTCCGGGGGCCGTTCTGTTTTCCACCGGCGTCACGCGCTCGGGGGATGGGAAGGGCAACGGCGGGGTGACGGGTTTTATTGGGAGCGCACGCGAATTACCGCGAACGAAAACCTCGATCACCGCTGATCCTTCCTCGCGCCGAGTTCGGGAATGTCACGAAGCTCTACTTGAAGAGGCGCTGACGCACCGAATCATTGGAGCGTTCTATGACGTGTATAACTCCCTGGGATACGGTTTCCTGGAGGCTGTCTACGCGCGGGCCCTGGAGGTGGAGCTTGCCCGTCGGGGGCTGCACGTGGCCCGAGAAGTATCCATCAACGTCCGCTATGCCGACGAGATCGTCGGCCAGTACCGCGCCGCCCTCGTTGTCGAGAACTGCGTCATCGTAGAGCTCAAGGCTCATCGGGTCCTGGCGACGCCCGACCGCGCGCAACTCCTGAACTGCCGGAGAGCTAGCGATCTTGAGGTGGGCTTGCTTCTGAACTTTGGCGTTCGGCCGGCGTTCCTACGTGTCGTTTCCTCAAACGAGGTTGCTGCACGTCGCCGTGATCCGTGGAAATCGCCTGTTTGATCTGCGTGATCCGTGTGCCCAACGAACAACTATCAACGCCCTCACCCTGCCGCCCCTCAAGCCCTGAGCAACGTATCAATCCGACCGGCGATAGTCTCGGCACTCGGCAACACCGCATCCAACAACACCGGGTGATACGGCATCGGCACGTCCTCAACCGCCAGGCGATCCACTGGCGCGTCGAGGAACCAAAACGCCTCCTTCGCCAAGACCGCCGCGATCTCCGCCCCGAACCCGGCCGTCAGCGTGTCCTCGTGCAGTACCAGACAGCGCCCCGTCTTCCGCACCGAGGCCAAGACCGCCTCACGATCCCATGGCGCGATCGTCCGCAGATCGATCAGCTCGACCCGGTCCGCGAAAGCTGCCGCGGCCTCCATCGCTCGGTGCACCAGCGCTCCCCACGTCACCAGCGTCAGGTCGGTGCCTTCGCGTAGCAGGGCGGCGCGTCCGGGCGGCAGTACGTAATTGTCCCCCGGGTACCGCGCGCTCCCGTCACTGGTCATCAGTAGGGCGCGATGCTCGAAGAAGATTGTCGGGTTGCGGCTGCGCATCGCCGCGCGGAGCAGTCCGACCGCGTCGGCGGCGTTGGCCGGGTACACGACCTGCCAGCCCAGCGCGTGCGCGAACTGCACCTCGGCGCTCAGGCTGTGCCACGGGTCGCCGACGTCTTTGCCGAAGCCCCCGGGCATGCGGACCACGATCGGCGCCGCGAAGCGGTTCGCCGTGCGCCAGCGCATCGTGCCGCAGTTGTTCAGCTGCTCTGTCGCCGGGTCCGCATACTTCCGGAACTGGATCTCGGCGACGGGCATCAGGCCGGCCACCGCCATGCCGACGGCACGGCCGACGATCCCTTCCTCCGACAGGCTCGTGTCAAAGACGCGTTGGTCGCCGAACTGCTTCTGCAGGCCTTCGGTGACGAGGTGAACCCCGCCTTTGCGGCCGACGTCCTCGCCGAACACGACGAGCTTCGGATTGACCTCGAGTTCGCGCCGAAGCGTGCGTCGCACGGCCTCCGCAAACCGAACAGGCTCCCCCTCCGATTCCGGCACGTCCGTCCCGCCGAGCGCATCAAGCTCCCCAGCGGTCAGCCCGCCGAACGTCTCCGCGTCGCCGGGCTGCCGCGGCTCGGCATACACGAAGCGGCGCACGCGCGCGGGATCGGACACGGGCCGCGCCCGGGCTGCCGCGAGGCCGGCCTCGACGTCACGCTGAACCTCATCCTCGAGCGATTGCCATTCGTCCTCTGACATCGTCGCCGGCACGAGGTGCGCACGCAGCTTCGGCAGCGGGTCGCGCGTCCAATCCGCCGCGATCTCGTCGTCGGTGCGGTAGCCCTTCTGGTTGTCGGGGCCAGAATGGCTACACAGCCGTGGCACCGTCAGCCGCACGAGCGCCGGGCTGGCGCCAGACCGAACGTGGGCGACGACCTCGCGCAGCAGACGTGCGGCTTCCGCCGGCTCGGTGCCGTCGCCGTCGCGCACGAGGAGATTGCCGAACGAGGCGAGGTTTTGGGCGATGTTGCCGCCCGGCGTCTGCATGTCGCCACGCACGGAGATCCCGAGGCCATTGTCCTCGATGTAAAACAGCACCGGCAGCCGCAGCGTCGTCGCCATTGTCAGCGACGACCAGAAGCCATTCGTCGCGACCGACCCCTCGCCGCCCAGCGCAACGGCGATCGACTCGCCGTAGCTGTCGTCGCCGAGGACGTCTCGGTAGTATGTGATCGCCTGCGCCCACCCGGCGACAGGCGTGTACTGCGAGCCAACATCGCCGGACATCGGCAGCACGATGGGACCGCGTCGGTTCGGCAGGTTGCAGACGACGCCGATGTCGCGCCCGTCGCTGAAGCCGCCGGAGCGCCCGAGCGGGCTCGCGAACGCATCCTCGATCGAGAGGCCGAGCGTCAGCAGTAGCGGACGACTACGGTAATAGGCGCCGGCCGCGTCGTGCGGGTGATCGAGGAGCGAGCCGAGGATCGCCTGGGCCATGTCGTGCCCGCGCGCGGAGAACTGATAGAGCACCAGGTGCTCACGCGGGACGGTGGCGCGATTCCGGTTCGTCGCCTCCTCGGTGTCGTCCAACCCTCGAGAGACCAGCGTGTGGTACGCAACGCGGCGCCAATCGATGTCGCGCTGCGCGGGCGGGTGTCGCGGCGCAGCCTTTTTGGCGCCCTTCGTCGCCGTTCGGGAAGGCATGGGCAAAATCTACATTGCGGGGTGCGGACTGCGGACTGACGCGTGCCAAGGCTGCCAGCCACGCGGCCCGCGGTCGCCCCTTATCTTTCCAGTCGCCAGCGGCGAGGGATTCGATGACCTATCAGTACGTGCTCTTCGAGGTTGGGGACGGCGTGGCAACGATCACGCTCAACCGCCCGGACCTCCTGAACAGCTTCAACATGTCGATGGCGGCGGAGCTCCAGCAGGCGCTCCGCGTCGCCGCGGAGGACGACGGGATCCGCGCGGTCCTGCTCACAGGGGCCGGCCGCGCCTTCTGCGCGGGGCAGGACCTCGCCGAGGCTGTGCCGCCCGACGGAGCGCCCGCGCCTGAGATCGCCGAGATCGTTCGCCGCACGTACAACCCGACCGTCCGCGCGATTCGCGCTCTCGAGAAGCCGGTCGTCTGCGCGGTGAACGGGGTCGCTGCCGGAGCCGGAGCGAACCTCGCGCTCGCCTGCGACGTCGTGCTCGCGGCGGACACCGCGTCGTTCGTACAGGCGTTCTCCAAGATCGGTCTGATCCCCGACACCGGCGGCACGTTCTTCCTTCCGCGGCTCGTCGGTCTCGCGCGCGCCACCGCGTTGGCGTTCCTGGGCGACAAGCTCTCGGCGGCCGACGCCCAGGCGATCGGGATGATTTACCGCGTCGTCGACGCGCCGCGCCTGCTCGACGAGGCCCGGAGCCTCGCGCGCCGCCTCGCCACGCAGCCGACGCGCGGGTTCGGGCTGACGAAGCGGGCGTTCAACCAGTCGATGGCCAACGACCTCGACGCGCAGCTCGAGGTCGAGGCTGAGCTCCAGGCCGAGGCGGCGCGGACGGCCGACTTCGCTGAGGGCGTGCGCGCGTTCCTCGAAAAGCGACAGCCGAGCTTTGCCGGCCGGTAACACCACGAGGCCGCCGACCGTCGGCGCCGACACCATCGTCGGCGTCCTCGGAGCCGGTGCGATGGGCAGCGGCATCGCGCACGTCGCCGCCGCCGCGGGTCACCGCGTCGTCGTCGGCGACTCGCGCCCCGAGGCGTTGGCGAAAGCGGAGCAGGGCATTCGGAAGTCACTGGTGCGCGACGTCGAGAAAAGGCGAGTCGACCGCGCGCGCGCCGATCAAATCGTAAGCCGCATTCGGTTCGCCGCGCCGCACACCGGTGCGGTTGGGGCGCCCGACTACGACGCATTCGGCGATTGCGGCCTGGTAATCGAGGCGATCGTCGAGGACCTCGAGATCAAGCGTGACGCCTTCCGACGCCTCGAGCGCAGCGCGCTACGTGAGGCGATTCTCGCGACCAACACGTCATCACTTGCGGTGACCGCCATCGCGTCGGCATGCGCGCGCGCCGGGCGCGTCGTCGGCGTGCATTTTTTCAACCCGGCGCCCGTGATGCCCCTCGTCGAGATCGTCCCGGGCCTCGCGACCGATCCGGCCGTCACGTCGTCGGTCAGGGCGTTAGTCGACAGTTGGGCCAAGACGACGGTGCTCGCGAAGGACACGCCCGGCTTTATCGTGAACCGCGTCGCGCGGCCATTCTACGGTGAGTCGCTTCGCATCCTCGACGAGGGGATAGCCGACGTGCCGACCATCGACTGGGCGATGCGGACGATCGGTGGCTTCCGCATGGGCCCTTTCGAGCTGATGGACCTCATCGGCCTCGACGTCAACTACGCGGTCACGCGCAGCGTCTTCGAGGCATTGTACTTCGACCCGCGCTATCGGCCGTCGCTCACGCAACGTCGTCTCATCGAGGCCGGCTTTCTGGGCCGGAAGAGCGATCGAGGCTTCTACGACTACCGGGACGGCGCGCGGGCACCCGAGCCCGCGCAGGACCCGGAGCTTGGACGCGAAGTGGTGATGCGCGTACTCGCGATGCTCGTCAACGAGGCCGCGGACGCAGTATTCTTGAATGTTGCGTCGGTGGCCGACGTCGAGCTGGCGATGACGAAGGGGGTCAACTATCCGAAGGGACTGCTCGCCTGGGGCGAGGAGATCGGCCTCGACCGGATTCTCGAGCGAGTGACGAGTCTCCAATCGGAGTACGGCGAGGACCGGTACCGGCCGAGCCCGCTGCTTCGGCGTATGGTCCGCGACGGGAAGCGGTTTACCTCGTGAGCGGCAGCGTCGACTGGCTCGGCGACTCCGCGAGGGGCGCCGCCGAACAGCGCCTGGCGGAGCGGGTAGTGAGAGGGATGCTCGAGCGGGATGCGTTCAGCGCCTGGCTCGGCGTCGAGTTACTGGACGTCCGGCCGCGTGCCGCCGCGGTCCGGATGACGGTGCGCGCGGAGATGGTCAACGGTTTCGGCGTCTGTCACGGCGGCGTAACGTTCGCGCTCGCCGACAGCGCGCTCGCGTTCGCGTCGAACACGCACGGGCGGGTGACGGTCAGCATCGAGAACAGCATCACGTACCCGACCGCCGTGGCGGTGGGTGACGTGCTGACGGCGATCGCGGCCGAGGAAAGCAGGGCGAATCGCGTCGCGTTCTACGGCGTGCGGGTGACGAAGCAGGACGAGAGCGTGGTGGCCCTGTTCCGCGGGACCGTCTATCGGACCAGGCGCGCGCACTTCGCGGACGGCCCGACGGACGAGGAACGGGATGAGGCGGGAGATGAGTGACGCGTACATCGTGGACGGCGTGCGGACGCCGATCGGCAGCTTCGGCGGCGCGCTGAGCGAAGTGAGGGCCGACGACCTTGCCGCTCACGCGATCGCGAAGCTGCTCGAGCGGCATCCGACACTCGACCGCGAGGAGATCGCCGACGTCGTCCTCGGATGTGCCAACCAGGCTGGGGAGGACAACCGCAACGTCGCGCGGATGGCGGCTCTGCTTGCCGGGCTGCCGTCGTCGGTACCCGGTGAGACGGTGAACCGACTCTGCGCCTCGGGAATGAGCGCCGTCGCCGCGGCGGCGCGGGCCGTGAAGCTCGGCGAGGGCGACCTGTACGTGGCCGGCGGCGTCGAGAGCATGACCCGTGCGCCGTACGTGATGTCAAAGTCGACGCAGCCATTCGCGCGCGATGTCCAGCTATACGACACGAGCATCGGCTGGCGGTTCATCAACGCGCGCATGCGGGAGCAGTACGGTGTCGATTCGATGGGCGAGACCGCCGAGAACGTCGTCGAGCGGTTCGGGATTACACGGCAGGAGCAGGACGTGTTCGCGTGCCGATCGCAGCACAAGGCGACTGTCGCGCGCGCGAGCGGGCGCTTCGAGCGTGAGATCGTTCCCGTTCACGTCCCACAGCGCCGGGGCGACCCGAAGGTCGTCGACGCCGACGAGTTCATTCGGCCGGACACGACGATCGAGGGCCTCGCCAAGCTGAAGCCGGCCTTCCGGAGCGGCGGCTCCGTGACGGCCGGCAACTCGTCGGGCGTCAACGACGGCGCGTCAGCCCTGCTCGTTGCGTCGGAGGAAGCCGTGCGGAAGTATGACCTGCAGCCGCTCGCGCGACTCGTCACCAGCGCCGTCGCCGGCGTGGAGCCGCGCGTGATGGGATTGGGACCGGTACCGTCGTCGCGCAAGGCGCTCGCACAGGCCGGCATCGAGCTGGATGACGTCGACGTCATCGAGATCAACGAAGCGTTCGCGGCGCAGGTGCTTGGCTGCCTGCGGGAGCTCGGCCTTCCGCCGGACGAGCCGCGCCTCAACCCGAATGGCGGCGCGATCGCCCTCGGCCACCCTCTCGGAATGTCGGGCGCGCGACTCCTCCTCACGGCCGCGCACGAGCTGCAGGCGACAGGCGGCCGCTACGCACTTGCGACGATGTGCGTTGGAGTGGGTCAGGGGATGGCGACCGTGCTCGAGCGGGTCTGAGGTGCCGAGATGACACGCCGTAGCGTTCTCACCAGGCTTGCTCTCGCGGGGGTTCTCGCCGTCGGGCCCCTCGCCGCCGCGCGAGCGCAGGGCGGCGACGACTTGATCGACTGGTCTCCCAGGCGCCCGAAGCAGGGAACACTCTTCCGCCTCTACGTCGACGGTGTCACCGACGCTCGCGCGGTCACCGGTACGGTAGCCGGCGAGCCGCTGCATTTCGCGCCCGCGGCGGACGGCCGTGTTTTCGCGCTCGCCCCGGTCCCCATCGACGCCACTGGATCGCTGACCGCGACGGTCGTCATCGCCGACGACCTTGGGACTGACACCGTGCGCGCCCCCGTTCCCGTCGCGCCGGGCGGCTACCCGTCGGAGCGGCTGACCGTGGCGCCCCGGTTCAGCGCCCGTCCCGACACCGCCCTCCAACGCCGCATCGACGAGGAAGCCCGGCGCGCGGCGGCCGTCGCCCGTGACGCGCACGACACCCCGCGGCTCTGGTCTGGCGCCTTCGCGCGGCCCCGCCCGGGCGGCGTGACGAGCGGGTTCGGGCGCGCGCGCGTCTTCAACGGCGCCGTGCAGAGCCGGCATATGGGCATCGACTTCGCCGGGGCCGTCGGCGCGCCGGTGCGAGCGCCGAACCGTGGCGTCGTTCGCCTCGTCGACGAGTTTTACCTCGGCGGGAATGTCGTGTACATCGACCACGGTGCCGGGATCGTGACCGCGTACCTGCACCTGAGCGAGACGAGGGTCGCGGTAGGCGACACAGTCGAGCGCGGGACGTTGATCGGGCGCGTGGGCGCGACGGGGCGCGTCACCGGGCCCCACCTGCACTTCATCGCCCGGTACGGCCGTCATAGCGTGGACCCGCTCACGCTGTTACAGATGACGCGGCCGCCGGGACCGCCGGCCACCCGCGCCGCCCGGCGTTCGAACCCTTAGCGTCGCTGGCTATGGCCAACGTTTTTGAGTTCGACGGCTTTCGCCCGGTAATCCACGAGACGGCGTTCATCCATCCGAACGCCACGATCACCGGCAACGTCGTCATCGGCCGTGACGTCTACGTCGGCCCCGGAGCCGCCGTCCGCGGCGACTGGGGCGCGGTCGTGATCGAGGACGGCTGCAACGTGCAGGAGGGTTGCGTTATTCACACCTTTCCCGGCGCCACCGCGGTGCTCGAGGAGTCGGCACACATGGGCCACGGGTCAGTTGTCCACGGAGCGCGCATCGGCAGGAACTCGCTCGTCGGCATCAACGCGGTGGTCATGGACGACGCAGTCGTCGGGGCCGAGTGCATCATCGGCGCGCTCGCATTCGTGCCGGCGGACATGCGCGTTCCGCCGCGTAAGGTGGTCGTCGGTAACCCGGCCCGGATCGTGAAGGACGTGACCGACGCGATGATCGCCTGGAAGAGCGAGGGCACGCGACTCTACCAGCAGCTCCCGCGACAGTTGCAGCGGACCCTCAGGCCGTGCGAGCCGCTGCGCGAGGTTCCCCCGGAGCGCGCGAGACAGGCAATGTCGTACCGCACCTGGCACGCCACCCGCGGTCCCACCGCGAACTAGGCCCCGGGAATGGGGACCGGGCCGTCGCGAGAGCGACAGAGAGAGCGACAGAGATGACTAGCACCACCATAGATCCTCGAGCCGTCGACACGCGCGCCGCGCCGCGCCGCCTCCTCAACTACGTGCGCGGCGAGTGGGTCACAGGCACCGGCCGCGCGACCGATCTCTTTCACGCCGTCACCGGCGAGAAGGTCGCGGAAGCGTCGACGGGCGGGATCGACTTTGGCAAGACGGTAGACTACGCGCGGCGCGTGGGCGGCCCCAAGCTGCGGGCGATGACGTTCCACCAGCGCGCGCTGATGCTGAAGGAGCTCGCGAAGTACCTCACGGCGCGCAAAGACGAGTTCTACCGGCTCTCGGCCGCCACCGGCGCGACGAAGGGTGACTCCTGGTTCGATATCGACGGCGGGTTCGGCACGTTCTTCGTCTATGCGTCGAAGGGACGCCGCGAGCTCCCCAACGAGCCAT
>JBHELH010000176.1:0-16303 GCA_046263215.1 Gemmatimonadaceae bacterium | reverse complement strand
CCGGCCGCGGACGGAGTCCGCGCGCAGTCTCAGGAGAACGAAACGAGGCGGGCCTCCAGTCGGAGGCCCGCCTCGTTTCGCCGCCCGAGCGACGATTGAGCCCGGTATCTATCGAATTCTGAGCTCTGACGCCGGCTATGGTCGCCCCGCCGGCGACGGCGCGGGCGCCGGCGTGTTGGACCGCGTTCCGGGCGCGCTGGCTGGGGGCGCCCCTGCCGGCGGGCTCACCCCGGCGGGCCGAGAAAAGTCCACCGTCGGTGGCTGATCCCGGTACTCCGGGTTCGTGACCTGGAAGTACTTCCGCGGCCGAGCGCCGGTGACCCTCGCGGTGAGGGCCTGCGGGAACGTACGAATGTAGGCGTTGTACTGGCCGACCGCCTCGTTGTAATCCGTCCGCGCGGTCGCGATCCGGTTTTCCGTTCCCTCGAGTTGGTCCTGGAGCGCGCGGAAGCCCTGGTCCGCCTTGAGCTGCGGGTACGCTTCCGCGATCACGAGCAGGCGACCAAGTGCGCTGTTGAACTGCGCGTTCGCGTTCGCCATCTGCTCGGGATCGCCGCTCTGGCGCGCGTTCAGCAAGGCCGACCGCGCCTGCGCGATCTGGCTGAACACCGCCTCCTCGTGCTGTGCGTAGCCCTTGACTGTGTTGACGAGGTTGGGGATCAGGTCCGCGCGCCGCTGGATGTACGTCTCGATCTGGCCTTGCGTTCGATTGACCTGCTCATCGAGCTGCTGGATCTGGTTGTACCCGCACCCCGTCGTCGTCGCGGCTACCGCGAGGAGGAGCGTGGAAAGCCGGCGGCGTGTCATGCGCGGTCGTCCTCCAGGTAGATGAAGCATCGTGGGTTCGCGTGTAAGGTATCGGTTTGTCGGCGGCGTCAGCCACCGGGAGCGTACTGGTCGATGTGCGCGACCAACTGCTGTACGCCCCGCACGTAATCCGTCAGCACTCGCCCGGCGTCGGCGGCGCGCAGCTTGTCGTCGCCGCGCACGTGCCTCACGACACGGACGAACGGCTCCGCGTCCAAGCCGGCGAGGCGCCCAATGTGACGACACAGCTCCACCGTGTCGGTGGGCGGCGTCTCGCCGTGCAGGCGCACGGTCGCTCGAAACAGGACCATGATCGTGCTCTTGCTGGCCGCGAGCACGTCGAGTTGGCGCCGGCCGTCGCCGCCCGCCGCGAGGACCGCTTGCCGGAGGTGGAGCAGCTTCCCCATGGCCTCGGACTCGAGCTGGCGGCGCAGGTCGGGCGGTGCGACTCGAACGCCGTCGAACGGCGACGCTCCGTGAAGCACCCGGTGACGCTCTTGAATGTCCGAGTACTCCATCGGGAAGATGTCCGCCGAGCGACGCCACTCCTCGGCTGTCAGCGTGAACGGCGGCGCATTCCCGGCCTCGCTCCACGCGCGGACGACCGCCGCCACCGCGTCGAGCCGCGCGACATCGAGCGCATCGACGAGGACAAGGACGTTGTAGTCCGATTGCTTGGGAATGTGCTCGCCGCTCGCCGCCGACCCGTAAAGCACTACGCTCCGGAGCTCGGCCCCGAACGCGGCACGCAACTGCGCGACCAGCTCGTCGAGTGTCATCTTCGCCATAGGTCACCAGCTCCGGCTCGCGCCGCCCCCGCCAAACCCACCGCCGCCGCCGAATCCACCGAGCCCCCCGCCACCGAATCCACCGCCACCGAACCCACCACCAAAGCCGCCGCCGCCAAACCCGCCACCCCCCCACCCGCGACCTCCGGACCAACCGCGGCCCCACCCCCCCCCCACCGGAAAGAAGATCGGGAAGCAACCGCCGCATCCGCGGCGGCGGCGGCGCCGGCCGCTCAACAGCGACACCGCCACGAAGAAGATCAGCAGGAAGAGGAAGAACGGAATCTCATCCGACCGAACACCCGTAGGGCTGCGATCGCGGATCTCGACCTGCGGAGCCCGGAGCGACGTATCCTGCGCGAAGTTGAACTCCCGCGCAAAGCGTTCGGCCAGACGCTGCGTGACCAGCTCCAGAGCAGGTCCGTGCTCGCCCCGCTGGAACAGAGGGCCGGCCTCGTCGAGGATCGCCCCCGCCGTCGCGTCCGTAATGAACCCTTCGGCACCATAACCGGCTTCGATCCGCTGGCGGTTGCGCTCCTCCCCGCTCGTCTCCTTCGGGATGAGGAGAACTATGACGCCCGTGTTGCGCGCCGGATCGCCGGGCCGCCCCGCGCGGCCGACACGCCACTGGCGGCCGATCTGCCGGCCTACTTCTTCGATGGATCGGCCGCCGAGGGTGGGCAGGGTGACGACGACGATCTCGCCACCCGACTTGGCGCGGACGTCGCCGATGACACGCTCGATCCGTGCTGCGTACTCTGCCGGGATGACCTCGGCGAAGTCGTTGACGAACCCGCGCGGCGCGGGGATCTGAGGCCCCTGCCCCTGCGCGACCAGCGCGAGGCCGAGCGCGTACGCCGCGCGCGTCCCGGCGAACGAATTGAGCATCGTCGGGCGGCGCGCCGGGCGCTCAGCGATGCCCGAGGCGCACGTCCGGCCGGTCGATCAGAGCGTTGATCAGCCGCACCGACAGCTCATCCATCTGCTCGATGATCAACTCGGCTTGACTCGAGAGGTAGGCGTGCGCCAGAAGTAGCGCCGCGGCAACGAGGAGGCCGAACTCGGAGGGGCGGAGGCTGACCGAGAGCACGGTGCCGCGACCGATGGCGTTGAGGGTCGCCGCAAACCCGATCAGGACCGCGACGCCGCCGAGTGTCGGCAGGTATCGGAGACGCTTCATGAGCCGCGGCGTGACGGAGAGCTCCGCCGCGTCCGCGACGTGGTCTAGGGACTCCTCGTCATGCGTCCGGGTGCGGAGCAGCAGCAGGGCGACGTCCGCGACAGCGGTGCGGGATGCGGCGCACACACGGATCGCGTCGTCGACCTTCCCGGCGCGCACGAGGGCGATCACGCGCTCGATGAACAGCCGCGCGTTGGTTTTCGCCCGTACTACGACCACGTACGTCCGATCAAGCACGACAGCGAGTCCTACCAGGGCGGTGGCGAGGATGTAGTGCATCACCGGTCCGCCCACCGCGTACCACTCGGCCGCCGTTTGCATGGCGCGTCTCTCCGGGTTAGCCGGTCGGGTCGTCCCGCCTTGGCGCAGGACGTGTGCCGCCCCTGGCTCCCTGGTCGTCCCTCTCTCGCCGCCGCGCGCCGGATTACCTTACGATACCGGCGCCGAAACGCCAGGCGCTCACCAGATGAATACGGTCATGCCCCGCCTCGTGATTCCCTTCCGCCCTGCCCTCCTCGTCGGCGCGCTCGTCGCCGCCGCGACGCTTGGCTGCAAGTCGTCCGACCCGTCGCGCAACGGCACCATCCCGTCCGGCTCGACGCGCCCCGGTGTCGCACCCGTGGGCGCCGCACGGCACGACGGCGGCCCGCCAGGTGCCCAGTCGGGGACGGGCGACACCTCGCGCTCCGCCGCCGGGCAGACCTCCGACAGCGTGCGCAAGCCGAACGGCCCAGCCACTGACAGCGCCGCCCACCGTTTCCTGCAGCGGGCGGACCGCGGCCGGATCCAGGGCGACGCGGCGGCACCCGTCTGGGTCATCGTCGCCAGCGACTTTCAGTGTCCGTTCTGCCGGACGTGGCACGCCGAAACGTACCCGGTTCTCGTGCGCGACTACGTACGTACGGGTAAGATCCGCATGGCGTACCTGAACTACCCCCTGAACATGCACAAGAACGCGTGGCCGGCCGCCGAAGCCGCGATGTGCGCCTCCGTGCAAGGGATGTTCTGGGAGATGCACGACGCGATCTTCGCGAATCAGGCCCGGTGGAGCGCGATGCCGAACGCGGCTTCGCTCTTTGACTCGCTCGCCGTACACAAGTTCGCGCTGAATGCGGACGAGTGGCGCTCCTGCATGTCGTCCCACGCAACGGCGGCACTGGTGCAGGCGGACTTCGAGCGTCTGCGGAGCGCTGGGGTGGAGTCGACGCCAAGCTTCTTCGTCGGGGACCGGGGCATCTCGGGCGCGCAGCCGACGGACGTGTTCCGCGCAGCGATCGAGCAGGCCCTCGCCAAGGCGCGCGGGGCGGCGCCGGCCGCGAAGCCGCGACGCTGACCGGCGAGTGCCCGGCGGGCTGCTGCGCGGCGCGCTGGGGCTGAGCTACGACGCCGCGGCAGCGCTCGCGCGCGCCGCGGCCGCGGTAGCACCGCCGGGCGACTCGAAGCTCTTGCGGGCACTCGCCGCGCGGCGCGGCATCCGCGCGCGCTACGCCCGCTGGGCCGAGGGGGGACGTGATCAGACCCGACCCCTCCTCTGGATCCACGCACCGTCGGTCGGCGAGGGGCTACAGGCGCGGCCCCTCCTCGAGCTCGCGCGGCGCGAGCGGCCCGACGTGCAACTCGCGTACACGCATTTCTCACCCAGCGCGCTGGCGTTCGCAGGCTCACTCGACGTCGACTTCCGGGACTATCTGCCGTTCGACACGCGCGGGGATGCGCTGGCCGCGCTGGCAGCGCTCCAACCGACGGCCCTCGTGTTTAGCAAGCTCGACGTTTGGCCCCGACTGGTCGTTGCCGCGAGCGATCGTGGGGTGCGCCTCGGCATGGTCAGCGCGACGCTCGCCGCCCGATCTTCCCGACGCTCCCGCGTCGCCGCGGCGTTGCTCAGCCATGCGTACGCGCGACTCGAGTTCGTCGGTGCGATCGACGAGACGGACGCCGACCGGCTCGTCGCTCTCGGCGTACGTCCGGGCGCAATCACCGTCACCGGGGACACCCGCTACGACCAGGTGTGGGAACGCGCAGCGCAGGTCGACCGTTCCGGCGCGCTCCTCAGGCCGCTCGCCGCGGCTCGGCCGACGGTCGTCGCGGGCTCCACCTGGCCGGCGGACGAGACGCCCCTGCTCGCGGCGTGGGTACAGGTGCGGGCTGTGCTGCCCTCGGCCCGCCTCGTGATCGCGCCGCACGAGCCCACGGGTTCGCACCTCCCGCCGATCGAGAGGTGGGCGAGGACGGCCGGGCTCCGCCTCGCGCGGCTCGGCGCGCCCGACGCTCCAAGCGCGGACGTCGTGTTGGTGGACCGCACGGGCGTCCTCGGCGATCTGTACGCGCTGGCTGACGCGGCATTCGTCGGCGGCGGCTTTCACGACGGCGGACTCCACTCCGTCCTCGAGCCCGCGGCGTTTGGCGTCCCCGTGCTTTTCGGACCGCGCTACACCGCGAGTCGCGACGCGCGGCTGCTCGTTAGCGGCGGAGGCGGCGTGAGCGCGCCGGACCCCGCCGCGATCAAGCAACAGCTCGCGACTTGGCTCGCCGACGCCGCCGCCAGAGCCGACGCTGGGGCGCGGGCACGCGCGCTCGTGCGATCGGGGCTCGGTGCGGCGCGCCGATCGTTCGAGCTGGTTGCGAAGCTTCTCCCGTGAGGTCCCCCGTTCAGCGGCTCGACCGCGTCCAGAGCAGGATCGCGCCGCAGTTCGCGCCGCCCCGACTGTACTGCGGTGGCGTCTCGGACGGCCCGACGTAGACCTCGACCGCCTCGAGCATCTCCGGCGGAATCCGGTCGATGACCGACGGCACCGCCGTCGGGCGAGACGTTCGCGTGCCGCGGGAGAGCATCGGCGTCGTCTCGTTGAAAACCGGAGCGCCGTCGAGATAGACAAGCATCTCGCAGTCCCCGGCGCGGCGGCTTCGGATTCGAACTTGGCTGCCGCGGGTCTCGACGCGGAGACCCGGGACGCGGCGCAGAAGCTCGGTCGTCGCCCGCGGGTTGACCCTGTCGATCTCGCGTCGGTCGATCAAGTGCCCACGGCCGATCGTCCGGCGCGCGTCGAAACCGGCCGCCTTACTCGGCGCCTCGGCGACCACCGATACCGTGTCTAGACGCCGGACCGCGCGCGGCTTCATGGGAAGCGTGAGACTGACGTTGTCGAAGGTGCCCGCCCCGAGCAGCAGCACCTCTGCCCGCGACTCATACTCGGCGTGCGTCGCCTCGATGGCCTCCATTCGCCTCGGCACGCCGACGAAGGCCGCGCGCCCGAGACTGTCCGTGAGGACGGCCGCAGCAGGAATCGTTCGGAGCCGCAACGTGGCGCCAGGGACCGGATTCCGTGTCGTGGCCGACACCACCGTGACGCGGATAGTTATCGCGTTCTGATCCTGCGCCCACGCCGCGACGGGAAAGGCGATGGCGGCGAGCGCGCGCGCGATCGTGATGCGATGGGTGATCATGGGTCGATCCTCTCCACAACGCCGGTCTCGAATTCTGCATGCGGGGCGGCGGATCGCAACGGCCGACCGACCAGCCACAAAGAGACCGGGGGGCGCGTCACGGCACCCCCCGGTCTACCCTACGCCCCAGCCTACGCCTTCGTGAAGGCCGCTCGCGTCGGATCGCAGCCGACGGTTCGCGGATCCTTGTACAGCTCGTTGTTCTGCTCCGCTTGCGCCGGCATCAGGTTGACGTGGTTGCCGAAGTTGCCGCCCTTGAAATACGGACCGGTGGGCCAAACGGTGTTCTCCGCGCGGCCGTACTGCGTCATGAGCCGCCGCAGGTCGCCGATCCGGTGCGCCGTGCCCCAGAACCAGAAGGCGCGCTCGCGCATGACTTGGTCGACCTGAGCGGGCTGCCCGACCGCGGGAGCGAGCGCTGTGAGTCCGAGCGTCGGACGCGACGCGCGGGCGTCGTTGAGCTTCGAGATGTACGTCGGATCGTTAACGCGGACGAGCGCCTCGGCCTCGATCAGCCGCGCCTCGATCCCGGTAGCCAGCGGGACGGGCGAGGTGCCTACGGTGTGTACGGTCTGCACGACGTGCTCGATCCCGTCCTGACCTCGCTGGCGCACAGGCGCGCCCGTGTTGGCATCGCGGCGCACTGTGACCCGCGGGTCGTTCGCCGAAACGAAGTCGATGCCATTGCCGCCCTCCCGATCCGCCGGTGCGTAATTGAGCGTGGCGTTCATCCAGTTGTAGATCGAGTTGACGACCGTTGTCGCCGAGTACGAGATGTTGTGCGAAAAGGTCGTCGGTACCGAGGCGACTGCCGCCGCTGCCTGGTCCGGTTGGTTCAGGTCGAGCAGCGCGCGCCCGCGGCCGACTGCGACGAGGTTGCGAAGCCCCGCGTTCGTCTGCGTCCCGAGGACCGTCAGCGCGGAATCGAACATCACGATGGCCCGCTGAAAGAGCTGCGTGTTGTCCAGTACCTCGGTCTGCGGGTCGTCGTCGTTCGCGTTCCCGATCGGCACGGCGCTGCAATAATTCTCGCCGAGCAGGACGAACGTAAATCCGCGCAGCGCGAACAGCTCCGCGAGCTGGTTCGTCCGCGTTGGACTCTCCGGCACGTACTGGTTGACTACCCGGATGGCGCGTATGAGCTGCGTCTGCGCCTGACCGGCGAAGAACCACGTCGTGGTCTGCGGCGTGAGCGACTCGTTCTGCGCCCGGCTGTCGAGGTGCTCCGTGCCGCCGCGTGCAGACTCGATCTCGTCGGCGAGGAGGCCGGCGGTGATGGCGAGTCCGTGGAAGGACCCGCCGTAATCGCCGGCGTAGAACGCCGCGAAGTTGCCGATCGCCGCCACGCGCTGCGCGTTTGCGCCAGCAGCGTTCGCGGCCGCCTCCGGCGTGATTTGATCGGGCGTCTCGACGCCGAGCAGCTCGTCCCGGCTGCAGCTCGACATCATGAGCGCCGCTGCCGCAAGGGGGAGCAGCTTCCCCCCTGCCAGTACAGCGCGACTGAATCGATGTGACATGTATGATCCCCGTCGGAGGGCTGAAGTGAGCGGGCGTCGCATTAGAAGCCCAGGTTCACGCGCGCCAGGAAGTACCGCATCGGCGGTTGCGCGGTCAGGTCCTGATTATCGCCGCCCGTGTTCCCAACCACCCAGTTCGTCTCGGGATCGAGGCCAGGATACTTCGTCCACGGGTAGCCAAGGTTCCGCCCACTCAGAACTACCGTCGCCGAGCGTGCGCGGAGGTACCGGCCGACAAGCCGCTCCGGCACCGTATAGGAGACGGAGAGCTCGCGGAACTTGATGAAGTCGTTCGGCACGAAGTAGCCCCAGAGCGAGCGCTTGCTCGAGCTGTTCGCGGCGACCGCCGCCGCCTGATCCTCGAGCGAGGTCGAGGGATCGTTGAGGGCCTGGCAGTTCAAGCTCGACTGACAGCGCCATTCCTCCGAGCGCCACCGCTTGTAGAATTTACCGCGGTAGTCGAAGAGCGCCGTGATCTGGAAAGCGTTGTTCAGCAATCCGACCGTGTTGCTGAAGCCCGCCTCGAGCTCGGGGAGTGTCGAACCTCGGTACTCCTGGGCCGCGGTGACTTGGAGCTCGGCGTCGCTGACCAGTCCGTCATTGTTGGCGTCGGTGAAGCTGACGATCCGCCGGTCCCACAGCCCGAAGAGTGGGTAGCCGACCACGTTACGAGCCCCGGGAGCCGTTGACAGCGCTACGCCGCCGTTGTCGACGAGCTTGTTCTTGAGCGTCGATCCATTGAGTCGGACGTTCCAACTGAACGGCGCAGTCTGGATGACCTGCGCGTCCACGGTCAACTCGACCCCGCGGTTCTCGACCTGCGCGAGGTTCTGCCACTGGCCCGGGGCAGCGGCCCCTTCGGCCGTGCCCCACGACGGCGGGAGCGGTGCGCGAATGAGCGCGTCCCGGCTGATCTTGCGGAAGATCGTCGCCTCGAAATTCACTCGCTCGTTGAGCATCGCGAGATCGAAGCCGCCTTCGACCTCCGTCGTTACCTCGGGCTTGAGGTCCTCGTTGCCCAAATCCGCGAGCCGGAGCCCGGGCTCGTCGGCCGCCGTGCCCGCCGGGAAGGCGCGGGCGCCGAGGAACTGGAGCGCGGCAGTCGTCGTCGGCGGCACTCCCGCCTGACCCACGGCCGCGCGGAGACGCAGACGACCGAGCCAGTTCTGCTGCGGGAACCATGACTCCTCGGAGATCACGTACGAGAGCGCGCCGCGCGGGTAGACGGTATTGGTCGTCGCCCGCCCGAAGGCGCTGTTCTGATCGATTCGGGCGCCCACGGTCGCGAACAGGCGCTCGCGCCAGCCGAGCTGCTCTTCGAGGTACGCGCCGTAGGTTTTGTTCTCCGTGGTGAACTCCCAGGACTCACGGCGCGTGGCCGCGTTCGGCGTCCGCGCCCCTGGAGGCAGCCCGTACCCGCGGCCCTGCGACTGGTACAGGGCGTTGAAGAACCACTGGCCGCCGATCGACGTTCGCGCCGTCAGGTCCGAGCGGATGCTGTTCGTCGCCGTGGCGCCGACGTCGATGGTGTACTGGCTGTTGTTCGACCGGTCGTAGTCTTTACCACCTTCCTGCCCGGTCGGTCCCCACGCGACGCTGACGCGAGTGCCCTCGCCGCGCAGCTGTTGACGGAACCCAAACGAATTGTTCTGGTCGAGCCCGACGACCGCGCGCGTCGTCAGCCACGTGTACGGCTGCCAGTTGAGTGACCCGCTTCCGATGAAGCGGTCGTCGCGCACCAGATTCTGGATGCCGAAGATGTCGCCGACGAACTCGCGCTGCAGCCCGTTCTGAAGCGTCCTGTAGCCGGGCGCAGTGAGGTACTGGAATGACATCCCGGCAAAGAAGCTGCCCTCGAACGGGCTCCACAGGTTCCGCCGCACGTACCCCGTCGAGATGTCGAGCGAGAGATTCGGCCGGATGCCGACCGTGAAGTTCCCCCGAACGCTATTCATGTACAGCTGGTTCGGGTCAATCTCGCGCGTCCGCGGGGGCGCACCGCGCTCCGCGGCAATTCGGTTCACCTCGAACGACGGCATGTGGTACGGACCAGTCTCGCGCTCGTGCTCTGCTGAGAGGAAGTAGCGGAGACGCTCGCCACCGCCGGAGACCTGAAGGCCGAACATCGAGCGTGGCTGCGTCTCGAACGGATCGGTCTCCGCGGCCGTCCACGGGTTGTACGTCGTCAAGCTGTCGATGCGACAAATACCGGCTGCCGCGTGGAAGGTCCGGCACTGGTTCGCGGGATTGTTGGCGGGGTTCGCGATCGGGTTACCGGAGGCGTCGAGGGCCCGGCCCCAGCTCCAGTAATTCGGGAAGTGGCCGCCGGGGTTTGACACCGTTCCGCCCTCGACGTACGTCGACCACCGCGGACTGCCCGCCTGGCCGCGCTTCGTCTTGATGACGATGACGCCGTTGGCCGCCGCGGTACCGTAGAGCGCGGCCGCCGACGGCCCCTTGATGATGTCGATCGATTCGACCTCGTCCGGGTTGAACGTACTGAGCAGGTTCAACCGGCCCGTTGTAAAGTTGCTGGGGTTGGACGAGTTGTCGAAGCGGATCCCATCAACGACGACGAGGGGCTCGTTGTTGAGTGATAGTGAGCTCGTCCCCCGAATCCGGATCGAAGGCGACGAGCCCGTCATCCCCCAACCCTGGATGATCTGGACGCCCGCCGTGCGTGCCTGGAGCACCTCGTGGACGTTGGTCACTGGCAACTTGCTCGTCACGGAGTCGACGTTCACCGTCGCGACCACGTTGCCGAACTGCCGCCGCGACTGTTCGCCGGTCGCCGTCGTCACGACCTGCTCCAGCCGCGCGGCGACGCGCTCCAGGGTGAAGTTCGCCGTCGTTTCGCCACCACTGGTGACCGTCGCGGACATCGTACGTGGCGTGTACCCAATGCGGGCGGCGGGCACGGACACTGTTCCGGCCGAGACGCCGCGGATGGTGTACTCGCCGTTGGCGCCCGTCAGGGCGCCCAACTGCGTGCCGACGACGACCACTTGAACAGCGACCGCCGGCGCGCCTGCTTCGTCGACGACGCGTCCGCGAATCGATCCGGTCGACGCCTGCTGAAGCGACGCGGCCAGAGCGCCCGTAGCGCTCGAGACGGGTACCGCGTTCGCGCTCCCCGCCGTGGCTCGCCCCGGCGTGAGGGCGAGCACCGCCGTCGAGAGCAACGGCAGCGCATACGGTAACACCCAGGTCTGTCGGGGGGACATCGTGCCTCCAGATGTTGGGTCTGAGACGGCGACCGTTCGTCCGGTCGAACGGCCGTCGGGTCTACGACCGCGCCAGCGAGCGCGCAGGTGGCTCCACGATCCACCAGGCGGCCGCTGGGCGGGATAATCCGTATCCGATGACGCCCATTCTAACCACGCCGTGGGTCGGTCCGGTCACTTCGCGGGGCGAGTCGGTACGAACTGCGATGCGCTGACGCCACATGACTTTACGGGCCGCGTGTGACGACGAATCGCGGGGCGGTGACGAGCCGGCCGCCGGCGGGTGTTGGCCGGCGTTCACGAGGGTCGGCTGGTCATAAGGCCGAGCCCGGTGAGCCGGTCTGTGGCCGTAGGACCGAGCCCGGTCTTAGCGGGGTGGACTGGCGGCCCGACCGCCCGGCTTCAGCGCCGGGCTACTGCCGGCGGCGGAGCTTCCCCGCCCGTGCGGCCGCTCGGGCGGTGGAGGTAGAAGCCCTGCACCAGGTGCACGCCAAGATCGCGGACCGTCTTGTACTCCTCGGCGCGCTCGACGCCTTCCGCGATCACCTTCGCCCCATGATCGTTGGCGAAGCGCACCATCGTCTCGACCAGATTCTGCTTGATGAAGTTCGTGTCGATCGCGTTGATGAGCGAGATGTCGAGCTTGATGAAATCCGGCTCGAGGTTCGCGATCGATCCGAGCCCCGCGTAGCCGCTGCCCGCATCGTCGACCGCGAAGCGAAACCCGCGCTCGCGGAACGCCTTGAGTCGCTCGCGGAACTTCGGGTAGTCCTTGATCGCCGTCCGCTCCGTGATCTCGATGACGACTCGCTCCGGATGCGAGACGTCGTGTTCGTCGAACGTCGGGTCGTTGAAGTCGTGCGGGTCGACGTTGATGAAGAGGAGCTGATCCGGGCGCAGCCGCGTCTCGACACCTTCCAGCGCGCGGCTTCGGCACAGCCGGCTCAGCTCCCAAACGAGGTCGGCCTCCGCCGCGACGTCGAACATCACTTCCGGACTGCGCAGGCTTCGCATCTGTCCGCGCGCGAGCGCCTCGTAGCCGAAAACCTCCATCGTCTCGGCGACGACGATCGGGTGGTAGTCGACGTACACCGCGCGCTCACGGAGGCTCGTCCGCAGGTCGGCGACGCGACGCGCCCGCTCGCGCTCCTCGACACTCCGAGCGGCGTTTGCCGCCTCGCGGATGCCCCGGTAGATGAGCCGCTCGAAACGGATCTTCGGATTGTAGTAGACATGCGCATGCCCGACGTAGATGTCGAACAGCGCCGCGATGTCTTCCCCGTGCGCCTCCTCGATTCGCCGCGCGACCATGCGCTGGAGACGGCTGACCATCTCCGTGATCTCGCTGTCGGTGGCCACCGAGACACCGGGCGCCGGGACGTGGAAGAAGATGAAGTCGTCGTCATTCGTGAAGCTGACCATCACCCGCGACGAACCACCTGCGTCGTCGAGGAACTCACGGACGGCCGCCGCGGTGGTCTCGAGGACCGCGTCGAGCTTCTCCCAACCGTAGATCTCCTCGATCTTCGAGTAGCGGACGAAGTTGAAGTAGAGGACCACGAGCTCGCCGCGGTCCTTGATCAGCGCGCGCGAGCGCTCGATCACGACCGGCAGCGTCGGCAGCCCGGTGAGCGAGTCGTGGAGCATGTGCTCGTACTCGACCCGCTCGGCGCGCTCGGAGTGCGCGCGGCCGGGGGTGTTCCCGCGGCCGACCGCCGATTTGACTCGGGCGGCGATTTCTTCCGGCACCGCGGGCATGCGGAACCACTCGTGCGCCCGCAGCTCGAGCGCGCGGCGCCGCGCCACGTCGTCGCGCACCGCCATCACGAGCGCGGTCCCGGTGCGCTGCGCCCGCTCCGCGACTGCGCGGAGGAGGCTCGGATCTTCGGTCGCGACGACGATCGCTCGCAGCCCCGGCGTGCTGCCGATTGCTTGCGGCAGCGCCGCCGACTCCACTTCGTGGAGCCGCCACGCCTCGAGCTGATCGACCGCGGCCTGTACCGCGGGGTCGGCGAGGTCGGTGAGGAGAACCGACTCGTTCACCCGGCGGTTGGGGCGCTGGCGCGCCGCCTAGGACGCAGCCCGGAGCATCGCGAGGTTGCGTTGCACCGTGGCCGCGAGCGACGGCAGGTCGAACGGCTTCTCCACGTAATCGTCGGCGCCGGTCTGCAGAGCCTCACGCTTGTCCTCCCACTCGTCCAGGGCCGTGACCATGACGACACGAACGTTACGCCCGAGGACGGGGTGTTGCTTGATGAGCCGGCAAACTTCCCAGCCATCGCGCCCCGGCATCATGACGTCGAGGAGGACGAGCGCGGGACGCACCTGCTCGAACAGCGCGAGCGCCTCGTCGCCGTTGTGCGCGACCGTGATCGGATACCCGCGGATCTCGAGGTACTGCCGGATGATCTCCGCGTTGTCCTGATTATCGTCGACCACCAGGATCGGTGGTAGTCCGCTCTTCGCCATCGACATGCAGCTCGGCGCCTTGGGTGAGGGATGCGCGACCCACGACCGCGCGCGGAGAGGCGTCCCACGTGCCCCCGGGGTGACGAGGGGGCAAGATGCACGCCATGTACGCCGAACAGCTAACTACCGTCGTCCGAATGCGTAAGACACGCCCGCGCCCCAGACGACGCCCGACGGGCCGGGCCGATCGGCGTCCCCGCTCTGGCCGGCCTCGAGCCCAGCGGTGATGCCGATCGCCCGCGTCAGCGCGAAATCTGCGCCGACCGAGAAGCGAAACATGCTCGCCGACTCGGTACCGGCGTCGCCAAAGTCGTCGCGGAAGAAGCCAAAAAACGGCGCCGCGTACAGCGACAGCCCGCGCGTCGCGCCGAGCGCGCGCCGGTAACCGATGGCCGCCCCGACAGGTGCGTACCCGAGGCCGACGCGCGCGCCACGGACCGTCGGCCCCCGCGCACCCCCGATCCCGCCGAAGGCGGCAATGCCGAGGTTCCCATCCATCATCGAGAAGACGGGCACGGCAACGCGGGCGCCGAACGCCCCGCCAGTCTCCCCCTCGGAACGGTATGCGCCCGCGCCGACGCTGATCTGGAACCGAGCTGATCGGGGCGCCCATCCGAGCGCTGCCGCGAACGCGGACGCGCCCGAGCCGCCGCCTCCATTCACCGCGGCCGCGAAGCCGGGGCCGACGAACGAATTCTGTAGGACCGGAAGACCAGGAAGCTGCGCTTGCGCGCTCGACACGACGGAGCCGCACACAAGTACGATCGCCACCAATCGGGCGCCATGACGGCCGACGACGCGTCGGAATCGCAGCGATCCATGCATATGTTTCCTCCGTCGCCTCCACCGGTATCTCGAGGCGCAGCGTCGATGCGAGATTCGTGCGCGACGTCGCTGTGGAGTGGTCACTGCCGCCTCACCACCACCTCGCGAGCACCCGGCGGAACTGCCGCGCGGCTCTCCGCCCCACCCGGCCAGCGTACCCACACCGCTGTCGGTCCTTCGGTGATTGCGAACACCTGCGCCGCGCCGTTCTGCGACCAATACCCGGAGCCCGCGTGAATCTCGCGCACAGGCCCCATTCGCGCTCCGTAAACCACTCTCACTTGCGCGCCCACTGCGTCAGCGTTCGACGCTGGGCCCTCGAGGCGAACGCGAAGCCCAGGCTTCGCCCCGCGGTTCCGGAGCAGCCGCGTCGCCGCGCCATTCTGTGACACCGCGAGGTCGAGTCGGCCGTCGCGATCGTAGTCGGCGTACGCCGCGCCTCGCTGATCGCCGTAGATCAAGATTCCCGATCTGTGACCCGGCATTGGTCGGAACCCGCCCTTGCCGTCCCCCGTCAACAGCAGACCGCGACCGGCGTCGTATCGCGGGATTCCGAGTGCCGTCGGAAAGAAGTTCTGACTGAGGAAGATGTCCTCAGAGCCGTCGCCGTCGAAGTCCGCGATGCCGGCGTAGAACGCGGGACTGAGTTGCGCCTCGACGGGAAGGGACATCCCCTCGAAGCGGTTGCCCCGGTTGAGAAAGACCATGTGGTCGAGGGTGATGACCTGCTTCCGCTCGACCTTCGTGACCAAGGGTCCGAGAACCCGTTCGACCGTCGCGTCAGCGTACGCTGCAAAGGTGCTCACGCGGCTCGGCAGACCGGGAATCGCCACGCGAACGCGCGGGTAACTGTTGAGTGGCGCGAGACCGCGTAGGCGCAAGTCATGTCTCGCCAGCAGCAGCTCCTCCTCGCCTGCCGATCCGAAAGGCCCGTGGAGAAGGACCAGCGGGCGCACGGTATCGGCAGGAGTTGCCGTGTTGCGTCCCCAGCTCGTCGCCACGAGGTCGAGACGCCCATCGCCATTCACGTCACCGGCCGCGACGCCGTTCCAGCGGCTTGTCCAGCGCGCGAGACCCCACGAGTCTGGAGCGGGAGTCAGCCGGCCGCGGTCGTTGAGGAGCAGCATGATGGAATCCCATTCGCGCCCGAGCACGAGGTCGGGATCACCGTCGCCGTCGACGTCGGCGAAGAGCGCCGCCGAGACCAAACCGGCGCGTCCGAGCACTCCAACATTCGCCGAATCGACGATGAATCGCCCGCCATCGTTCCGGAAAAGCGCCGACGACGCGCTCCGAGGGTACTGCGCGGGAATTGCACGGCCGCCGACGAACAGATCGAGGTCTCCATCGGCGTCGTAGTCGCCGAGTGCGATCGGTCCTGTCGCGGACTCGCGCGGCAGGACGATCGGCTCGGCGGTCGTGGACACTCCACGTGCGCCCGCAGCGGTGCTCGCGACGGCGGGCACCGGTGCTGCGCCGCGCGTCGGTGGGTCCTCCCAGCTCGAGACGCCAACCAGAACCTTCATGCCTTCGCCGCCGACCAGTCCGACGATGCTGGTCAAATCCGCCGGCGCCAGTGGCCCCTCTCGCGGCCTGGGAACCAGTCGGCCGGCGTCATTGCGAAAGACGCCGAGCCGGCCGCCGCGACCGGTCCCGATCAGCAGATCTTCGTCGCCATCGCGGTCATAGTCGAGCCATGCTAATCCCGGCCCCAGCTGCGACAGCGAGTTCGGAAGCAGAAACTGTCGCTGCCAGTCGTCGAACTGCGGCTCGGAGTGCACGTGGCCTCCGAGCTGCGCGGTGGCATCTTCGAAGAGCGGCGACCCGCGGGCCCGGTCGACAGAATCCGCGGGGACGCGCGCCGACGCCATTGCCGGCGTGATCTCGTAGAGCCGGTTCGGGCGTACATTCTCGAGAACCGTTCGACGTCCGTCCGGCCAGTCGACGACCAGCGTCGCGCTATCGGCATCGCCCGTCGCGAAAGTCGCCTGATAGTCGCTGTGCGACATGCAAAGGCCGCCGACGGCGATCTCGCGTCCCTGAATTGGG
>JBHELH010000175.1:0-25193 GCA_046263215.1 Gemmatimonadaceae bacterium | reverse complement strand
GTCGACTCGGTCTTCAGCACGCGCGACGAAGCGGTGCGCATGCGCGAGCTTGCGCGCTCGCTCGACATCTCGAGCGTGGCTGTCGTGACGTCGCCCACGCACACCTACCGCGCGTGCGCAACATTCGAGAAGGTCGGCTTTGCTGTTACCTGCGTCCCTAGCGAATCGCGCGACGTGGCACTCGGATCGCTCGGTGACGTGACGGATCGTGTGCGCGCCTTCCAGCTGTGGCTCTACGAGATGGCCGGGCTGGCGAAGTACCGGGTGCGTCGCTGGATCTGATGCGGGATGGTGCGATTGGCCGTCACGCCATGCGCGCGCGCTCGTCATCGCGGTGACCACTTGCTCGCGCGTGAACGTGCGCCTGGAGCCGCGTCAGACAGTCACGCAGCACGTGCACGTCTTGTTGAGCACCGAGCTCCGCGGCCAAACACAGCGCTCGCTCGTAACAGCGCACGGCGTCGGTCACACCGCCGAGTCGCTCGTTAATGGCGCCGATGATTCGTAGGCACTCGACCTCTCGCCACCGGTTGCCGCTCGTCGTGAAGTACCCGAGAGCCGTGCTGGCGGCTTCCTCGGCACGCGCGAGCTCGCCGCGCGCGACAAGCGCTTCGGCAACGTTCAGCGTCGCGAGGGCGATGAGCTCCGTGTAGCCGACCGCACGTGCGGCAACGATCGCCTGCTCGAGCACTTGCTCGGCCAGCACGCCGTCGCCGCGGTCAAGCGCGACGCGCCCCTGGTTGTTCAACGCGGTTGCTTCGCCCAGAAGATACCCGGCGCGACGGAAGCACCCGAAGGACTCAGCGAACGCACGCTCGGCGGCGCCGAGATTCCCCTGCTGCGCCAGGATCGACCCGATGTTTTGCAGCGCGATGCCGCGGACGCGCGGCTCCTCGGTTGTCGCGAGGACGTGCTCGAAGAGGTGTAGCGCCGGCTGAAAGTCGCCGCGGCAGATCAGGACGTTCGCCTCGGCGATCGCGGCCTCCACGAATGCCCCGTCGAGCTCCGCCGCACGCGCTAGCTCCTGCGCGCGACGTGCCGTGTCGATAGCCGCCTCCCACTCGGCGCGGCAGCGGTGGACCCGTGACTGATGCGTCAGCGCCGCAGCGGCCAGCGCCGGATCGGCTGCCCATTCGGCAGCCTGGGCGTAACTCTCCAGCGCCCGGTCGAGGACGCCCGCGCTTTCAAAGTGCCTTCCGTCTTCCACAAACTTTGCCGCGTCGGGCATGTCGATTGCCATTTGAAGGACCGTTGCGGCCCGGAATGACCGGTTAACCTCCCCCAAAGCTACGCAAGTCCCAGGCACACTTCGGAGCAGAGGATCGATGGTCAGAGTTGGAGCAGTCCACGCGGTAAAACGTCTCCTCGCAATCGCCGCCCTTGCCGTTCTAGGGGCCTGTGCCGATCAGCAGCCGACGGAGCCAGCCCAGCGCTCGCCGAGCGGGGCACTCCTCGGGCCGTCCTCGCCGAGCCCGACGTTGGTCGAATGCCCCACGAGCGTAACCACAACCGCATCCGCACGGATCGACCCGATCGACGGCGGGATCGTCTCCCTCGGCGGCACGAGCGTGGTGTTCCTGGGCGGTGAGGTGCTCGAGCCGATCATAGTCGAGCTGACGATTCCCGCCTCGCGCTACGTCGAGATCCGTTTACGCGCGGCAAGGGAGGCCGATGGCACGCCCTTGGACAAGTTCGAGAAGTCGGTCCTCGTCACGATCGACTACAGGCGCTGCACTCGGACCGATGTCCTCTCCAAACCAGTAACGGCCTGGTACATCAACTCAGATACCAAGGCTCTGATCAACGAGATGGTAGGGACGTTCGACAACAAGCTTACGCGGTCCGTTGCCTTTCCGACGATCCACTTCTCGGGATACGCCATCGCCTTCTAATCCCACGCAGGCAGACTGCACCAAAACGAGTCCCCGCCTGTGAGCGGTGCAAAAAAAAGAAGCGCCGCCGGACGAACGTCCGGCGGCGCTCACGTTTCATGTCGGTCAGAGCCACAGGTCGGGATTGAACCGACGACCGCTCGATTACGAATCGAGTGCTCTACCACTGAGCTACTGTGGCAAGAGATCCCAGCGTGTATCAGGAGTGCCCTGGCGCGGACTCGAACCGCGACGCCTTGCGGCACCACCCCCTCAAGATGGCGTGTCTACCAATTTCACCACCAGGGCTTACTGCAGGGGGAGCTGTGAGGCAGCGTGAAGAGCAACTGCGGTTCTCCCTCCCCTCATCCCTCCCCCTGTTCCAAACGGGGCCGACGGGGCTCGAACCCGCGACCTCTCGAGTGACAGTCGAGTGCTCTAACCAAACTGAGCTACGGCCCCAATTTTCCCTGTGACCTTTGTGACGCGCGGCCACCGGCCGTAGCGACACTCGTGCACTCCGGCGCGAACGTCATAGCCCGTAGGGGAATCGAACCCCTCTCTGCACCGTGAAAGGGTGCCGTCCTAACCGATAGACGAACGGGCCGCTCCCCTTCGCGTGCAGCGCGCGAACTCGCCGACGCAGCGCGTGGGCATCCGCCCCAAGTCGCCGCCGCAGTGCTTCGAGTAGCGGTAACGGGATTCGAACCCGTGTTCCAGCCTTGAGAGGGCTGTGTCCTAGTCCCCTAGACGATACCGCCGTGTAATCCCTTCGCTGCTTCCTGCCCGCCCCTTCAGTTGTCAAACAGACGTCGCACCGCGGTCACTTCGACAGGCCCGGAGGGAATCGAACCCCCAACCCCCGGTTTTGGAGACCGGTGCTCTACCAGTTGAGCTACGGACCTATAACAGCGGCTATCAGCTATCGGCTATCAGCTATCAGTACTTTGGATGGCGGCCCTGCGGCCGCTCCTTCGATGCTGCGTTTCACCTACCAAAGCGGCGGCGCAGCTGCCGCAATCCTCACTACTGATAGCTGTTAGCTGATAACTGACAGCTCCTCTCAGGGTGACTGACGGGAATTGAACCCGCAACCCCCGGAGCCACAGTCCGGTGCTCTAACCAATTGAGCTACAGTCACCATGGCGGCCTGCGAGCGCCGAACCCAAGACCATGATTTTAACCAGGATGGCCCCGTCGATCAACCCGCGGACGAGGCAGCTCAGGCTTTCGCGCGTTCCAGGTATTCGCCCGTGTTCGGGTTCACCCGAACGCGCTCGCCGGAGCCGATGAACTCCGGCACGTTGACCGTCACCCCGTTCTCCAGCCTGGCTGGCTTCGTCGACGCCGTCTTCGTCGCGGTCTTCATCACCGGCGCCGTCTCCACGATCTCGAGCACGAGTGAGCTCGGAAGCCGGATTCCGACCGGCCGCCCGTTGTAGAACTCGGCCTGGATCTTCATCCCGGGCTGCATCCACTGCGCGTTGTCACCGAGCGTCTCTTCGTCCAGCTCGAGCTGGTCGTAGTTCTCGGTGTTCATGAAGTGGTACGTGTCGCCGCCCTGATAGAGAAACTCCAGGTCGTGCGTCTCCATCGACGCCTGCTCGATTGAGTCGGCCGCGCGGAAACGATGCTCGAACGAGGCACCGTTGCGCAGGTTCTTGAGCTTCGCCTGCACCATCGCGCGCAGGTTACCCGGTGTGTGATGGCGGAACTCCACGACGCGCACCGGATCGCCGTTGAAGACGATCACCATGCCGCGCCGGATTTGCGTAGCCGGAATTGCCATTGGGCTCTGCTCGGTTTGGAGACTGTAAACCGATACAAACTCTAAACTTAGCCTGCTAAGTCCCCAAACTCAAGGGCTCCCCTCGGAGGCGTCGTTCAAGCACTGGGCGAAGGGCGCGCCACATGTTCTCGGCGACGATGCGCTCCCCCGCCAGGTTCGGGTGAATGCCGTCTGCCTGGTTGAGCTCCCGATGTCCGGCCACGCCCTCGAGGAGGAATGGCAGCAGCACCAGCCCGTTTCGGCGCGCCAGTTCCGGAAACAACCGCCTGAACTCCGACGTATACTGCTCACCGAAGTTCGGGAGTGCCTCCATCTGAACGAGGAGGATTGCCGCGTCCGGTCGCGCCGCCTTTATCCGGTCGACGATTCGTTGGACGTTCGCGCGGACGGTCGCCACCGGCGTACCGCGCAGTCCGTCGTTTGCGCCGGTCTCGAGCACCACAACGTCGAACGGCGCCCGCAGAAGCCAGTCGATCCGGCGCAAGAGACCTGCCGACGTCTCACCACTCACTCCGGCATTCACCGCATCGTACGGAAGCCGCAACGAGTCCAGCTTCCGGTCGATCATCTGGGGAAACGCGCTGTCGGGCTCGAGCCCGAACCCGGCGGTGAGACTCGTACCGACGAACAGAATCGTGCGCCGGTCCACGCGGGCGCTCGGCGAAGCGGCGCTGGTCGGCGCGCGGCCCGCGGGGTTTCGCGCCGCGCTTGCGGCGGGTGATCTTTCAACGGCCGCAGACTGGCCGCCGTCGGCGCTCGAAGCCTTTCCACACGCCGCGCCAGTCGTCAGGGTCGCGGAGAACTGCATGATCACCGCCGCGCACCGCGCACTGCGGACCGCGCACCCTCTCGTCGAAATGCTCATAGCTCGCGATCTCACCAAGGAATACCGCAGCGGCGACCACAATCTGACCGTGCTGCGCGACGTGTCGTTCTCGATCGTTCAGGGCGCGTTCGTCGCGATCGTCGGGCCATCCGGGAGCGGCAAGACGACGCTGCTCGGCCTGCTCGCCGGGCTCGATACCCCGACGCGTGGTACGGTGATCCTCGACGGCGCGGACCTGTCCGGCATGGACGAGGACGCGCGTGCGCGCCTCCGGGGAGAGAAAGTTGGGTTCGTGTTCCAGACGTTTCAACTGATTCCGACGCTCACCGCCGCCGAGAACGTTCAGGTGCCGCTGGAGCTGCGCGGCGACGCGGGTGCAGCCCCGCGAGCGCGCGAGCTGCTCGGCCGCGTCGGGCTCGGCGACCGGCTCCACCATTATCCCAATCAGCTCTCCGGCGGCGAGCAGCAGCGGGTCGCGATCGCGAGGGCGTTCTCGAACATGCCGCGCATCCTGTTCGCCGACGAGCCGACCGGGAACCTCGACACCGACACCGGGTCCCGGATCGTCGAGTTGCTCGAGTCGCTCAATCGCGAGTCCGCGACGACCGTCGTGCTCGTGACGCACGATCTGGGGCTCGCGGCGCGGGCCCAGCGCGTTATCCGTCTCAGCGACGGAGCGGTTGTCGCCGACACCGTGGGTGAGCGGGCGGCGTAACGTGCGCACGAGACAGCTCCTCGAGCTCGCATGGCGCGAGAGCCGCACGGCACGACGCCGCCTCGCGCTGTACATGTCGTCGATCTCACTCGGCGCGGCGACGCTCGTCGCCATCGACTCCTTCGCCGCGAACATGACGGCGTCCGTGCGCGAACAGGCGCGCGCGCTCCTCGGCGGCGACATCTCGCTCACGTCACGCGAGCCGCTGCCCGCCGCCGTCGAGCGACTTGTCGACTCGATCGCCACCAGCGGCATACCAGTAACGGAGGTCACGGGTTTCGCGTCGATGGCGCTGATCCCGCGAAGCGGCTTGACGCGTCTGGCGTCGGTGCGCGCCGTCGGGGAGGGATATCCGTTCTACGGCGAGATCACGACTGATCCCGCGGGCCGCTGGTCCACACTGCAGCACGGTCGCCACGCGATCGTCGATCCGTCGCTGCTCGTGTCCCTCGACGCGCGGCTCGGCGACACGCTGGCCCTCGGCACCGCGCGCTTCGTGATCGTCGCCGCGATCAAGGACGTCCCGGGCGAGCCGGGGATCGCCGCATCGATCGGACCTCGCGTCTACATCCCCGACCGGTATCTCGCGGAGACCGGACTACTCGTCTTCGGAAGTCGCGCCGAGTACGAGACGTTGTTCCGCCTGCCGGCCGAGCTCCCCGCACCGCGTTTCGTCGCCCGATTCAACAAGCGCCTGACCGGCGACCGGATCCGGTTGCGAACGGTCGCCGAGAACGAGTTCAACCTCACCGAGTCGATTGAGCAGCTCCGCGACTTTCTCGGCATCGTCGGACTGATCGCCTTGTTGCTCGGCGGCATCGGCGTCGCGAGCGGCGTCCACGCGTTTGTGACCCGCAAGATCGACACGGTCGCCGTGTTGCGTTGTCTCGGCGCGACGAGCCGCCAGATCCTGGCTATCTACGTCCTCCAGGCGGCCGCGATGGGACTCGTCGGCGCGGTGGTCGGCGCCGCGCTCGGGATCGCCGTCCAGTTCGCGCTGCCCGCTGTGGCCTCGGAGTTCCTCCCGGTCGACGTGCAGGTCCGGCTCACGCCGACCGCCATCATTCTCGGTCTCGCGGTCGGGGTGTGGGTGTCGCTGATCTTCGCACTGCGGCCGTTGGTGGGACTGCGCCGCGTATCGCCCCTTCAGGCGCTGCGCCGCGAGTCGGACGGGGACGCGCTCCGGCGCGCGCGCCGCGACCCCGCGCGCCTGCTCGTCGGCGCAACGATCGTCGCGACGGTTATCGCGATCGCGGTCAGCCGCGCTGGAACTGTCCGCGATGGCCTTTGGTTCAGCGCCGGCGTCGGCGCCGCGGTCGGCGTCCTTTGGGTGAGCGCGGCGATCGTGACGTGGCAGGCGCGGCGGGCTGTCCGCGCGCGCTGGCCGTTTGTCCTCCGCCAGGGGATTGCGAGTCTCTATCGGCCCGGTAATCAGACCCGCGCGGTCGCGCTCGCGCTAGGCTTCGGCGTCTTTCTCATGAGCAGCCTATACCAGGTGCAGGTCAACCTGCTCAGGCAGTTCGGAGGACGTCTCGCGGCGTCACGGGCAAACGTCGTCTTTTTCGACATCCAGGATGACCAGCAGCCGGGTGTCGACTCGCTGGTCCGCGCGCAGGGCCACACCGTCGTGCAGGCGGCCCCGATCGTGCCGATGCGCATTGCCCAGATCAACGGCCGGTCCGTCGCCGAGCTGTTGGCCGATACGGGAGTCGGACGGCGGCGCGCCGGCTGGGCCTTGCGACGCGAGTACCGGTCGACGTACCGCGACACACTCGTATCGTCCGAGCGCCTCGTCGCCGGGCAGTGGTTCAGCAACCGGTCGGCCAACGAGGGGGGGGCTAACGGCGACGCGGATGTAGTGCACGAGGCCTCGTTCGAGGAGGAGGTCGCCCGCGAGCTACGGCTTTCCGTCGGCGACACGGTCATCTGGAACGTGCAGGGCGTGACGGTGCGCACGCGCGTCGCGAGCCTTCGCGAAGTCAATTGGGCACGCTTCGAGCCGAACTTCTTCGTCGTCACCAACAGTGCCGCGCTCGCCGGAGCTCCGAAACAGTTCGTTATCCTCGCCCGCGTGCCGACGTCCGCGGGAGTGGCGCGGCTTCAACGCGACGTCGTTCGCAGCTACCCGAACGTGTCGAGCCTCGACCTCACGGCCGTGCAGCGCACCGTCGCGAACGTCATCGGCAAGGTGACGACGGCCGTGCGCTTCATGGCTCTGCTCAGTCTCGCGCTCGCCGTTCCGGTGCTCTTCAGCGCTGTCGCGGCCACCCGGCGCGACCGGTTGCGGGAGGGCGTGCTGCTAAAGACGCTCGGGGCGACGCGCCGGCAGGTGGGGCGGATCATGCTGGCGGAATACGCCGTGCTCGGGATTCTCGGCAGCATCACGGGCGTCGTACTCTCGCTGGCCGCGGCCTGGGCACTCGTTCGCTTCGTCTTCGAGGTCCCGTCGTTCGTTCCGGCGGTCGTGCCCGCCGTGGCCGTCGCCCTTTCGATGACGGGCCTTGCCGTGGCGATCGGGGTGCTCACCGGCCGAGAGGTCTTCGCACAGACCCCGATCACGGCGCTCCGGGAGGTCTAGCCGCGGAGCACCGGCGTCTACTGTGTCGGCGCGGCGGTCGGCTGGGGTGCGACCTCGGCAGCGCTCGTCGCCGAGATGCGAGCCGCGCAGGACAGGAACAGCCCGGTGGTAAACGCGAGGATAAGGCGCTGAATGAACGCCGTGTCGACGGTGGGGCGGCTCATTGAATCGGTGGCGGGACGGGACCGAGGCCGGCGAGCAGCGGCAGGCTACTCCCGGCGGGCATCCCATTGACGATCCGCGACTACGGGAGTTTCGCCGGGGAGCGACGGTGAGGCGAGATGTCGATCAACGAGGATAACCCGGAGATCAGATCAGGGCTACGTGGCCCCCTCGTCTTCGGCGTGATCGCGGCTACGATCGAGTTCGCGATCGTGCTCTGGATTCTCTACTGCCGGTAGGGCGAAGGAGGAGGGAGGAGGGAGGGGGGAGCGGTGCGGACTCTCCCCTCCCCCCTCCCTCCTCTTTTCAGACCCGCGCTTGCACGCGATCCGCCGCGAAGTGGACGCGCGCGACGTAGGCGTCCGGCGCCTCGTCGTCCCGCCGCCTCGGCACGACGAACTCAGGGTGTTCGGGCTCGGACGATTCGGGGGAATCGACCATGAGGTCACCGCCGGCCGCGATCACTGCGGACTCGAAGCGCTCGACGGCGTTCACCATCGACAACACCTCTTCGTCCGTCTCGGCGCCGAAAAGCGGGACGTAACGGTGCCGAAGCCAGGCCTCGAGCTCGTCGCGGATGTGCCGACGCTGTTCGTCGCGCAGCGGGTTGACGACTTCCACGTTTCGTCCGCGCGGCTCTGGCGCTGTCATGGTCCGATCCTCCTAATTCGATTCGGTGGGCGAATGCCGACTCCATCAGACGCGGCACGGCGCGTGCCACGTTGTCAGTCGCGAATCGCATGACGCACAGCGTTCTACTGACGAGCCTGATCGCCAGTTTGCCGGTCGCGCAGCTTCGCGAGCCCGCGCCCTCGTCGTGGGCGCGCGCGACGATCGGCATGCGCAACGTGTCGCTCGCCGATTCTGTTCGCACGCGCCGCGCGGCGCGCCGCGCCCAGGAGAAATTCGAGTCGCTGCGGCGCGCACACCTCCCGTTCGGACCAGGCGGCCCGCGTGGCCAGTGCGACCTCCAAGTCGGGCGTCTCTGCTACTGGCACGAGGACGGTGAGTCGCCGCCGGAGGTGCCCGAGCCAGAGCGGATCACGCGCGGCCGGGAGCGCTTGGTCGCGCTGCTCGCCGACGCGGCGCGGACCATACGAGGCGATGAGTGGATTACCGGCCAGCACGTGCGCTACTTGATCGAAGCGCGTCGAAACGTGGACGCGATCGACGCCGCCACGGAATGCGCGTCGACGCCGTGGTGGTGCGCCGCACTCACCGGACTCGCCCTGCACCGGTCCGGCGAGTACGCGCGTGCGGATTCCGCGTTCGCGGTCGCTCTCACGGCGATGCCGGCCGCCCAACGCTGCAAGTGGACGGACGTCTCGCTCTTTCTCGAGGGCGACGTCGCGAAACGGTATCGCGGGCTTTCGTGTGCGGCGCGCGCAGCGGTGGAAGATCGCTTCTGGTGGGTCTCGCAACCGCTGTACGCGCTCGGCGGCAACGACGCGCGCACCGAGTTCTTCGCCCGCCGCACGATGGCGCGGTTGGAAGAGCACGCCCCCTCGGCCTATAACCTGAGCTGGGGTCGGGACGTCGAGGAGCTTCTCATGCGCTACGGATGGCCCACGTGGTGGACACGCGATCGCCCGTCCGGCGTGAGCGCGACGGCGGGCCCACCGTCGATCGTAGGGCACGAGCCCACTCCGAGCTTCTACTTCCATCCCACGCATCGTCTGCTCGACGCCAATCCGGCCGAGGCGCGTCTCGAGGATTGGCAGCCGCGAATGGCGCGTCCGCCCGCGCGCTACGCACCCGCCTACGCGGGAGGCTTTTCCGACCTGGAGACGCAAGTCGCTGTTTTCCGACGCATGGACAGCGCGCTGGTCATCGCGGCGTACGAGCACCCCGACGATTCGCTGTTCGATGACAACGCCGTCGATGCGGCGCTCGCCGTCGGACGCGACGAGGCGACGCCGATGGTCGTCGTCCGACGCACGCGAGACCGACGAGCGGCCGAGCCGCTCGTTGCTCGCGTCGCGTGGGGCCCGATGCTCGTGAGTGTCGAGCTCACAGCGCCACGACGTCGTGGCGTCGCGCGGGCGCGGTTCGGCGCCAACCCCGACGCTCGGCTGCGAACCGGCCGTCTCTCACTGTCCGATGTTCTGCTTTATCGGTCGACCGACAGCGCGGCCGCGTCTCTCGAAGACGTGGCCTCTCGCGCGCTTGGCGCGCCGCGCGGGCCGGCGGGTGGGCGTGTCGGCGTCTATTGGGAGATCTACGGTGTGCGGCCCGAGGGCGAGGCGCTGTCGGTCACGCTGAACGTCGAACGCGTCCGCGTCGGTTGGACGACCCGAGCGGCGGAGCGCCTCGGCCTGGCGGCGAAGGTCACGCCTCTCCGCGTGCGGTGGCACGAAGTACCGAAGCGGGATGCGGGCTTTGCGAGCCGCGCGATGACGGTGGATCTGTCCGAGCTGCCCGCGGGGCGCTACCGCATGCACCTCACGGTCGCCGCGGAGGACGGCAGCGCGGCCGCGAGCGAACGATTCATCGAGTTGACGGCGGCGCGTTAGCGCGGGACGTCTGTCAGTCGGGCGGCAGCTCGGCGCGGCCGGATCGCGGATCGAAGCGGCCGCCGGGCGGAAGGATGTGGACGCGGACATCGCGCGCGCCGAGCACCACGCGGCCCCGCTGAGTCACCTCGCCGCGGCGCGCGTCATAGATCACGACTGCACTCCGGCCGACGACGCTCCACCATCCATTCGGCTCGACGACGAGTGCCGTCGCTTCATCGATGCCCACGCCGACGCAGTTGGGGTGCTCGATGACGAGACTCATGAGCCGGTTGTGCCGCCGCCGACGCACGAAGTGTTGGTCGACGATCGCACCTTCGAGTAGGCCGAGCCCCTCGGCAGTGACGACGTTGTCGCTCGCGATCGTCAGCCAATTCTGGGACGTGTCGGGGCGGTCACCGCCCGGGCGGCGTTCGTCGCCGGTGATCATGGGGGTCGTCATGATCGCCGCGCCGGCGGATGTCCCGCCGACGACGGCGCCGGCGGCGTATCGCGCGCGAATCGCGGCGGCGACGGGAGTGCCACGAAGCACAGTCATAATGCGATTCTGATCGCCGCCGGAGAACCAGATGCCGGTTGCGCTGTCGAGGCTGCGCGCGACGGAGTCCTGCATTGCCTGCTCGCGCGAGAGGTCGAGACTCCACGCCGACGCGCCAAGCTGCTGGAACTCGCGCGCCTGGCCTGGGCCCACTTCGGCAGCGGAGGCCGTGGCCATTGGAAAAACGACGACGCGTGCTCGGCCAGGACCTCCGGCCAGGCTGACAAAGCGCTCCATTACCTCCGCGGGCCGCGGTCCCCCTCCCACGATCACGAGGCTCCCGCGAACGGTGGTGGTGCCGGCCGTCGGGCGGCTCGCGTCGATCCGTGACGCGCGCGGCGCACACGCGAGGGCGAGCGCTGCGTGACCGGCTACGAGAAGCCGAAGCGCAGCCGCTCCGGAAAGGCGCGGGGATCGCCGTTGCATGGGCGACGAATCTACACGTCCGAGCACGGCGCCTGCAGAGATGACCGCGGGCTCGGAGGACGACGCATGAGACGACGCGCACGAATCGAGACTTCTCCCGCCGCGGCGGCAGCGTGCGGGGCTGCCGCCGGACTCATCGGCGGGCTGGTATTGACCGCGTTGGACCGGTTAGTAGTCCCACGGCTCGAAGGCGGGACGCAGCGAGAGCGTGAGTGGGACGAGGGGGTTGCCGACACGTACGCCCGCGCGGGCGTTCGACTGAGCGGGGGCCGGCGAGCCGCGGCAGGCATCGCGACCGGCCTCGCGTATGCGACGCTCCTCGGCGCTGCATACGGCCTTGCGCGCCAGCGACTTCGTGCATCGCCCGCCGCGCGTGGGCTCCTGGACGCGGCGCTGGTGTACGGGGCCTCTTTGATCTCGCCGGAGCCGCCACGACGGCCACGTGGTGCGCGACGGCGGTCGAAGCGCGCCGTCGCGCTTCGACGCGTCAGCTCGGTCGCCGTGTTCGGCAAGGCAACGGCAGCGGCATACAAGGCGCTGTCACGGCGGGTCGGCTAGCGCCCGAAGCCGCTCGCTCCAGCTACGGCCAGGAGAAGATCTGGGCGAGAACCGCGCCCGCCCGAGCCCGCACGACCTCGTTAGGCTCGCGCCAGAAGAGCCGCGTCCAATCCGACGCCGCAAAGCGGAACTCGACGATTCGTTTGGCAGGCCCCGAGATCGGCACCGCGATGTCGATGCGCATGAGTCGCTGTGAGCCGACGGGCACGGCGCCCAGCAGGGAGATGCCGAACGCGGTTTGCTGTGGAATGTCGATTCCGAAGGGCGCGTCCCCTTTCCACAGGCGGCCCCCCTCGAGGAAGCCTGCCAGTCCGTAGTCGCCGCGCCGGCGGAACGCGCCACCGATCCACCGCTGCTCGATGCGTGCGACGACGCGTCGGGTCCCGATGTAGTGGTTCTCGACGTCTGCCCGGATGCCGCCATGGCGGTCGTCGAGCCGGAGGTGAAACGGCACGCGGACGTGCCAGCCGCCGGCGGCTTCGACGCTCGCAATCGTCGTCCACGCTTCGCCCGGCTTCATGTACCACGCAGCGCGTCCGCTGCCGATCACCCCGTCCCACCGGCCCGTCGGGTTGTCGTAGCGTGCCTCGCCATCGAGCTGCACGCCAACGTACGAGCGGTCCGTGCCGAAGCCGGTGAAGACGTTGCCGGCGACGAGCATGTCGTCGTCCCCGAGCGACGGCAGCGCGCGGCCCGCAATGAGACCGACTTGAATGCCGTGCGCGATGTCCTGGGTCGCCGTCAAGGCGTCGAAGCCGCGGGCCTGCGTGAAGCTGAGTGCCCGCAGGCCGGTGACCGCGTTGAGCCGCGTCGCGCGGCGGGCGCTGTACGGCAACCGCGGAACAGGCTCCGTCGGCCGTAACGTCCCGTCGCGGGTGATGAGCGCCGGGTTGTCGTCAGGAGTCGTTCGCTCACCGGTGACGACGCCTCCGAACAACCAGAGCTTCCGCGGCGGTCCGAAGCGAAGGACGCCACCCACGTCCCACGCTTCGCGTCGCACCGCGAGCCCGAGGAAGCTGTCGCCGCCGCCCGTCAATGCGCCAATGTAGTCGCTGCTCTCGAAGCCCGCGTGCCACGCTACGCGCTGTAGGTCGGTGAGAAACGGGTGCCCGACGCTGACACCCCAGCGGCCACCGATCGGATCGCGCTGCCCGTCGAGATGGAGGATGTACGGTCGCCCGAGAAAGTGTCGATGAATGACGGTCCCACCGAAACCGTCGCGGTAGGCGAAACCGCGCTCTCCGCGCAGCTCGGCATGCATGCCGAGCCCGAAGATGTTCTCATTCCCCGCCATGAGCGCCGAGATCTCCCCACGGCGTAGACGGGCGTCGAAGAGCGCCGGCACTTCGTCGACCGTTTCGACCTCGACGCGGATACCGCCGCTGGGCTCGGCAACGGTGCGCACGGTCGCCGAGGCGAGGAACGGCTGAGCGCGCAACAGACGCTCCGACTCCGCCCGTCGGAACTCCGTGCACGGTCGACCGACCTCCAACGTCACGAACCGGCGGACGACGGACTCCCGCGTGGTTGCGTGATGCAAGCCGAGACTGCGCGCGACGCGGCGCCACAGCCTCATGTGCCCACGGAATGGTGGGCGCTGCGGCCGAACGACAACCGCGCGCACAGTGTCGCCATCGCACGCGATGGCGGGCCGCGCCGAATCGACGGCGGCCTGAGCCTGCGGCAAAGCGGGCGCCACCGTGGCGAAGAGCGCGAGAACGGGATTCAGTGGTATGGTCGAACCTCCTGACCGGTCCTCCAATGCACGATCTACCCTCCAATGCACGATCTACGCCCTACAGCGATCTCGAGAAACACGAAGCCCGCCGACGCGCGGGGCGCCCGGCGGGCTATGGGACCGCGAGGACGTTCGGCCTACCGATTCCAGCTCAAGTCGACGAGCTCGGACGCGCTCATCGCGGTCCACGTCTTCGGGTAGTTCCAGACGCGGCGAACCGCCGCAGGGGAGCGAAAGATTAAGCACCGCTCACCGCGCGCGGCGGGAACCTCGGCGCCATTCACTTCCAGAACCTCCCACTCGACGCCGTTGCCGTCGACAAATATCCGGGTGAGCGGCACTTCGACATCGGACGGGACCCGCTTTTTCATGCGACCACCAAACTGCGTTGCTGCTCGATTGCCGGAGCCATGTGCCCGCATCGGCAAGCTCTGGCTTGCGATGGCGCCTCGTCGCCCGCTTCGCCGGCAATTGCGATTTATGCAAGAGACACACCGGGGCCCCGATTTCCCGCACCGAGCGCGGCCGCTGGCCGAGCGTGTGCAGTAGGCGGCGCACACCGGACGAGGATTGCCGTGGCGGTTCGCTTTCGGGATCGGACAGAGGCAGGCCGCCGACTGGCGGCGCACCTCGGTGGCTATGCCGGTCGGCACGACGTCATCGTGCTCGCGCTGCCGCGCGGCGGCGTGCCGGTCGCGTTCGAGGTGGCCCAGGCGCTTGGCGCTACGCTCGACGTCTTTCTCGTGCGGAAGCTCGGGATGCCCGGTCATGAGGAGTTCGCAATCGGCGCAATCGCGTCGGGCGGCGTGCGCGTCCTCAACGAGGACACGATCCGCGATTACGGCGTGAGCCCTCAGCAGGTCGACGCCATCGTCGAGGCCGAGGAGCGTGAGCTCGAACGTCGCGAGCGTCAATATCGAGGTCCCCGGCCGTTTCCTGACGTCGCCGGCCGCACCGTGATCCTGATCGACGACGGTTTGGCGACCGGATCGACGATGCGCGCCGCCGTCAGAGCGCTGCGCGAAGAACGGCCGGCCCGCATCGTGGTCGCAGTACCAACCGCGCCCGCGGAAACGTGCGCCGAACTGCGGTCCGTCGTCGACGAGGTGATCTGCCTGATGACGCCGGAGCCCTTCTACGCCGTCGGCCTTTGGTACGAGGACTTCTCGCAGACCACGGACGAAGAAGTTCGTGAGCTTCTCGAGCGTGCCGCGGCGGCGTTGCCCGGTGGAGCTGCGTCGTCGTGAGCCGCTCTGAGGCATCGATAGAACAGCGCGAGGAGCTCGTGCATGTACCCGTCGGCGCGGCGAGCCTCGAAGGCAGCTTGGTCGTACCGCGAGATGCGACCGGCGTCGTGGTATTCGCGCACGGAAGCGGGAGCAGCAGGCACAGCGCGCGGAATCAGTTCGTTGCGCGCCGGCTTCAGGCGGCGGGCCTCGCGACGGTGCTGATCGATCTGCTCACGGCCGAGGAGGAGCGCATCGAAGCCGCGACCCGGCACCTCCGGTTCGACATCGGGCTGCTCGCTGGGCGGTTGAGCGCCGCGATGGCTTGGCTCGCCGAGCGTGCCGAGACGCGTCGCCTCCGTGTCGGCCTGTTCGGCGCCAGCACCGGCGGGGGCGCGGCGCTCGTGGCGGCGGCGCGCGAGCCTGAGGGCGTCGGCGCGGTGGTCTCGCGGGGCGGGCGCCCCGACCTCGCGGGCGAGTCACTCCCGCGCGTCAGCGCGCCGACACTGCTGATCGTCGGCAGCCACGACGTGACGGTACTCGCGCTGAACGAGCGCGCGATGGTACAGATGACTTGCGAGGTCCGGCTTGAAATCGTGCCTGGAGCCTCGCACCTCTTCGAGGAGCCAGGGACACTAGAGCGAGTGGCCGACCTGGCTGCCGGCTGGTTCGGACGCTACCTCCGGGTGCCGTACACCTGACAGCGGCACGTCCCGGCGAGCGTGCGTCCGGGCGACACCGCGCGCGAGCAGTGCCGAGCCTACGAGCGCGACTGCCGCGCCGAGCGCGTCGCGCCGCCGCGCCGCCAGCAACGTGAGTGCGCTGCCGACCGTCGTGGCGACGATTCGCCCGCGGGGCGTCCATCCATCGGCGCGGTCGTCGCCAGCGGGCCCGCCACTCGGCGGGCGGCCGCGGGCGTGGGCCAACGGCGGTCGGGAGGCGACGGCGACTTCCTGCGCCGCGATCTTGAACGTGTCAGGGGCCATCGTTAGTGCCCGCACGACGGTGTCGCGGATACGTGCCCGCCGGCGCGCGCCCCCATCCGGGTCGAGGTAGTACATGATCGCGGCCCCGATCCCCACGCCGAGGAGCACGTCAGCGCCACGCGTCGCGCCGCCGTGCGGCAACGTGGGTCCCGCGGCAGAGAGGCTCAAGCTGTGGGGCCGGTCCGTGCTCTGACGTGTGCCGAACACCGGGTCCCCACCGCCCGCATCACCCGGCGCCGTCGGCACCGCTCCCACCGTCGCCGCCCCCTCACGCTCCATGGTCGCCACCCTCCTGGACGCGGCACGCAGGCGCCGCCGGGTCAGCAATCCTTCCCACTGCCGAGGGTCGATGGCGCAAGCCAGATGCCGCGAGCAGCGACGGCGACGGCGGGGCAGCCGACGCGCCCTGCGGCGCGGTGTTTGCGACCCTGGAAGCGCCTGGGACTTCGCTCGGAGCGAGACGATGGTTGAACGACGAACCCAGTGGACACGGCGCGCCCGATTCGAGGAGATTCGGCGGGAGGTCGTCGAGCGCATCGGCCACGTGCTTCGAGGGATGCCTACGGCAGAGGTCGATGCGTTGATCCGTCGGATGACGCTCGTCCAGCTGAAGTACGAGATCAGCGATCACTCGCGAGCGAGCTAGCGCGCGGCGCGTGGCTGCGACGAGGCCCCGGCCAAGACCGTCTGGACCGGGGCCTCGCGCGCCTCTGCCGATCCCACCGCGCCGCGCCGCGCTCTTGAGACGGATGCCACCACCGGTCAGCTTTTGCGGCCATGGATGACGACAATGGCCTGGTAGTCTCAGAAGTCGACCGCGCATCGGTCCGGCGGATCCATCTCGTCGGCGTCGCCGGAACCGGCATGGGCGCTTTCGCGGGCATGCTCAAGGCCGCCCGGTACGACGTCACCGGGAGCGACGATAACGTCTACCCGCCGATGAGCGACATGCTTCGCGAGTGGGGCATCCCGGTCCTGACGCCCTATGCCCCAGAGAACCTCGACCGCGCGCGGCCGGACCTCGTGATCATCGGCAACGTGATCCGCCGCCAGAACCCCGAGGCGACCGCCGTTCGCGAGCGACGCATTCCGCAGATGAGCTTCCCCGCCGCGATGGGCGCCCTCATCCTCGCCGACCGGCACAGCGTCGTCATCACGGGCACGCACGGAAAGACAACGACCGCGGCGCTCATGGCCCACGTCCTCGTGGCGGCGGGTACCGACCCGTCGTTCCTCGTCGGCGGGGTGACGGCCAATTACGCGGGCAACTTCAGGCTCGGCCGCGGGAAGTACGTCGTCGTCGAGGGGGACGAGTACGACACGGCGTACTTCGACAAAGGCCCGAAGTTTCTGCATTACCGCGCCCGTACGGCAATGCTGACGAGCGTGGAGTTCGATCACGCGGACATTTACCGCGACATGGCGCACTACGAATCGGCGTTCGAGCGCTTCGCACGGACGCTCCCCGCCGACGGCCTTCTCGCGGTCTGCGCCTCATACCCGAACGCCGTCGCGTTGGCGAAGGGAGCGTCTGTCGCGCGTGTGGTGACGTACGCCGGCTCCGCGCGCGCCGATTACTCCGCGCGCGGCGTCCGATTTGTTCCTGAAGGCGCCCGCTTCGAGGTCGCCGAGCCCACGGGGACGTCGGGGCCGCTGCTCCTACCGATGTCCGGCCACCACAACGTCGAGAACGCGGTCGGCGTGTACGCGGCGGCCCGCGCCCTCGACCTGTCCGCCAAGCAGATCGCCGAGGGCTTCGCGTCGTTCAAGGGCGTGAAGCGGCGGCAGGAAATTCGCGGCGAGATCGGCGGCGTGCTCGTGATCGACGACTTCGCGCACCACCCCACTGCGGTGCGGGAAACGATCGACGCGATCCGCCTTCGGTACCCGGACCGGCGCCTCTGGGCGGTGTTCGAGCCGCGGTCGAACACCAGCCGCCGCAACATCCATCAGCGCGAATACGCCGAGGCCTTCGACGGCGCCGCGCGAGCGAGCCTGAAAGTGCCGGAACACCACGACAAGGTCCCGCTGGCGGAGGAGCTCGACGTGCCGGCCGTCGTGGAGGCGCTGCGCCGTCGGGGAATCGAGGCCGACGCGTCGGCCGACGTCGGAGAGCTCGTGCAGCGCGTCGCAAGCGAAGCCGAGACTGGCGACGTCGTGCTCGTCATGAGCAACGGGTCGTTCGGAGGCTTCCTCCCTTCGCTGCTGACCGCCCTCCAGGGACGCTTCGCAACGGCCGGCTGACCGCTATCCGAGCGACAACCGATGGAGACTCAGTACCCGTCCCGCCGCGGTGCCGGCCTCGCCCTGCTCGCGGCCATCTACGTTCCGACGGTGCTATTCCTCGCGCTCACGGTTCTCGCGAGTACCGCGGCTCACATCCCGCTCGCGACGTTCTCTCGCGATCCGACCGCGACGCTCGGAGGCAATCCGCTCACCGGCGTGCAGTCGAACCTCGGCGTGCTGGTGTGGTGGGCCGCGGCGGGCATCTGCTTCTTCGCGGGAGCGGTGTTGCGGCGCTCGCCAGGGGAGCAAAGTCTCGTCGGGTTCCTCACCTGGTCGGGCTCGATCACCGGCGTACTCACGTTGGACGACCTCTTCCAGTTCCACGAGGATCTCGCCGTCCGTTACCTGCGGCTCGACGACAAGCTCGTCGTCCTCGCCTACGGCGTCGCCGTCGTCACGTACCTCGTTCGGTATCGGCGCACGATCGTTCGCTCGGACTACCCGCTGCTCGTGGCCGGCCTGGTGCTTTTCGCCGCCTCGAACGCGGTCGACGTCGTCCTCCAGGACAGATGGGCGTCGGAGTGGCGCATCTTCGTCGAGGATGGCTTCAAGCTGTTCGGCATCGTGAGCTGGAGCGCGTATCTCATTCGCACGTCACTTCAGCTCGTGCGTCCCGCCATCGCTCGGCGGCCGCCGGCCGCCGCGGCGTGAGAACGGCCATGCCGCGGGACCTAGTCGACGCGGCACGGCCGGCGATACTGGAGCGACCTGCTTACGCCGCGACGTCGCGCGCGCGTGTGACCGTCGCGTCTTCTCGGTGCGGCCGGGTGCGCATGCGTGCGGCGAAGATGCTACCTCCGAGCCCGAGCAGCTGCGACAGCAACAGGCCCCACGCAGCGCCTTTACCGATGTTGGCCGCGGTCTCGGCGATGCGCGCCGTGTCGGCCGGACTACCGCGCGGGGCCCCGCCCCGCTCCGCGACCGCCGCGCCGAGCCCGCCGCCGAGGCCGCCCATCATGCTGCCGACGCCGATGGCGAGCAGGAAGAGTAGGATGATCGTCCCGATGACCCACGCCAGCGTGCCGTAGATGACGGGGTCGTAGTCCAGATCCCGTCGCGCCGTGCGCGCGATGACCCAGCCGCCGAACAAGCCGGACACGAGGGCCGTAAGTATCCACCAGATCCCCGCCCCGGTCCCAGCCGCGCGCCCGTCGCCACCGTCCGCGGCATCGGCCGCGCTGATGCCCAGCGCTGCTCCCAGCGTCGTCAGGATGATCATGACGGCGAACCCGGCAAGCGCGCCCGCGACCACCGGCTTCCATTGCATCCCCCGGTCCCAAGCCGGCCTTCGTCCCTCGATCACTGGAGCGGTCATACTCGCCTCCATTCTGCGCTGTGAGGTGCTGTCGTCCTCTTCCAAGCGGCACGCTTCACGTCACGCGCGTTGCGCCCGCTTGAGCCGCGCGGGTGGCAAGCGGTGTACCGTAGCCGCCGCGACAGTCCGGTATCCGCGGTCGCGTCGGCCAGCGGAACGTCCCTTGCGCTAGCGCGAGCCTGCTCCGATGCGCTCGGCACCCGCTGAGCGCAAGGCCGACACCAGGAGGTGGTGTGTGGCGGAGATACTGATCCAGCGCCGGCGACACCGGAACGTGTGGCCGTGGCTGTTGGGGCTGCTGGCTTTGGCTCTCTTGCCGTTGCCGTTCATGGCCGCCGACCGCGACGACCGGCCGTCCGTCCGTCGGGCTGCCGCGCGGCGGGACACGACGGTACGGCGCGATACGACCGCCGCTCGCGACCCATCCGGGCAACCGGGCGCGCAAACGGCGACTGCCCCGGTGCGTCCTGGCGGCGGGGCGACGGCACCATCGGGCGCGGCGGATCGCGCGACGGCAACCGCGGCGGGTAGTGTGGCGCCGACGGCATCAGCGGCTCCGCCACCGGCGGCGGCGTCACCGGAGGCCCCGGCAACAGCGTTCGAACGGTTCATCGCGACGCGAAACCCGAATGCCAACGAGCGGGAGCATCGGCAGTACACGGCCGAAGCGCTGCGTCGGCTCGCCGACGAGCTTCGCGCGCTGGGCGCGTCGAACGTCGGCGTGCGCGCCATTCGAGCCAACGCCGACTCCCTCACGATGTCGAGGGCGCGGCGCAACGCGTACCCCGACTACGCGCGGGCAGCGTTTCTGGCGGCCGTGCGCGAGCTCGACATCCTGCGCGGCCGGCACGCCGCGCCCGTCGACACGGGGCGCCTGCGGGCGGCCGCCTGGGCGATCAAGCCCAACGACGGGCTACACACACAACGCAGCATCGTTCAGTCGTTCTTCGAGACCGCGCGCAACGCGCTGCAGGCGGTGTCGCGGAAGGTCGGCGCTCGGCGGCGCGGTCGCTGAGCGGCGTGCGGCGCGACGAGCACACCCTGGAGGTACCGATGGTGGACGATAGCGCGAACGCCCTGGCCGACCGCGAGGTCGGCGACGTACCGAGTCGCGTGGCGCCGTTGAGTGAGCTGGACGAGTTCGAGATCGCCGACGGCTACCCCGAAGTCCGCGGATGGGACGTCCGGGATTCGACCGGTCGCTCGATCGGCTACGTGTACGATCTGCTCGTCGACGTCGAAGCAATGCGCGCTCGGTACCTCGACGTGCTGCTCGACGCGGAGTTCGCGGAAAGCGATGCCGATCAGCGCGTTCTCATTCCCGTCGAGAGGGTCGCCCTCGACGGCAGCAGCGACGATGTGTTACTGCGTGGGATCGACGCGGCCGAGGTGCGCGCGTTGGTTCCGTACGCGCACCGCGGCGTCGCCCGCGAGCCGGAGGTCAGCGCACCGCAAGCGGCGGGCTTCGCCGACCTGGGCTCCCCCCCGCCCGTGGTCGAGTCCGAGCTTCCGCGCGCACCGCATTATGACGACGAGCGCCTGTTCACGCGCGATCGGGCCGCGGCAGCGTCCCCGCCGCTCGAGGCGAAGCTCTCGCGCGCCGAGGAGATCCCGGTCATAGAACCGCGCGAGGTGACGGTAGCCGACGTCGCCGTACGCACCGTCGTCGAGACGGAGCGCGTACGTGAGCGTGTGCCCTTGGCTCGCGACGAGGTCGAGGTTGAACGCCGCGCGGTGCGACCCGGCGAGGATATTCGCGCGCTGAGAACTCACGGCGATGAGATCCACATCCCGATCATGGCCGAGGAGCTCGTCGTCGAGAAACGCCTCGTGGCGAAGGAAGTTCTCATCATTCGCAAGCGCACCGTCACGGAGGAGCAGACGGTGGAGGCCGAGGTGCGGCGCGAGCAGGTACAGATCGACGACCCGCTCGGTCGCGTGCGCTCGGTCGGCGCGTCAGGGGGACCGGAGGGACGGGCGTAGCGCCGCGGTCTCCTGAGCGATCGGGAATGACGACCCGCGCCGGCGAATCCCGGCGCGGGTTGCTGTTCTCGGGCTGTCATCCCGACGCGAATTGAGGGTGCGATCTCCGCGCACGCCAGCGGGAGCGTCAGGCGATCCTTCGCAGGTAGTCGTCGAGACGGTCGAAGCTCTGTTCCATTCCGTCCTTCATGCCCGTCCTGAGCGCCGCATCGCGAGCCTGCTTCGACGGGTAGAGAATCGTCTGCGTGATCGTCGTCTTGCCCTGCTTCTCGGACAAGGCCAGTGTGTTGATCGTTTCTGGCCAGTCGCCGCCCCACGATTCGGTAGCGACCAGCCGCTCGGGCGGCGTCACCTCGCGATACGAGCCGTGCATCGCCATCTCGGTACCGTTCGCGCGGCGCCAGACGAAGTGCCACGACCCGCCCGGCCGGAGGTCGATCTCGCAGACGGGCATGGTCCAGCCTTCCGGCCCGAGCATCCAGTGGGGGACGTGCTCTGGGTTGGTCCAGGCCTCCCAGACGAGTCTGCGCGGCGCGTTGACGACTCGTGTGATCACGACCTCCCGATCCGACGGCGTCGTGATCGTCGTGCCGGCTCGATTCGCGGTGGTCACGTCTACTCTCCTTGGCTGTGGGTGATCCAGAGGCCGGCGCGCCAATTACTGATTGTACGCGCGCTTCAAACCGGCGATGTCGATCTTCTTCATCTGAAACATCGCTTCCATCACTCGCTTGGACTTCTGGGGATCTCTGTCTTGTATCAGCTCCATGAGAGCGGACGGGATAATCTGCCAGGATAACCCGAATTTGTCCTTCAGCCATCCACACTGCCCTTCCTCGCCACCGGCGGAGAGGTTGCTCCACAGGTCGTCAACCTCCTTCTGCGTGTCGCAGTTCACGAGTAACGAGATCGCTTCGGTGAACTTGAACTGCGGCCCGCCATTGAGGGCGATGAATTCCTGGCCCTCGAGCTGGAAGCTGACGACCATCGCCGTTCTCTTGGGGCCCGGTCCGGCGTCGCCGTGCCGCGTGACGCTCAGAATCTTCGAGTTCTTGAAAATCGACGTGTAGTGCTTCGCCGCCTCCTCGGCCTGCCCATCGAACCACAAGTACGTCACGATCTTCTGCTTGCCGGGCATCGCTCGTTCTCCCCTGTTGGCGTTCGTGTCGACTGAGCGTCACCGTGGTGCGGCCTTCCTATCGTTGGGCGTGCCTCGATTGGTGCCAGTGTGCCCCGAGCCATGACGTGGGCAGCGCGATGAGCCCCAGCGCGATGGGATACCACTTTGGCCCGTACGCCGGCTCGTTCCATGTTGCAACAGCGCCGGCAACGCTCGCGACGACGCCGACGACGCCGAGGACCACGGCGTGCCGTATGGGCCGATCGGGCGCGAGGTGCGCAGTCACGTAGCCGCCCGCGACCCCGTAGATGACTCGGTATGCCGTCGCGAGCAGGAAAAGCGAGTCCGCCATCGTCTGGCCCCACGGCGGGTAGACCCCAGTCGAATGCAGAAGCTGGTCAGTGCCGACCGAGAGCACGACGACGGCGAGAAGGCCGGCGACCACCGCGCCGATGCTCCTCAACGTGCGTCTCGGACGCGCACCGGGCTTGGTCATTGGCATCGTCATTGGTGATCTCCTATCGCTTGGCGGGTCTACCTGGCTTTTCTTTCGCCTTCAGCTTCTCGAGCAGGGCGTCGAGTCGTTGGAAGTTTCCCTCCCACACGCCGCGGTACCGCTCGAGCCATTCGTCCGCCTCGGCCAGCCGTCGTGCCTCGATCCGACACGGCCGTCGCTGCGCATCGCGGCCGCGCGAGATCAGCCCGGCGCGCTCGAGCACCCGGAGGTGCTTCGAGACGGCGGGGCCGCTCATGGTGAACGGCGCCGCGAGCTCCTTGACCGTGGCCGGTCCCGCGGCGAGCCGGGCGAGGATCGCGCGGCGCGTCGGGTCGGCGAGGGCGGCGAAGGTCGTGCTGAGGGGGTCCGTTGCCACGTGTATCTAACCATTAGGTTACCTAACCGAGTGGTTAGATACAGCCTTGCGGGGTCGCTTGTCAAGGCCTCACGCCGCGTCGCATCAACGGCCAGTGGCGCACGATCCACTCACACTGGTCGTTCACGAAGCCGGACGTCCGCAGCCCGGGAGAGCAGTAGGGCGCAAACACGTGCGGGAAGTTACAGATCCTCGCATGCCAGCTCCCCACAACCAACCCCATTCGAAGTCGAGCGGCGGCATATATGGTAGTGGCGCTCGCCGTCAAACCATGTGATCCGACGTGTCGAGACCAGGCGCGTCGCTACAGCGATCGGCGTGCTCAGCTCCACTTCCCACTCTCGACTTTCCAGTCCACACTTGTACGACCCCTCCTCCAGGACCTGCAATGATCCTCACGCGCGTTGTCCCCAGCGCCCTCGTGTGCCGCGCTGCGGTGCTTCTGGTCTTCGCTGCCGCGACCGCGCGCGCGCAGGCGGCCATGGTCATCCTCGTGCGGCACGCCGACAAGGCGGCAGCGCCGGCGGCGGATCCCGAGCTCACGGACGCCGGGCGCCAGCGCGCGCAAGATCTCGCGGCGGCGCTGAGGGACGCGGGGGTGCGCACCGTGATCACGACGCAGTTCGCGCGGACGCGATTGACAGCGGAGCCGCTGGCGGCGAGCGCCGGGATCACGCCGACGGCGATCGCCGCGTCCCGCGACGTGAAGGCACATGCGGCCGAAATAGCGGCGGCGATTCGCTCGCGTCCCGGGGGAGACGTGGTGCTCGTCGTGGGCCACAGCAATACCGTGCCGGCCATCATCGCGGCGCTCGGCGGGCCTACGATACCGGACCTGTGCGACAGCGAATACGCGTCGCTTTTCGTGCTGCAGCTCTCCCCGTCCGGCGCACGGCTCGTGCGCGGCCGCTACGGCGCGGCGGACGCGGCCGATCCGAAGTGCTCCCCGCCGCGCGGAATGAACTGAGCTAGCGCGCCGGTACGACGACGCTTCCGCCTAGCGAAATCGCGCGTGTCGCGGCGCGCTCAACGCGGCGACCGGACGCGAGCCGGATGAGCGAGCCGTCAACCTAGAAGCTCAGGACGCTCACTGCGGCTTGCCGTCCACGAGACGCCGCTGATCGTGAAGCTGATCCACCCGCCACAGGAGCCAGCGCGAGCCGGAACGGATCCACGTTTCACGCTGCGTGACCCACGTCTGCACGTGATGCACCTGGTTGTCGGGACGCAGCGCCATGCGGTCGAGGTATTGGCGCACGATCGCGACCGCCGTGTCGCCGACGACGGTGAGACTGTCGATCGTGACCGTAATGTCGTTCCACTTGCGGATGCCGTTCAGCAGCCCAGTGATGTACGTCTCCATGGCGGCGCGGTCGCTCCGGCGTCCATCGGGCGTAATGGTGTGGAAATCAGGCGCGCGCAGCGCCATGATACCCGCGACGTCCCAGCGCTTGAACGCCGCCGCGTTCTCGGCGTTTACGCGTTCGATCTCGCGGCGCACGTCGGCTTCCAAAGCCTGCGGCCTCTGAGCCGGCAGGCACGCCGCGACGGCGGTCAGGACGATGCCACTGAGGAGGATTGAACGGATGCGCATGGTTCTCCTGGACGTGAAGGAAAGCCCGAGCGTCGGCTTGCAAGAGCTGCCGTACCAGAATCGTGAGCGCCATTCATCCCGTCCGCCATGGGACATC
>JBHELH010000174.1:0-4308 GCA_046263215.1 Gemmatimonadaceae bacterium | reverse complement strand
GGAGGGGCCTGGCGCGGGGCGGTCGATGTGCTCGCGCAATGACCGGAACGGCGCGCCGAACTATCGAACTATGTCGTCACACCGATGCGTCACTCGACGGCATGGGCGCGGCGACGGCGTGCAAGTTGTCCGGTGAATCGTCAGCTAGCGGAAGGGTCCGGTAACGGGAACGTATCGTCTCGAGCGGGGCGGACAGGTGCCGGTGCTCCACCTACCGGACCGGTGGGTGGCGCGGGCTCCAATGTATGGGTGGGGAGGGCAGGGGGCGAGCGGATTTTTTGGTGGCCGGCGCGAGAAATCGTGTTGTCGCGCGGGTGTTTGGTGGCGGGCGCGGCCGAGTGGAACAGGCGACTGAAGCGTCGAGGTGAGGTTGAGTGAAGTGACGACGCTGCTTAGATTTGACGGTTCATTACGGCCAGGTAGCTCAGGTGGTAGAGCGCCAGACTGAAAATCTGGGCGTCAGCGGTTCGACTCCGCTCCTGGCCACTCCCAAGACTCCCAAAGGCGCGCGCCCGCGCAATTGGGGAGGCCGACAGGCGTCCGAGCGGGCGACTGGGTACCGCGAGACTTGGGCGCGGTGGCGCGCGACGAGCGACGCAGCATTCACCGCCGCCGTTCGCGACTGCCGCTACGCCTCCGACGTGCTGCGCGTCCTCGGCTTCCGGCTGACCGGCGGCAACTTCGTCGCGGTCAAGCGGCACGTGCGTCGGCTCGGCCTCGACACGAGCCACTGGTTCAAAGCGCGGCCGCCTGTCGGCAAGCCGCTCGTCGAGTTGACCATCCCCGGCGGCTCCGGCAGCCGGGGTTACATCAAGCGTCGCCTCATCAAAGCCGGCATCCTCCGCAACGAGTGCTACGAGTGCGGCCAACAGCCGACGTGGCGCGGCAAGCCGCTAGTGCTCGTCCTCGACCACGTCAACGGCGTGAACGACGACTACCGACCTGAGAACCTGCGGCTCCTCTGCCCCAACTGTAACAGTCAGACGCCGACGTTCTGTGGCCGGAACATGAGGCGGAGGCGCCGGCAAGAAGACGGCGCAGGACGTCGCGTGCGCGAGTCGCCGGCGATCTACGCCGCCGGAAACCTCTCGAAGCGTTCTGCGAGGAACTCCCTATTCGGCTGATACTCGACGCGCCGCGGCGGGAGAAGCCGGCTCCCGTGACTTCCTGCGGACCGTACCGCAGCATCGGACCGTCGATCTCATCGAGCACATCACGGCGGATGTGCACCCGCGCGTCCGGATCGATACCCAGGATGTGGGCGTCGTACGCGCAGTGGTGGATCATCTGACCCTCCGCGGGCCCGGCTCGCCTGGCTCCCCATAGGGGCGGATCACTCCAGGAGTCCGGGATACTGCGCGGAGTCGGGCACTGTTGTATCGTGGTGCCGACTCCGCAAGCTGCAGCACGCTCTCTCGAAACCCACCGACTTTTGGAGAATGCATGGTCCGGTATCGTGGAACGATACTGCTGGTCGGCGCCGTCGCCCTGCTCGCGGCCCTCGCGGGCAACGCCGCGGCACAGAACGCCACGACGGGGGCCATCCGCGGCCGCGTGGCGGGGACCGACGGTGCCGCCGTGGCGAGCGCACAGGTGACCGCGACCAATCGCGAGACGGGCTTCACCCGGTCGGCCACTGCCAACGACGAAGGACGCTACCAGCTCCTGCTGCTACCCCCGGGCGTCTACAGCGTGCGTGCACAGCGCCTCGGCCACCGGCCGGCGCAGGTGGACAGCGTCCGGATCCGACTGAACGAAGCCACGACGGTCGACCTACGCCTCGAGAGCGCCGCCGTGGCGCTCGAGCGTGTGGAGATCAGCGGGCAGCGCGAGCTACAGGTGGACACGCGCCAGACCGGGGTCGCGGAGTACGTCGGCCCGCGCGAGATCGCGAACCTCCCGACACTCGGGCGTGATTTCACCGACTTCATCGCCCTCTCCGGCCTCGTGAGTCCCCAGCCGGAGGTCTCGACGGGGGGCACGGTCGCGATCGGCGGCGGGCGCACCTCGGGCGTCAACGTGCAGATCGACGGCGCCGACGCGAACTTCAACTTCTTCGGCGAGAGCCGGGGCGGCGCGCGCATCCCGTTCACCTTCTCGCTGCAGTCGATCCGGGAATTCCAGGTCGTCACCAACGGCTACGATGTCGAGTTCGGGAACTACTCGAGTGGCGTCGTGAACGTCGTGACGCAGGGCGGGACGAACCAGTTCCGCGGCACCGGGCAGGCGACGCTGCGCAGCAACGCCTGGGCGCAGAACAACTTCAGCCAGCGCGTTCCGCGCTACAGCGGCGCCACGGGAGCCGAATCGACGACCGTGGTGCTGGGCGGCGGCGCGCCGCGCGAGTACGATGTCCGCCAGGTCTCGCTCAGCCTCTCAGGCCCGATCGCGCGGGACCGCCTCCACTACCTCGTCTCGTACGACGGCCAGCGCCGCACCGACCCGTTCGACGCCATCTCGCCCGAGGGAACCAGGCTCCCGCAGACGACCATCGACGAGTTCGTCAACATTCTCGAGACGGTCTACGGGCAGACGGACGCGCGGAGTCAAGTCGGCTACTTCGACAAGACTGATAACGTGGACGTTCTCTTCGGCCGGCTCGACTGGACGGCGAGCGAGCGGCACCGGGCGTCGCTCCGCGCGAACTACGCGGACTACGCGTCGGAGAACGACGGGCTCCAGTTCGGCGGGAACCGCGCCCGCACGTTCGGCTCGGTCTTCCAGGACCGTAACGTCTCGGTCGTCGGCGAGCTGAACTCGGTCCTCGGCGCGCAGACGTTCAACGTTTTCCGGGTGCAGTTCGCCGAAGAGAAGCGGCCGCGGACGTCGAACAACTTCCTCCCGCTCGCGTCGGTCACCGTCGCCCCGGGCCAGCGCCTGGAGTACGGCGGTTCGGGGATCACGTACCGGAACCGGCTACGCGAGACGAAGGTGCAACTCGTCGACAACCTCACGCTCCGCCGCGGCGACCACACCCTCAAGCTGGGGACGAACAACCTGATCTCCGAGGTCTACAACCAGTTCTGGCTGCTCGGCGCCGGCCAATTCAACTTCAACTCGCTCGCCGACTTCCGGGCGCGCGTCCCGGCCAGCTACACCCGGAACATCCCGCTCGCCGGCCCGCGGGCCCCGGAGACGACGTTCCGGATCCAGGAGTACTCGCTCTACGCGCAGGACGAGTGGCAGGCCACCGACAGGCTCGTGGCCACGGTCGGACTCCGCTGGGACGTGAGCCGCTACCCGACCGAGTTCCCGAGCGTCGAGTTCGTGGACACGCTCCCGGGGCTGGACTTCAGGACCGGCAACAGCCCCGAGGACTACGACAACATCTCGCCGCGGGTCTCGTTCGCCAACGACCTGAGGGGCGACCAGCGGCACGTACTGCGCGCCGGCGCCGGCTACTTCTTCGGGCGCGTCCCGGGAGTGCTCGGCTCCAACGTCGGCACCGGCTCGAACCCGTACCTGAGCCTCAACTGCCAAGGCGCGGACACCCCGGAGCCCGCCTACGAGACCTTCGACCCGAGCGGCGACAGCAACCCCGCGGCGTGCCGGAGTGGGGCGTCGCTGCGCGGTGACCGCGAGTACACGTTCTGGGGCGAGGACTTCGAGTACCCGCAAACGCTCAAGCTGAACCTCGGCTACGAGGGGCGCATCGGTCTCAACACGCGCCTGGGCGTCGACCTGCTCTACGGCCGCACGAGCAGCCAGTTCAGCACCCGGGACCTCGCGCTCCGCGCGTCGCCGGTGTTCACGGTGCCGTCGGAGGAGAACCGTCCCGTGTACGTCGCCCCGACTACTAACTTCACGCAGGCGGCGACGGCGAGCGCCCGCGGCCGGTATACGGGCGTGAGCCGCATCTTCGTACACGAGTCCAACGGGGTGGGCGACGAGTTCGCGGCGACGGTCCGCCTGGACCGCCGCTTCAGCTGGGCGACGCTTCGCGCCAGCTACACGTACAACTGGGCCAAGGACAACACCTCGGTCGTCTGCTGCACCGCGTTCGAGAACCTCTTCCAGGATCCCACCGCCGGGAACATCAACGACCGCGGCGGACGGGGCGGCAGGGAGTGGGGCAATACCCGGTTCGTGCGCCCGCACACGGTCATCCTGAGCGGCGAGAGCGACCTCCCCTACGGGTTCAACCTGAGCGGGATCTTCCGCGCAAACAGCGGTACGTTCTACACGCCGATCGTCTTCGGCGACATCAACGGGGACGGGAATCGCAACAACGACCGCGCCTTCATCGGGTCAGCCGACCAGATGCTCTTCGACCGGCCGGTGGACCGCGTGCACTACGAGCGCCTCCTG
>JBHELH010000173.1:0-34346 GCA_046263215.1 Gemmatimonadaceae bacterium | reverse complement strand
TCGCTGCGCGTTCGCGGGCCGGGCGAGGTCGTCTTCGGCGACAACGTCGTCGTCTACGGCCCGACGACGCCGTGGACGTATTCGCGCGAGGCCCGCATCGTCGTCGGGGACGGCGTGATCCTGGGGGAGGCGCAGTTCGGGTGCATGCGCGAGATCGTGATCGGTCCGGCGTCGATCATCGGCCGCTGCTACATCATGGACACCGACTTCCACAGCACGCGCGCCGACCGGCGCTCGCCGGGCGCGCCGGTTCGAGTCGCCCCCGTGGAGATTGGCGCCAATGTCTGGATCGGCCAGAACGCGGGCATTTTGCCCGGCACGCGGATCGGCGACAACTCCGTGGTGAGCTTCGGCGCCGTGTGCGCGCGTGAGTACCCCGCCAACGTGATCATCGCCGGCAATCCGGCGAAGGTCGCCGGCCGGATTCCGGACCCCGGCGGGCCGGACGGCGACACGAGCGCGGGCTGAGGCGACTACGCGCGCGCCGCGGCGCCGCTCGCCGAGCTTCGTCCCGGCCTCCTGTCCCGCACGACCGGCTCGGAGAGCGTGACGATCGCGCACCAGGCGAAGCGCCGCAGGAACGGCAGCGCCGAGAACACCGCCGTGTCGAGCGCCTCGAATAGCGGCAGCACGCCCTGGAAGACCCGGGTACCGCGCACGGGGAGGAGCAGCAGCGGAAAGAGTGTATAGTAGCGCACCTCGACGCGGCGGAAGTAGCGGCGCGCGAGGTCGAAGTCGCGCATCAGCAGCGGGTGCTCGTCCTCGGTGCGGATGCGCGGCGTCAGACGGCGGTAAAGGTTGATCGCCGGGTTGTGCGCCAGTGGCTCGGCGAAGACCGCGGTTCCCCCGGGCCGGAGCGTTCGCGCCACCTCACCATAGGCGCCCCGCAGATCGAGGTGGTGCAGGATGCCGGTCCCGCAGATCAGGTCGAACGACTCGTCGTCGAAGCTCATCGCCTCGGCGTTCATCACCCGGTACTCGATCTCGAGCCCTTGCGCGCGCGCCGCCTCGCGCGCCTGCTCGATTGCGACCTCGGACAGGTCGATCCCGGTGACCTTCGCCCCCGTCCACGCCAGCACGGGCGCCGAGCTTCCGCCGCCGCAGCCGTACTCCAGCACCTGCTTGCCGGGGCACAGTTGGAGGAGCAGCGAGCGGTAGTCCCCGGACCAGCGCCGGGCGACGCCGTAGTAGCTCCAGACGGTGCGGCGGGCGAGATCGTGGTACTCCCGGTTGTGGAACTCGCGCTCGCGGTCGATGCGATCATCGACGCGGTGGCCCACACCGCCCTGGTCTTCCGGCGTTGCGTTGGTCATGGTGTCCGCCCGCGAACCGGAGGGCTCGCGGGCCGATCGTCACGCCGCGATCCCCTGCGGCCCCATCTTCCGGCTCACGAACGCCGCGATCCGCCGCAGCGTCGCGAAGTTCTCCTCGGTGATCTCCTCGTCGGCCGGCTCGACCCCGAACTGGTCCTGCAGGAACGTGATCAGCTCCACCATCCCCATCGAGTCGACGACGCCCTTCTCCAAGAGGTGCTCGTCCTCGGCGACGACGTAATCGGGGCGCGCGTAGAGGAAGTTCTCCATGATGTAGGCGCGCGTCTCGTTGACGATCTGTGCTTCGGTCACTCTCGCATCCTCTCCGTGTGACTCACGCCGCTAGGCGACCGCCGTGGCCGCGTGCAGGACGACGTCCGGCCGGCCCAGGCGTCCCGTGGCCGGGGTCGACGGGCTAGTGAAGAACATCTCGTGCCAGAGCTGCGCCGACAGAATGGCGACCAGCGCCTGGCTCTCCGCGAACCCGGTCGCCCGCCCGCTCTCGCAGCGGCGCACCAGCCCCGCGACGGCGGCCGGCTCGAACAGGCCGACCCGCCGGATCGCCTCCGGCGAGAGGAGCTCGCCGACGTACGCTGGACGCTCGGGGCCGAAGAAGGCCGGGACGTCCGGCGCGCGATAGGGCTGCTTGTGCCGGTCGACGATCTCGCCCGGGATCACCGTGCGCGCCCACCGCTTGAGGATCTCCTTCTCGCGCAGCCCGCGCAGCTTCGACCCCGGCGGCAGCGCCGCCGCCAGCTCGACCAGCCGGTGGTCGAGGAACGGGAACCGCCCCTCCACCGCGTGCGCCATCGCGACCCGGTCCCCCTGTGAGCTGAGCAGGTACGAGGACAGTAGCGTCGTCAGCTCGAGGTACGCGGCCCGGTGCACGGGGTCCCACGTCGCGAACTCGCGCGGCAACGCGGCGCGGAGCTCCTCCAGCGGGTCGAAGCCGTCGAGCGCCGCGCGCACGTCCGGCGAGTAGAACGCCTTGATGCGCGACGTGAGACCGAACCGCGGCAGGTGCGAGAAGAGCGGGTCGTCGGGCGAGCCGGCGGCGAGGAAAAACTTGCGCCAGAACTCCCCGCCGCGGTTTCCGCTCAGGTATGGGTAGAGCCGGTCGAACAGCGCTTGCCGCGCGCGCGACTCGGGCCGCCTGAGGCAGAAGAGGCGGACCTTCGCCTCCTTGAAGATGTCGTAGCCGAGGAAGACCTCGTCCGAGCCCTCGCCGGTCAGGACCGTCTTGATGCCGGCGTCCCGCGTGAGCTGCGCGAGCAGGTACAGCGGCGCCGGCGCCGTCCGGACGAGCGGGGTCTCGACGTGCCGCACGACGTCCGGAAAGACGCGCGCGATCGCCGCGCCGTCCATGTGCCGGACGCGGTGCTGGCTTCCCATGCGTCGCGCGACGAGCTGCTGGTACGCCGACTCGTCGAGCGCCGGATCAGCGAACGTCACCGAGAACGTGCGGAAGTCGTGGGGCGACAGCGGCGCCGCCAACGCGCACGCGATCGTCGAGTCGAGACCGCCACTCAGGTAGCCGCCGACGGGGACGTCGGCCCGCATTCTGATCGACGTGCTGTCGCGGAGAACGCGGTCGAGCGATGCCACCGCGTCCGCCGGCTCCTCGGCCGCGCCCGCGTAATCGAGCGAGTAGTACCGCCGGGTCTCAAGCCGGCCGCCGCTCCACACGGCGAGGGTGCCCGGCTCGAGCGACTCGACTCCGCGGAACGGTGTACGCGGCGCCCGCGCCGCCCAGAAGGTGAACACTTCGTCAAGCCCCTCGAGGTCCGGGGCCGCCTCGACCTCGCCGCTTGCGAAAAGCGCCTTGACCTCCGACCCGAACACGAGGTCGCCCAACGCGCTGGAGAAGAAGAGCGGCCGGACGCCGAACCGGTCGCGCGCGAGCAGGAGGCGGTCGCCCCGCCGGTCGTGCAGCGCGAACGCGAAATCCCCGTTCAGCCGCTCGACCATCCGCCCGCCCCACTCCGCGTAGCCGTGGAGCAGGACCTCGGTGTCGGAGCGCGTGCGGAAGCGGTGCCCCTTCGCGGTGAGCTCCGCCGTCAGCTCGACGTAGTTGAAGATCTCGCCGTTGAACGCTACGACGAGGCGGCCGTCCGCCGTCGCCATCGGCTGGGCGCCGCCCGCGACGTCGATGATGCTGAGACGCACGTGCGCGAGGCCGACGCGGCCGCCGAGCGAGAGGCCGAAGCCGTCCGGGCCGCGGTGCGCGATCGCCGACGCCATGCGCCGCAGGGTCTCGGCGCCGACGCCGCGCGAATCCCGCCGCGCGATCCCCGTGAAGCCGCACATCAGCTCACCGCCGGCGGTGGCGCGGCGGGGGCCGCCGGCGACTCGACGACCAGCGGCGGCAGGTGCAGCGCGCGCGTCGTCGCGCGCTTCTGCGCGATGTCGCGGTAGATCCGCTCGACCTGCTCGGGCCGCAGGCCGAGCTCCGCCGCCGTCTCGGCCGCGCTGCGGCCGGCGTCGAACGCGGAGAGCGCGACGTCCATCTCGCGCGTCGGGAGCGAGAAGTAGAATTCCTCCTGCGATTGCGGCAGCGAGTACGTGTCGGTCGTCGGCCGCCGCGCCGTGACGGCGTCGGGAACGTCGAAGTACTCGGCGAGCTGGTAGACCTGCGTCTTGTACAGGTGCGCGATCGGCTTCACGTCGGCGAGCCCGTCGCCGCCTTTCACAAAAAAACCCTGATCGTACTCGAGCCGGTTCGGCGTTCCGAGCACGGCATAGTGCAGCCGGTCGGCGTGATAGTACTCCATCATCTTCCGCACGCGCTGCTTGAAGCTCGTCGCGGCGAGGATCTCACGGTACACGTCGGCCGGCAGGCGGACCGTTTCCCGCTCTCCGTCAGGCGACTCGACGACGAGGCTCGAGAGGTTGAGACGGTTTCGCTCGAGTCGGTCCTGCGGCAGCACCATCTTGCATCGCCAGCCGTCGCCAAACTCGGGGACCAGCTTCCGGATCGCGGCATCGCGGCGCCAGTAGCACCCCGCGGCGTCGAGCACCGGCGTGATGTCCTCGATCGCGAAGTCGATGGCCAGCTCCTCGGCCCATTCCCGCGCCAGTGCTACGCTCTCCGGGTCCGACTCGCGCTCCGGCATCGCCAGGCCGAATACGCGCTCCGGGCCCAACGCGTGGGCCGCGAGCGCCGCGCACACGGAGCTGTCGACGCCACCACTCATCGCGACGACGACGCCACGTCGCTTGAGCTCCTGGCCGACCTGCGTCCGCAGCGCCGCGGCGATCCGCGCCACCGCCTCGTCGGCGTCCAGGCGTAGCCGGGCAGACGCCGACGTCTCGCCGGGCGACGCCTCGCTAGCCGGTTCGCTCGCAGTGCCTGGTGTCATGTCACGCGCCAGATGATGGACTGAATGTGACGTAGCGCACAGTTGGTGCCATCCGCGTGTCCCTTCAATTAGCTCGTGTGCGCGCGAGAAGCACCCGAACTTCCCCCGAGCCGTCGTGCACCCGCTTGACGGCCGAGTAAGCACCGGCGCGCGCCAGCCTCGCTGCCATCGGGTCGCCCTGCCCTACTCCGACCTCGAAGCAGAGCCACGACGCCGGTTTGAGAAACTGTGGCGCCGCCGCAACGAGCCGGAAGAGGATCGAGATCCCGAACGCCCCACCGTCGAACGCCGCCCGCGGCTCGAACTCGGCAATCTCGGTCGGCATCCCGGCCGCCTTCGACGTCGAAATGTACGGCGGGTTGCAGACGATCAGGTCGGCCGCAGCCTGAAGGCCGGCCGCCTGGAAGGGCGCGAAGAGATCCCCGCGGATGAAGCGGACCCGGTCCGTCAGGCCGACTCGTTCAGCATTGCGCCTCGCCAGACCCACCGCCTCCGGCGAGATGTCGCCGCCGACGACGTGGCACCTCGCCTCGTGGTGCGCGAGCGCAAGCGCGAGGTTGCCTGAGCCGGTGCATACGTCGAGCACCATCGCGGCACCGCGTTCCTCGACCGCCCGCTGGAGGAGTCCGAGCGCAGTGCGCCCGAGCAGCTCCGTCTCGCGCCGCGGTACCAGCGCCTCCGGGCCCGCAAGGAGCTCCAGTCCCATGAAGCTCTGACGCCCCGTCAGGTGCGCAAGCGGCACGCCGGCCAGCCGTCGCTCGACGAGCCCGCGCAGCCTCGCTCGGCCCGCGGAGTCCAGATCGGGCAGCGCGCGCCGCGCCGCTAGCTCTACGGAGCACGGCTCCCCGGCCGCCACAAGCCAGAGCGCCCGCAGCGTGGTCTCCGGCGTCTCGTCGGGCTTGTCGGGTAACCCAACGCCCGCGGCTTCCAAGGAGGCCAGATGCGCCGCGTAGTCGCTCCCAACCGGTGCCACACCGGCCACACGGACGCCGCTCATACCGCCACTGGCCGCTCCTCGCCGCCCGCGTCCCGGCCCAGGGTGGCCGCGCTCTGAGTCTCCTGCGCTGCCCGCACGTCGAATTTTCCGCTGCCCGTCCGCGGCAGCGCCGGCATGACGTCGATCCGCGCCGGCTGCATGTACCGCGGTAGCTCCGCGCGGCAGAAGTGCTGCAGCCGCGCCGGGTCTCCACCCTCCCGCAGCACGACGTACGCAACGATCCGTTCCCCGCGCTGCTCGTCGGGCTCCGAGCCGACGAGCGCTTCGGCGATTTCACCCGATGCGTAGAGGACCTCACACACCTCGTCGGGCGAAACGCGAAACCCGAGCGTCTTGATCATCCGGTCGCGGCGGCCGACGAAATAGAGGCGGCCTCCGTCGTCGCGGCGGACCACGTCCCCCGAGAACACCACACGCTCGGAGTCGGGCGCACCGGCCGGTCGTCGCGGGTTCGGGCGGAAGACGCGCGCCGTCGTCTCCGGATCGTTCCAGTAGCCGGCGGCCACCGTCGGCCCCCGCTGTACGAGCTCACCTTCCTCGCCCGGGGCGCACTCCGTTCCGTCCTCGCGCAGCACCATGATCTCGGCGCCCGGGATCGCACGGCCGATCGAATCCGGGTGCGCGTCCACCTCCTCCGGCGACAGATACGTCGCACGGAACGCTTCCGTCAGTCCGTACATCAACACGAGCTGCGCGTGGGGCTGCACAGCGCGAAGGCGCCGCACTGCGTCGACGGGCAGCCGACCACCTGTGTTGGTCATCACGCGAAGTGCGGGCAACGCCTCGCCGTAGAAATCCGGCGCCCCGAGGAGCTGGAGCCAGAGGGGCGGGACGCATGGAAGGATGGACACGTCGCGCTCACGGAGCGTGACCGCGATCTGTTGCGGCAGCGGCGAGCGCTCGACGACGAGTGAAGCGCCGTTGAGAACGGCGCACAGAAGCTGGTTGAACCCGTAGTCGAAGCTAAATGGCAGCAGACTCGCGATCCGGTCGGTGGGCGTTATGCCCAGGTACTGCGACACCGCGCGCGCGCCCGCCCAGAGGTTGGCGTGGGTGATCGTCACACCCTTCGGCAGTCCCGTCGAGCCGGACGTATAGATGATCTGCGCGACGTCGCTGCCGATCCGGGGTACCGGCCGCAGCTCGCGCGCGCCGGCGAGCGCCGAGATGTCCACGAGCTTCGCACGCGTGTCGGGCGAGCGCGGGAGCGCGCCCAGCAGGTCCTGTGAGTAGACGAGCACACGCGCGTCGCAGTGGCCCAGCACGTGCTCGATCTGTCGCACCCGCAGGGTCTCGTTCAGGATGACCGCGACGCCGCCCGTTGCGGCGACGCCAAAAAACGCCGAAGCGGCCCGTGCGCCCCGGTTCAGGAAGAGCGCGACCCGGTCGCCCGGCTCAACGCCGAGCTGGTGCAGCCCGGCCGCGATGGCGCCGGCCGCGTCGCATAGCTCGGCGTACGTCGCTTCGCCGTGTCGCCCGATGACCGCCGGTCGATCGCCCGCGCGCGCGGCGGTCGCGCCGAGCATGCGGGCGACGTTGGGGTCGAGGCAGAAGTCGAGAATCGCGCCCCCGCTCGGTCGCTGGTTCTGGTCTGTTGTCTGTCGGTTACCCTGGCTGGTCGCCCTGGCCCCCGATCTCGATCGAGCGCCGCACCGGACTCGCGCGGCGGCAGTATTCCTCGAGCTGCTCGTCCGGGCAGCGCGCCCAGTCAGCCGGGATCGGGCTGAGCCGGCGCTTCCCCGGAGCACCGTCGAAACAGAGCCATCCGCTCGACAGTCCGGACGCCATAACGGCTCGGCGGCTCATGATGACGCGCCGTTCGGACTGGCGACGGTCACCGAACGGAATCGCCTGGCGTGCCTGGCGCCGGTTGTCGACACGCCGCTCGGCGAGCTGCGGCACGACGTCCCAGGCGTCCCATTCGACGCCGTTCGAATCTTTGAAGCTGCGGTATCCCATGCGTCGCTCGCCTTCTGCCGAGCCGCTACAAACCGCCCCCCCCGCCGTCGTCGGCTAGACCTCGCCAATGCACGCTCGATGCCAGGCTGTTCCGGGCGATCCACCGTGCACCTGGCACCGCAAGTCGTGGTGCCGCAATTTGCTAGACCCGTTCGACTCCCCGCTTGAAGAGGGCGCGCGTGAAACGGTACGCCATCGCATGTCTTGTCCCGGGCCTGGTCGGGATGAGCGCTCTCGAGCCGGTGTCGGCCCAGGCCCCTGAGCTTCGCCCCGCCGACACGCGGCTGTTCACGCAGCGAGACGCGGTCGCCGCTGGCATCGCGACCGCGGCAACCTTGGCCCTCGCGGCCTTCGACCGCCCGATCGCGGAGAGCATCTCCGATCCGTCCGGGCGTTACCAACAGAATCGCTTCCTGGGTGCGCGTGCCGAAGAGTTCAACCACGTCAACGAGCAGACACTCACGCTGGCGGGGCTCGCCCTGTACGGCATCGGGCGAGTTTCCCGATCTCCGACGCTCGCCGACGTGTCCTTCCACACGGCTGAAGCGGTCGTCGCCGCGAGCCTGGTGAGCCAGATTATCCGGCTCCCGCTGGGGCGTGAGCGGCCGATCGTCCCGACCAACCGTGGCTCGGATCCGTTCGTGTTCCGTCCGTTCAAGGGCCTCGGCAGCCGTGACTACCGCGCCTTCCCGTCCATCCATTCGTCGTCCGGGTTCGCCGCCGCCGCGGTCCTCTCGGGCGAGGTCGCGCGCCGGTGGCCGGACGCGCGGTGGTACGTCTCGCCAGTGCTCTACGGGCTGGCGGCGACCCCCGGCCTGTCACGCATGTACATGAACCAGCACTGGGCGAGCGACGTCCTGATGGGCGCCTTCATCGGCGTCATCGCGGGGCAGAAAGTCGTTCGCTACAATCACTCGACCAACCCGCGCAACAAGGTCGATCGCTTCTTCCTCGGTGGCGATGCCGGCCTCACCGCCCGCGACGAGCGAATCCTGCTCCGGATCACGCGGACGTTCTGACAACCAGTCGGCTCACCGCCGCGTCCTTCGCTCGCCCTCCGCCGCCTCGAGGAAGCCGATCGCCGCGCCGAACGCCGCCTGCGCGGCGCGCACGCGATGGATCAGCTGTACGTACGCCACGTCCTCCGCGGTCAGCGATGTCACGTCGGCCGACGCGGTGCGCGTCATGACCGACCGCCACTCCAGCGCATGGCCGAAGCCTAGTGCATGCAGCATCTCGTGTGCGACGAGCGACGCGTTCCGGAAATCGGCGGGCGTACGCAGCGCGACGCGGGCGTCGTTCAGGTCCCCGCTCGGCCCCCAAGAGGCCCACGTCACCGCGGCAGGCGGGATCCGGGGGTCCATTACCACCTCGACGCCCAGCCGGCCAGGGCCGATCGCCGACGTGTCGGCCGGACGGAACGCGGTGAACCCGAGCTGCTGCTCGAGTCGCCGCACGCATGCCCAGAACGCGGCGGAGTCGGCGGGCGAGATGCTCGACGTCGACCGCTCGCGCACGAACGCCACGGGAAGCGGAAACGCCTCCGGCGGCCAACCCACCACCCGTCGGGTGCGACGACCCTCGTAGGCTGCGGAGCGGGCGAATGGCGCCGTGCCTCGCCAGCGCCGAAGCGCCGCCTCCGCGCTGACGTCGAGCGTCGCGCCGCCATAGCTACCTGACAGGATCGTCCACGTCGTCGGAACCACGACCGCGCGGAGCTCGGTGCCGGTCTCGCGCGCCGTGAGGCGCGCGAGCATCGGGTGATAGCGAGTCGACTGCGGGGCCACGGCGCGGATCGAGAGCTCCGCGGTATCGGCGTACGTGCTTGGCGGCCGGAACTCGAATCGACCATCGGCGCCGACAATGGCGGAGTCGACGAACCCGCGTGCGGCGAACCGGACCTGCATCCCGGCTGGCGTCGATCCATCGAGCGCGAGTAGCCGGCCGCGGACGACGGGCAAGACCTCCACTCGCGCGCTGGCCCGCACGGTCCCGACCCACGCCTCGATCGTCGCCACGCCGGGCGCGGTCGCGGTGACCTGCCCGGTTCTATCGAGACGGACGACCTGTGGGTCGTCGGGGCGCCAACGGGCCGCGGGGACATGCGCTCGGCGCCCCGCCGAGTCGAGCGCCTCCAGCGCCAGTGTTGCCGACTCCCCGACCCGAAGCGTTGCGGTCGCCGGGACGATCCGGATTGTCTGCATCGGGCCGACAGCGGTCGCCTGCTCCGCAGCCAGGCCGGCCGAGGAGTCGACCAGGCGCCTGTCTGACGGGCCCGCGTTTTCCGACGCCTTCGTCCTCCTGCCGATCGGCACCTGGCGCTTCAGCGCTTCGCGCCGGTCTTCGGCCGTCGCCGGCCTCGGCTTGAATTCGCCCTGGGATCGCGCGATGACGCGCAGGAGTGCCGGCGTGTCGGGGCGTGCTTCCGCGGTCACGGGCCCCTTATCGCGACACGCCGCGGGCGTCACGCCTAGCGCGAGGACGAGTACGGCCACGGGCCGTGGAATCCGAGTGCTGCGCCGCGTGAACCCCGCCACGGGCGGCTGCGGACTCGGAAGGCCGGTGTGCACCTCAGGCAGCTCCGATCGTTCGTACGGCTACAGAATCTTGGAGCGCATTGGCTCGCATTCGTCGGCCCGCTCCTCGAGCAGCTCAGCGGAGGGTCTCGTTCCAGCTGACCAGATCGTCGTTCCCCACGCAGCCGCGACATCCCTAAACGCTAGATTCCGGTTGAAGCGCGGGGCCGAGGATTAATTCTATTCCTCGGCCCCGCCTTGCGCTTCACGTCGACGGAACAGACGGCGGCGTTCGCGGTGGCGTCGGTCCGCGTCTCGCCGCCCACGCATGAGCCGCCACGTCCCCACCGCCGCCGCCACCAACACCGCCGCCGCGAACGGCGCGAAGAAGTCGCGGAAGTACGGCCGACTCAGGAAGAAGTAGTACAGCACCCCCTCGGCCCCTGCCGTCACCGCCCAGAGGCTGACCAAGTGCGGCAGTCGCGCGCGTAGTCGGCTCATCCACTCGACCGATCGTTCCCGCCCTCAATCTCTCGACCCGCCTGCCGCGACGCGACCCCGCCGCGACCCGCCTCGCCCGACGTAGGCACCGATCCTGCGCTCGCCCTCCCCACGACGATGGCCACGCGCACCAGACGACCACAGCCAAACTCGTCGCGCCGCCGCCTCCCGATCGGGGCGGAGTGCTCGGCCGACGGCGCCGTGCACTTCCGCGTCTGGGCACCGCGCCCGAGCCGCGTGGAGGTGGTGCTCTACGACGCTGCCGCGCGCCCCGTCCCTGACACCACGACCTTCGAGTTGACCGCCGAAGGAGGAGGCTACTTTTCCGGCGTCGTCCCCGACGCCAGCGTGGGCTCGCTGTACCGCTATCGGCTCGACCGCCGCTACGCCGTCCCCGATCCCGCGTCCCGATTCCAGCCCGACGGCCCGCACGGATCATCGCAGATCATCGACCCTGACGCGTTCTCGTGGACCGACGACGTGTGGCGCGGCATCCGCCTCGAAGGCGCTGTCCTTTACGAGCTCCACGTCGGCACGTTCACCGCCGAAGGCACGTGGGCCGCTGCGGCGGCACAGCTGCCGGAGCTCGCCGACACCGGCATCACTTGCGTCGAGGTCATGCCCGTCGCCGAGTTCCCCGGCCGCTTCGGCTGGGGGTACGACGGCGTCGACCTCTACGCCCCGACAAGACTCTACGGCCACCCCGACGACTTCCGGCGCTTCGTCGACGCCGCGCACGGAGCGGGTGTCGCCGTCATTCTCGACGTCGTCTACAACCACCTCGGTCCCGACGGCAACTACCTGAAGGAGTTCTCCGACCACTACTTCAGCAAGAAGCACAAGACCGAGTGGGGCGAAGCGTTCAACTTCGACGCCGAGCACTCGGCACCCGTCCGTGAGTTCATCACGGCGAACGCCTGCTACTGGGTCGATGAGTTCCACGTCGACGGGCTTCGCCTCGACGCCACGCAGAGCATCTTCGACGACTCCGACGAGCACATCCTCACCCAGATCGCCGACGCGATGCGTGCGGCGGCTGGCGACCGGTCCGTTCTCCTCGTCGGCGAAAACGAGCCGCAGAACACCGCGCTCATCCGCCCGCGATCAGCAGGCGGATGCGGGCTCGACGCCCTGTGGAACGACGACTTCCATCACACGGCGCTCGTCGCGCTCACCGGCAAGACCGAGGCGTATTACAGCGACTATCGCGCGACGCCGCAGGAGTTTGTCTCGATCGCGAAGCACAGCTACTTGTATCAGGGTCAGTATTACCGCTGGCAGAAGAAGCGCCGCGGAACGCCGACGTTCGGCATCGCGCCCGCACGCTTCGTCAACTTCATCGAGAATCACGATCAGCTCGCGAACTCCGCCGTCGGGGCGCGCACAACGTCGCTCACCAGCCCGGGGCGCCACCGCGCGATGACCGCGCTGCTCCTGCTCGGCCCGCAGACGCCGATGCTCTTCCAGGGGCAGGAGTTCGCCGCGTCGACGCCGTTCCTGTTTTTCGCCGATCACGTGCCCGAGATCGCGAAGGAGGTGCGGAAGGGACGCGCTGACTTCCTCGCGCAGTTTCCCAACGTCGCCCTCGGCGAGGTGCGCTCGCGGCTTCCAGACCCCGCCGACCCGGCGACCTTCGCGCGCTGCAAGCTCAACTTCGCCGAGCGCGAGCGTCACGCCGACGCGTACGCCTTACACCGCGATCTGCTCAGACTGCGACGCGGCGACCCCGTGATCCGCGCGCAAGCAGCGCACGGCATTGACGGCGCGGTGCTCGGCCCCGATGCGTTCGTGATCCGATTCTTCAGCGATGGTGGTCGCGACGACCGACTCCTCGTCGTGAACCTGGGCCGCACGCTTCGTCTCGACCCTGCGCCCGAGCCGCTCCTCGCGCCGCCGCCCGGCGCCGCGTGGGCGATTCTCTGGACGAGCGACTCGCCGCGCTACGGCGGAACGGGAACTCCCGCGCTCGAGGCTGACCGCGTCATGCAGGGGGAGCGCCGGGAAGGAAGCACCGAGCCCAAGAGTCTGAAGTCGGAGCCCGTGTGGCATCTCCCAGGCGAGTGCGCCGTTCTCCTCGCCCCACGACAAAGTGCACGTTGAGGAGATCGTACGGCGGTCGCTGCGGGTCAGCGACGCCTTAGCCGCGGGAGACGTCGAGCCACTCATCACTCGCGAGTGGCTCGTCACGAACGGCCTCGGTGGCTATGCGTCAGGCACGGCCCTCGGCGTGATGACGCGACGGTACCACGGCTTGCTCGTCGCCGCATTGCGCAACCCGCTCGGCCGGACGGTCATGCTCAACCATCTCATCGAGCGTGTCGTGCTCCCCGACCACACCGTCGTCCGGCTCGAGGGTGAAGAGCGCGTCGGACGACAGCTCGATGTCCCGGCGGCGGGATATCTCGCCGATTTCCGGCTGGAACGTGGTCTCCCGGTGTGGGAGTACCGGTTCGGCGGCGCAACGATGGAGCGCCGCATCGTCATGCCCTACCGGCAGAATACGGTCGTTCTCCTCTACCGCATGCTCGTCGGTGAGGGCCCGGCGAAGCTGGAGCTGCAGCCAGCTGTCCACTTCCGCGGGTACGAGAGTCCCGTTGCCGCGCAGCTCGAGAGCGGTTACAAGCTCGCTACTGACGCCGGCCAGTACGTCATTTCCGCACCGGGGTCGCTCCCGCCACTCCGCCTCCAGCTCCACGGGCCGGACGCCGCTCTCACACTCGCCGAAGATCGACTCGATGAGGTTCTGTACCGGGTCGAGGAGAGTCGCGGGTACGAGTTTACCGGAGCGCTCTGGACTCCGGGCTGCTTCACGCTCGCGCTCGCGCCCGGGGAATCCGTCGCGCTCGTAGCGTCCACCGAGGCGCCCGAAGTCATGTCCGCGCTGACGCCGGAGCACGCGTTTCGGGCGGAGCTGGAGCGCCGTCGTCGTCTCGTCGTCGGCGCTGCATCCGCCGCGCGGGATCCCGTCGCCACGGAGCTCGTGCTCGCGTCCGACCAGTTCGTCGTTACGCCCGCGGGGCGCGTCGCCGACACCGCCCGTGCGTGGGCGGTCGGCGACGAGGTCCGCACCGTGATCGCCGGCTACCATTGGTTCACCGACTGGGGGCGGGACACGATGATCAGCCTCGAGGGGCTGACCCTCGTGACCGGCCGCCTGCGCGAGGCGGGCGCGATCCTCCGCGCGTTCGCGCAACACGTCCACCACGGCCTCATACCCAACCTGTTCCCGGACGGGAGCGACCAAGGGCTGTATCACACTGCCGACGCGACGCTCTGGTTCTTTCACGCCATCGACCGCTACGTCGAGGCAACTGGCGATGTCGCGCTCCTTCGCCAACTGCTCCCCACGCTGCGTGACATCGTGGAGCGTCACGTCGCCGGAACCCGTTACGGAATCGGCGTCGATCCGCGCGACGGCCTTCTTCGCCAAGGGGCCAGCGGTTACCAGCTCACGTGGATGGATGCCAAAGTCGGCGACTGGGTCGTGACGCCGCGCCGCGGCAAGGCGGTCGAAATCAACGCTCTCTGGTACAACGCGCTCTGCCTGCTTCAGCGCTGGATCGAGGAGACCTCGAGCCCCCGCGACGCCGGCGAGCTGGCCGAGCACGCGGCCCGCGTGCGTCGGTCCTTCAACGAGCGGTTCTGGTACGCGCCCGGGGGTTACCTATACGACGTCGTTGACGGTCCCGACGGCGACAGCGCAGAGTGTCGGCCCAACCAGGTGCTCGCGATCTCCGTCCCCAACCCTGTGCTCGACCGCGCGCGCTGGGACAGCGTACTCGACGTCGTGCACCGTCGCCTGCTCACGCCGGTCGGATTGCGCTCGCTCGCTCCTGGGAGCACGAACTATCGGGAGAAGTACTACGGCGATCTGCGCGCGCGCGACGCGGCCTACCACCAGGGAACCGTGTGGGCGTGGCTCATCGGTCCCTACGTCGACGCCTGGCTCAAGCTGCATCCCGACGACCGCGCAGGCGGGCGCGAGTTGCTGCTCGGCCTCGTCGAGCATCTCGACGACTTCGGTGTCGGATCGGTCGCCGAGATCTTCGACGCCGAGGCGCCGTACACGGCGCGCGGGTGCATCGCGCAAGCGTGGAGCGTCGCCGAGCTACTCCGCTGCTGGGTGAAGACGGCCGACGTCGGCCCTGCGGCTGCATCGTCCCGTTCCTAGGCTTCCTCTTGCCGGCGTCAGAACGTTTGCTTATCTAAGCCCGCTGCACGGCGCTTACCCTCCCTGAGCGCCGACTACCGAGATCTTCGAAAACACTCCACCTCGCCGTTCAGGGCGCACACCATTTGAGGTATCCATGCGCCGCGTGCCGTACGCGCTGCTGACCGTAACCACCGCTCTCCTGTCGGCCTGTGAATCGAATCCTGTACGCCCGCCTAACCGGGACCGCAACGGCATCGTGCCTGACGCTCCGTGGAGCGCTGCCGTCGTTGCGCAGAGCGAGGCTGACAACATCAAGGACAACGTTCGCGGCATGCACATGCCGGCGCCTCTACAAATCGTCGTCGATCCGCGCTTCCTCTCCGGCACACCCGGCGATCCCAATTTCAACGCGCTCGAGTACTACATGCACACGGGCGACGCGGCGATCTGGACCGGCCACTACCTCGCCGCCGAGGCGTTCCGCTACGCCGCGACGCAGGGCAACCCGGATGCGTTCGAGGGTGTGACGATGGCGCTTGCGGGCATAGCGACACTCGCCGACGTCACGGCGTCGACGCGGCCGGGCCTTCTCGCACGGTTCTACATGCCGAAGGGCTGGACGTACGAGCAGGGCGTCTTCAACCACGAACGTGCGGACGCGTTCTTCTCGGGCACCATTGGCGGCCAAGATTACTGGTGGATGGGGAACACCTCGCGCGACCAGTACTCTGGGGTCTTCTTCGGACTCGGCGTCGCATACGACCTTGTCCCGGTGCAGTCAGTCCGCGATGAGATCCGCCGCATCGTCAAGCAACTCCTCAGCCACCTCCTCGCGAATAGCTGGAACGTCATCAACCCCAACGGAAAGACCAGCACGACATTCGCCGGCAGGGCCGATCAGCAGCTCAGCTTCCTACAGGTGGGGAGGCGCGTCGACCCCGCGACGTTCGACGCCACGTACAAGAGCTACAGGTCGAAATCAGCAAGCTCAGTTGGCACGCCGATCGCCATCGAGTGTCTCGACACCCACGGCAGCTACTACAAGTTCAACCTGAATCACATCAACCTGTACAACTTGATCCGTCTCGAGGAGGCGGGCTCCGCGCGCACCAGCTACCTGAACGCCTACAACAGGCTGCGCGGTTGCACGGGCAGCCATCAGAACGCGCACTTCAACATGGTCGACCGCGGCGTGAAGGGGACCGCGGACGCGACGCGCGACGGGAATACGCGGCAGTATCTCGAGCTCTGGCTGACGCGGCCGCGACGGAACTTCGAGGTCAATCTCCGTGGACAGTTCGCCGCCTGCGGCACGGACCGGGCATGTAGTCCGATCCCGGTCGACAAGCGCATCAATACCGATTTCGTCTGGCAGCGGAGTCCGTTCTCACTGTACGGCGCCGGTGACGGCAGGATCGAGACGGCGGCGCTCGACTACTTCCTGCCATACTGGATGGGACGCTATTACGGGGTGATCACCCAGTAGCCCGGGTGCTTCCGTGTTCTGAGCCGACCCCGCGCCCCGTTCGAACGGGCGCCGGGTCGGCTTCGTTCCGTGAGAGCCCCCGGGAACGCGGCGGCTGGTACCGGGCTTGCCAAACTCGATGCCCGACGACGTTGCGGAGTTGTTTCACGATGCGCTACACCGTTCCTGGAATAGCGGCCTTATGTGGCTTCGTCGCGGGCTGTGAGTCCGATCTCACGCGCCCCATCGCGGCGCCACCTGCGGACACCGAACCCACACCGGCGGCCTCGGCCGCTCCGACTCAGTCCGCGGCCGACGAGATCGCCGCGAACATTCAGCGCCTCCATCTTCCCGCCGAGTTCCCATTCGCCGCGATCGTCGACCCGCGCTTCGGCTCCGGCGACCCAGCGTCGCCCGACTATACCACGGTCGTCGGTTACGCGCACGCCGGCGACGCCGCCATCTGGACTGGTCACTACTTGGCCGCAGAGGCATTTCGTTACGCGGTAACGCGGTCGCCCGAGGCCCTGAACAACGTGCGGCGCGCGATCACGGGAATCCACGGCCTCGTCGACGTGACCGCGGACGCCATGGCCCACTCGCCGCCCCAAGTGCTCGTGAAGCGCGGCCTCCTTGCCCGGTTTCTCTGGCCCGACTCATGGTGGTACTCCACCAACATGGCGCGGGAGGAGCGCGGTCACGGCGTCTACCAAGGCACGCCTGGCGGCGTACCGCACCAGTGGCTTGGCAACACGACCCGCGATCAGTACTCCGGCGTCTTCTTCGGGCTCGCCGTCGCGTTCGACGTCGTCGACAACGAGGCTACCCGATCGCAAATCGCGCAGCTGATCACGACAATGCTCGACTTCCTGATCGGGAACGGGTGGAGCGTCCCGATGCCGAACGGACGTCACAGCACGACCTTCCTACAACGCCCGGATCAGCAGCTGACGCTGCTCCAGATCGGGCGGCGCGTGAATCCGGCGGCGTTCGAGGCCAAGTACATCGCGCTTCGCGCCGCGGAAAGCCACACCGTCCCGATCCCGATCGCGATCGAGTGCGGCGACGAGCACGGGAGCTACTTCAAGTTCAACCTGAACCACATCAACCTCTTCAACCTCGTACGGCTCGAGGAGCCGGGCGTCCCACGAACGCAGTACCTGCAGGCGTTCGCTGCGCTTCGCGGCTGCACGGGTGGACACGAGAACGCGCACTTCAACATGATCGAGCGCGCCGTCAAGGGGCCGGACGCAATGCGAGATCGCCAGACACAGAGGTACTTGAAGCTCTGGCTCAAGCGGCCGCGGCGCGACTACTATGTGGACCTCAGCGGGACGTATCCCGCCTGCGGCGCGGACCGGGCTTGCGAGGTCATTCCGATCGACGAACGCGTGAACACTGATTTCCTCTGGCGGCGCAGTCCCGTCCTGCTCTTCCCGGATCGCCGCGGCGAGGGCACCATCGAGACGCCGGCGATCGACTATCTCCTGCCCTATTGGATGGGCCGGTACTACGGCGTGATCACGCGATAGTGCTCCCGGTCCTCCCCGCGTCTCCTGCGGACATCGCCGACGCCTCGTGGGCGGACCTTGCGCCGCTCTACCAGGCGCTTGCCGACGAGCCGCTTACCCCCTCGACCGTCCGCGCCTGGCTCGCCGCGTGGTCCGGTGTCGACTCGGTGGTCGAGGAAGCGTACGGCGTGGCGATGATCGCCTACACCGCGGATACGCGCGACCCGAAGCGCGAGGCGGCGTACCTGCGGTGGGCCGCGGACATCGCTCCCAAGCTCCACGAGGTGCACGTGCGCCTCGGACGTCGGCTCCTTCCGTTGGAGGAGGAGCTACCCGACCTCGCGGTATTGCTGCGTGAGACGCGGACCGACGTCGCCATCTTCCGTGAGGAGAACCTGCCCCGGATGGCCGAGCTCGAGGAGATGGAGGCGGCCTACGACAAGATCACCGGCGGCCTCACCGTGCTGTGGGACGGCGAGGAGAAGACCATCCCGGCGTTGCAGCCGTTCCTCCTCGACAGGGATCGCGCGGTGCGCGAGCGCGCCTTCAGGCTCGGCGCGGGCGCGTATCTCGGCCGGCGCGACGAGCTCGCGTCGCTCTTCGACCGCATGGTGCGCGTGCGCCACGCGCTTGCCAGGGAGGCGGGCTTCGCGAGCTACCGAGACTACGCGTTCGCCGCGAAGTACCGCTTCGACTACACGCCCGACGATTGCGTGCGCTTCCACGAGTCGGTCGAGCGCGTCGTCCTGCCGGCCATCCGCCGCTTGCACGAGGAGCGCCGGCGCCGCCTTGGCGTCGACACGCTGCGGCCCTGGGATCTCCAGGTGCATCCGACGCGAGCCACGCGACTCGTGCCGTTTCAAACCACCGAGGAGTTTCTCGCGGGCGGGCAGCGCATCTTCGACGCGCTCGACCGCCAGTTCGGCGGCCAGTTCCGGACCATGGTCGAGGAGCAGCTGCTCGACCTCGAGAGCCGCCCCGGCAAGGCGCCCGGCGGCTACTGCACGCGTCTGCCGTTCCGAGGCAAGCCGTTCATTTTCATGAACGCCGTCGGAGTGCACGACGACGTGAGTACGCTGATCCACGAGGCTGGGCACGCATTCCACGCCTTCGCGACCGCGCACATCCCTTACCTCTGGCAGCGGTCCACCGGGCACGAGGCGGCCGAGCTGGCCTCGATGACGATGGAGCTCCTCGCCGCGCCAGGGCTCGCCTCGCCGACCGGCTTCTACGCCCCCGCCGACGCCGCCGACGCGCAGATCGAGCATCTAGAGGATCTGCTCCTCGGTCTGCCGCACATCGCGTGCGTCGACGCGTTTCAGCATTGGGTGTACACCGAGGGCATCGACGCGTCACCCGAGCAACGCGACGCGATGTGGCTTCGCATCCGAGCGCGCTTCGATCCCGACGTCGACTACACCGGCCTCGAGGCGGAGCGCGTCGCGCGATGGTACCGGCAGAGCCACATCCACACAGCGCCGTTCTACTACATCGAGTACGGGATCGCGCAGCTCGCCGCTCTACAGGTCTGGCGCCAGAGCCTCCACGACCCGGAGCGGGCGCTGGGGCGATACAAGGCCGCGCTCGCGCTCGGCGGGACGAGATCGCTGCCGGAGATCTACGCGACCGCTGGCGCCACGGTCGTCTTGGACGCCGACGAGATGGCGCCGCTCGTCGCCGAGGTCGAGCGCCGGATCGGTGAGCTGCGACCTGTCGCGGACGCCGAAGCCGCAGCCACGCAGTCAGCCTAGAGCGCGAGTCGAATGATGCGCGCGATCCGCCGCATCAGCCCCCCTTGCGGCGGGAGAAGCCGGTCCAGCTCCGCTCGTGTGCCGATCCAGGTGCTCCGCGCCATCACGAAGTAGAGATCGACGAGTCCGGCGGCCGCCGGGAATCCTGAGACGACGATGGTCGCCTCGCCGTCGAGGACCATGCCCCGCGGATCCTGGTTCTGTGTGCCGAGCGTGAAGTAGAAGCTCACGTTGCGCCGCTCGGCCTCCGGCAACGCCTGCTCGTACCCGCGCAACGTCCCGTCGGCGCTCCGCGTCGCATCGGCGTCGACGTCCGGGGTCACCCACCCGAGTTGGTCGGCGAAGCGCGCCGTCTGCTGAGATTGCACGCGCATCGCGCGCGCGATCACGTCCTGCCAGCCCGGCTGTCGCACGAGTGCCGCGATCGCGCCCGGGCGCGCGACCAGCTGCGTCTTCTGGTGAAGCTGCGGCGGGCGCGGCTCCTCATCCGTCGCCATCGATGTCGCGTCGCGCCCGTCGGCCTCCGTATGCGTGGCCGCCCGCTCGAGGACCGCGAGTGTCGTCGCGTCGAATGGAATCAGCTCACGAATCCAGGGGGCGCGCTGGAGGCCCTCGCGCACCTCCCGCCTCCGCCCCTCGACGTCGGTGACGTGCGCCTGCCCGGCGAACAGCCCCACGCGGAGCTCGCCGCGGGCTTCGCGAAGCTGTGGCGCCAGCCGCTCACGCATGACGAGCAACCGCAGCATCACGTCGTACATCATGGCCATCAGAGGTGACTGCGGGCTCGGCGCGCTCGCGTACGCGGGCGCGATGATGACGACGTGACACCCGCGCGCCGCGGCCCCCGCGAGCATCGCCGCCCACTCGGCGCTCAGCCACAGCGGGTCGGGCACGACGATCACGCTGCCGGGCGGCGCCAGGTTGTAGAGCATCGCCCGCGCGACCGACGACTCCTTCCGCGCGAAGCCGACGTCGTTGTGCACCTGCAGCACGCGCCCGACATAGTCGCCGAGGTCCGCGCGCTGCTCCGCGGCGCGCGCGCTCTCGACCGCCCGCAGTGGCCCGGGGATGTCGTCCTCGCGGAAGCCGGTCGCGCGAAGCATTCGGCGCACGGCTTCGCGAACCTCGAGCGCCGCCGGCCCGCGCAGCCGGTAACCCCGATCCTCCCACGTCTCGCTCGCGTAGTGCTCCCCGATCCCCACGCCCATGACCAGCAGGCCGCCGCGGTACGGGTCCGCTTCGTTCAGGTCGTAGAACGCGATCTTGCGGTGGTCCCGCATGACGTTGTCCGGCGTGAACGGAATTGGCGGCAGGATGCGGTGGCTGCGAAACGAGAAGTCGCTCGGGAAGATCACGCTGACGTGCACCTTGACGATGCCGCGAAGCCACCCGTCGCCGCCGGAGCGCGCGGCCTCACGCTGTAGGCGCGGCGAGCCCGCGACGGCCGCGCGGAGCTCGGCCTGCTGGCGGCGTAGGAGCGCCTCCCGCTCCGCTTCCGCCCCCGGCAGGTCCACGTCCGCCCGCAGCGGATCCTCGAGCATCGTCATCCAGAGCCGGCCGTTGCGCGACGCGGAGAAGAACTGGTCGAGGAGAATTATGTAGACTGGCAGCCGGCCGGTCTGGTCGTACCGCTTCACCGCCTCGGTGAGGGCGGGGAAGTAGGCGTCGGCGACCATGCTGAACGCAATGTTGTCGACGTTGCCGGACTCGCGCTGTCCCGCGAAGTCGTGCATCCAGAGCACGTGGTAGTCGCGCGCCGCGTAGATTGACCGCGCGATCTCGAGCGGAAGGTCGCTGCTCCGCAGGTACGTGAGCGCGTTGCGGTCGGTGAACGGTCGGCCCACGGCGCGCGCGATCAGTCCGTCGACCTCCTCTTGCTCATCGTACTGGTCGGGGGTCAACGCCAGCTGGAGCGGCAGCCAGACGAGGCGCGAGTCCTTCCACTGCGCGAGCAGCTCGCGGTGCACGCCCTCGACGATCCGCAGCCACCTCGCGTGGGCTGCCAGCACTGCCGGCCGCGCGGCCGCCGCGACGGTCGAGGAGTCCTGCATCCAACGCTCGAAGGCCGTCTGAGCGCGCGAGGTGAGACCGCGTATGCCGCTCGATCCCTTCTTTACCTGGCCGAACAACGAGTCGTACGGAAGCAGCACCCGGGCGAGCAGACCGACGCGCGCTCGCAGAGCGATGACCTGCCCGCGCGCCGTGTCACCTGCCGCGAGCCCGAACGCTCGCGCGAGCGCCTCCGCGTACGCCCGCGCCACGGCGTCGTGCGTGTGGCCGTACGGGAGCCGCAGCCCGCGGGCCTCGCGTCGCTCGCGTTCCGCGACCGCCTCGTATGCGCGAATCGACGCGAGGAGACTGGCCTCGTTCGCCTCGGAGTAGAGGTTGCCGTACGCGCGGAGCAGCGCGGCGGCCTCCTCGACGGTCGCGAGCGCCGCCTCTGCGTCGGACGTCAGTGAAACCGTCGGCGCGCCTTCCAGCGCGCCGTCACCCGGCAGCGTGACCGCAGTCCGTCTCGGCCTCGTCCGGCCCGCGAAGCGCCGCCCGAGTGGGACCGTGATGCCGACGCCGACCTTGTGATCGCGCCCGGGCAGCCAATCGACGCGCAGCATGGTCCCGCGCCCGACTACGCCACCACGACGGATCGCCGATTCGTAGGTCAGGAGGAGGTCGACGTCGCCCGAGCGCGCGCTCCAATCGACCCCCGCTCCGAGAGCGAGTACGCGCGCGCGTGCGAGAAGCCGCGCGCCGCCGTCAACCTCGCTCGACCCGATAGCCGCCGCGTACCCCTCGCCGGAAATGCCGAACAGCCCCGTCACAGGGTTCAGCACCGACCGATGCACGCCGACGAGTGCGGTGCCAGACGTCTGGCCATCCGGGCCACCGAAGACGGCGAGGGCCGCCGTGTACGGCTCCCACAGCGGAGGCTGTCCGAGCGAGAAGACAGGTCTCGCCGAGCTGTCTCGCGAGATGGTCGGGGCCTGTGCCTGTGCCACCGGCGCGCGCACCGCGAGCGCGAGCGCGATGAACGCGGCGATTCGCGCGCTCGGGATGGCCCGTGGCGTGTTCGTCATGCCCCAGACAGTGTCAATCGGCGTACCACCACCGCTGCGAGGGCGCGGGTTGCCCGGGCCGGGGACGCCTGAAACTCGCGGTCCGGAGGCCCGTAGAATGGCGAGGAGACCGCAGTGCGTCGGACCGTCGCAAGATCGCTCCACCTTCGAGAGCGGGAGTGTTGCCATGCAGCGGATGCGTTTCATCATTCTCGGCATTCTACTGGCTGGCGGCGCGTTGGCGGCGAGCGCCCAAACGCCGAATCGCCCTCCGACCCCACCGCCACAGCTCCCGGAAGCAAAGGGAGAGATTCGTGGGTCCGTACTCGACGAGAGCGGCGCACCAATCAGCGGCGCCTCCGTCGCCATCCGAAGTAAACCCGATTCGGCGCTCGTGGCCGGTGCCATCGCCGGCGCGAACGGAGCCTTCCGGATCCAGGGACTGCGCCCGGGCACGTACTCGCTGCGCGTAACATCTCTCGGGTTCCGCCCGCGTACTCAGGAGCTCACGATCGGCGACGCGTCGCCCCGTGTCGCCGTCGGCGGCCTCCGACTATCTCGCGTCGCCGTTACGCTGGAAGGCGTGCAGGTGACCTCCGAGCGCGCCACCGTGACGATCGAGCCGGACCGCAACAGCTACCGCGCCAAGGACGTCGCTCCGTCGGCCGGCAACGCGAGCGAGGTGCTAGACGCCGTGCCGTCGGTGCAGGTCGACGGGGACGGCAAAGTGAGCCTGCGCGGCAATGAGAATGTCGCGGTCCACATCAACGGACGGCCTTCCCCTCTCCGCGGAACGCAGCTCGGCGCGTACCTGAAGGCGCTTCCCGCCAACGTCGTCGAACGCGTCGAAGTCGTCCCCAACCCGTCGGCCAAGCACGATCCCGAGGGGATGGCCGGGATCATCAACATCGTCCTGAAGCAGAACGCCGACCTCGGTTGGAGCGGCGGCGTGAATGCCAGCTTCGCGAACGAGGACCGTCACAACGGCTCAGGCAATGTTGGTTACCAGCGCGGGCCCCTGACGCTGTTCACGAGCTACGGCCACCACTCCGACCATCGCGGCGTGTTCGGCATCAATGATCGCGAGCGGTACGACGCGCTCCGCTCGCTGCTCTCCATCACCGAGCAGGACATCGAGGAGGAGTCGGGGAGCGACGGCCACAATTTCTACACGAGCGCCGACTACAAGCTGAATCCGCGCGACGTCCTCTCCAACGCCGTCTCGCTGAACGTCCGCCGCTTCACGAACGGGACGGCGAGCGCACACACGGAGCTCAGCGGCTCCGGCGCGTTGCTCGGCCGCTACGACCGGCTCCGCGACACCGAGAGCGACGGGGTGATGGTCGATTACACGGCCGCGCTCAAGCGAACCTTCGAGCCGCGGAAGCACGAGGTCTCGGTGGAGCTTCGGCTCAACCGCTCGCATGACGAGGACCGCACGACTCTCTGGAAGCAGCCGCGCACATCCAGCGGATTGCTGGCCGGCTCCCGCGTCGAAGGCGAGATCGACGATCTCGACGCGGTGACGCGCCAGCTCACCGGTCAACTCGACTACACCCGCTCGCTGGCCAAGCGCACGAAGCTCGAGTCAGGTTATAAGGGCACGGCTCGGTGGCTGGACCGCGACTACGTCGTCCGCAAGGACGATCTCGGCATCGGGGACTGGCTTCGTAGCGACTTGAGCAACGCATTCACGTTCGACGAGAAGGTCCACGCCCTGTACGCCGTGCTGAGCCACGGGATCGCCAAATTCGACCTCCAAGCGGGGCTTCGTGCCGAGTACGCGAGCCGTGACTTCGCGCTCTCCGAGCCGGCGGCGAGCTATCCGTACGACTACGGCAGTCTGTTCCCGAGTGGCGTCGTCCTCTACAACCTGAGCGACGCGACCCAGCTGAAGCTCAGTTACTCGCGGCGCGTGCGGCGCCCGGGCACCCAGGAGTTGAACCCATTCCCGTCCTTTTTCGACGTGCAGAACGTGTTCATCGGCAACCCCAACCTGAGCCCGGAATACACGGACGCATTCGAGCTTGGCTACACACGGAATGGCAAGCTTGGCTCCGTACAGGTCTCGCCGTTCTACCGCCGCACGTCGAACGTCATCCGCGTGGACATCAACACCGCGGATACGCTGGACGGCCGGGAGGTGACGACGGTGACGTTCAGGAATCTCGCGACGAGCAACTCCTGGGGGGCCGATGTCAACGGCACGCTGCGGCTCGGCTCGCGTTTCAATGGCTTCGCCGGCTTCAACGTTTTCAAGATCGTCACCGACGGCGGGTCGCAATCCGTGCTCTCGTCGAGCGCAGTGACGTGGATGGGACGGGTCAACGGCACGACGCAGCTCAGCAAGACGTTCTCGCTCCAGGGCTCGTACTTCTACCGCGCGCCGATGAAGATCGAGCGCGGCCGATTCGGCGCCGCGCAGTCGACGAGCTTCACGATGCGCCAGAAGGTACGCGGCGACGCCGCTGTAGTCGGCTTGCGCGTCGTCGACCCCTTCAAGACCGGCGCGTTCAAGATCCGCGCGGGCGACGACAACGTCGTGCAGATCACGGAGCGCAACTTCGGCGTGCGAGCCGCGTTCCTGACTTTCCAGTTCAACTATGGCCAGGCGCCGCGCATCCGGCAGCGACAGGATCAACCGGAGCAGCGCCCGGGATTCCCGACGGGCGGGTAGCCGCCCTCCGAGCCGGCTGCAAGTCCCGCGTCAGCTAGCGCCCAGTTGCCTCTTGTTCGTCACAACCCAACCGTTCGGCGTTCGCTGGAGTGTGAAGTCTATCGTTTCGTAATGAATCGCCGGCCGCGGCCGACCGGAGTTCTCGACGAGGGTGACACTGATCCTGGCGGTGTCACCCTCGATCATTGATTCGGACAGTGTCAAATGCACCGCCACGCCGACGAGCGGACAGCGGATCCGGTCGACGGTGCAGCGCCGCGTTTCCGCGAAAGGAAGAATGCGCACTTCGGCGCCCACCGCATCGGCGAGTGCACGCACCAGTGCCTGGTCAGCTCCTGCTTGCCGCCGTGCTGCATCTCGCCCTGCCTCCAGCAGGGAATCTCATCGGCGGCTCCGGCGGATTTCCGTTGGTGACGCGGGTTCGATCCAAGTCCGCTCGCCCGCTACGCTCCAGGGTTTACCCCAACGAAAAGCGCCGCGGTCCCTGCGACCCACGGCGCCTCGTACAACGGTCCCCGGCCCGAGTTCGGCCCTAAGGGTCCAGCTTGAAGATGAACGGCTGCTCCACGAGCTGGCGCACCGGTTGCCCTCCTACCTCCGCGGGCCGATACCGCGCGTTGAGCAGCGCCGCGCGGACCGCGTCCGCGAACAGCTTGTGCGTCGCCGAGATGACTTGGATCGACCCAGGCTCCACGCGGCCACGTGCGTCGACGATGTACCGCATGTGGACCTCGCCCACGACGCCGACACTCTTCAGCGCGTCAGGATAGCGCGGCTCCGGAGCGCGCGTCACCGATACGGCACGGTCGACCTGATTCTCGCTGTACGCCCGCCCCGAGCTGCCGCTGCCCAGGCCGCCCTTGCTGCCGCCGCCACCCCGCTCGACGTCACCGTCGCTACTGCTCCTCACGGTGCCGCCGCTGGAGCCGGTGGCTTTGGTGGGCACCGGAATGGGAACATCGGTCATCCTGGGCAACGCGTTGAGATCCACGGGCGGCACTGAGGTAGGCACCTTGATTGGGGCGATGAGGGGCGCCGCCGGCACGGCGACCGGCGACGGCGATGGCCGGGGAGGTGGTGCCGCGACCTGTCTCGGTGGGGGAGGCGCGCTCACACGCGGCGCTTTCGCCGGCGCCTTCTTTACCTCGGGAATCGGCTCGGGCGCAACGTGAACCTTCGGCGGCGGCGGGGGAGCCGCCACATACAGGACCGAATGCTCTTCGATCTTCTCTCGCTCCGGGAGCACGGCCCTGCCGGAGGCAGCCACTGCGCCCGCGATGAGTGCGCCGTGCAGCGCCATGCTGAGTGCCGCTCCTTTCCTCGATCCGTAGGGTCGCGCCTTGGATTCCAGCAGCGTCGTCACTGAGCAACCTCCACCGTACGCGAGGGTTCCGAGTCCCCGCCCGGTGGTCCGTGAAGCCAGGACCGTGCCCGAAGGTTCGGGCAGCGCCGCTATCGCCGGTTCGCGGCGGCGCTATCCCGCTGCTTCGCCACCGCGGTATCCACCACGGTCGACTCCGGCTTGAAGCCCATCCTCCGGATAATGGAGCGCCACACCCCGACCGGCAGCGACACGGTAGACTCCGGCTGCGCCTTTGGGAGGGTCGCCCCGCGGGCGATGAGTGGCGCGGTCTGCACCCCAGGCTGGATGTCGACCGCCTGCGCCCCGAACGCACCTACGGACACGATGCGGACGGTGTCCTGAGTGCGGATCGGAACGTCGGTTCGCTCGAGCAGCAGGTCGATCCGCACTCCGCCTGGAGTGAAGTACACCTGCTTCACCACCCCCACGTCGACGCCGCGGTACTGCACCCGCGAGCCCTTCTTCAATCCCGGTGCCTGTTCGGCGATCACGTGTACAACGTTTTCACGCTTCTGCGCGCAGCCCAGTACAAGGCCGGCGGCCACGAGGATGATCGAGCAGCGTGACATGGCGGTCGATGAAGGTGGGGTCACGGCATCAAGCCTTGAGCCACAGCGAATATCGAACTGATCGCCGGGTCTCGGCTGTCGGAAGCGCGAGCTTGGCCCCAGAGCTGACCGGCCACCTCACCGAGCGCCATGCTCCTCGGAACGACTCGGCGCGAGCGCTGACTTACGGAGATTCCACCAGCGCCTTACAGAAGCCCGATAGCCCTCCGGCATTCTGAGCGCGTCGAGCTCTGAAGGGGCGAAGTAGCCAACCGCCTTATGCTCGCTGCTCATGCGCACCGCCGTCTTCGAAACAAGACTACAGCCATACGTCACGATCAATACCTTCTCGCCACCACGGATGCCGTACATCCAACAATCGAGTAGGGCATCCACAGAGACGCGGATCGAAAGCTCTTCAAGTATTTCTCTGGCGCAGCAATCTTGAGGCGTTTCCGTAGGCTCGAGTTTCCCGCCTGGCAGCTCCCACTCATCACGCTCATTACGCAGCAGGATCGCGCGATCCTCGAGAAACACGACGCCCTTTACGGACACTGGGAAGGACGCCAACTGCCGGCTGCTTTTGCGCAACACTACTGCGCGCGGCCAAGAGCGCGGCCAGCGGAGAGACTGGCGCGAAGACCGATTGCGGAGTGCGGAGTGCGGAGTGCGGATTGACACCTTAGGACGCTTCTAGTCCGCAGTCCGCACTCCGCAATCGGCCCTCACGCCGCGTAGTACGCCTGCAGACACCACTCGACCGCGTCGTCGAGGTCGCGGTCGATCTCGGCCGGGGCGCGCGCACCGCCCGCCTCGAAGCGCAGCGCGTCTCTCACCATCTCGAGCGTCCGCTCCGGCGGCACGCCCGAACCGCGCAGCTCGCGAGTGTACGCGACTACGGCCTCGCGAAGCTCCGCCTGGCTCCGCCGGCAATCGGCTAGCGCGGCCTCGTGCTCCGCTCGCAGTAGGCGACTCTCGGTCCTGATCGCCGCCGAGTGGTCGACGAGACCTCGCGCGCGCGATACGGCGGCTACTGCCGCCGCGACCGCGTACTGGCTAGACCAGGTCAGGTTGTCGGGGGGAGTGTGGGCCCGGCCGGCCGCGACCGCGCCCGCGATAACTAGGCCGAGCAGCTTCGGGCCGGCCGGAAGGGCGAAGTACGTCGCCCCCCGCTCGACGGCTAATCTCCGCAGCTCGGACGGCGGCAGCGTCGAGGCGAAATACACGACCGCGGCCCCGACGTCGGCGGCGGACTCTGCGATGGGGTCCATTGCCGCCGCCACATACGCCGCATCCAGCATGACGACGTCCGGATGGGAGTGTCGAACTGCCTCCGTCGGCTCCTCCCCATCCCGGCGGAACTGCACGGCGTGGCCTGCCAGGTCCGCGAGGTGGCCAACGAGACCGCCGATCACCGGGTCGGTCGCAATGATGAGAACCGTCGCCATGCGGCACCCGGGAACGCCGGGAACAGGAACCTGGAATCGAGGGCGAAGAGCGAAGGCCGGAGCGTCTCTTCCCCTTCCGTCCCTCCTGCCTATTCTGCCCGCAGGATTCGGTCCGCGGCGGCGGCGGCGGGTCGCTTCAGTCGGCCGTCCCGACCTCCTTCACGATCCCGATGACGCCCTGAGGCTCCTCGAGGTCTTCGCCCACGAGGGGCGCGCAGACGACGCGGCACTGCACGCCCTTCCTCCGACGATTGGTCGCCATGGGGACCGCCTCCTGAACCACGGCGTCACCCTCGGTCAGAGCCGTGCGGATCGGCTGCCGCGGCCGGCGGATCGGTAAACCGACGCCGAGGTTCAGCGAGCACGTCGAGGCTCGTGTACCACGACCGCGAAATGCTCCGAGGTGCTCACCGCGCGGCGCTCACGCAGGCGAAGTTGCGTCAGGGCACGCGAACGGCGTCGAAGCCGGCGGCGGCGGGTTGACCCGCGCACCAATTCACTCGGAAGCGCACAAGCGCGCGCAATTCTCATCCGAACCAGAACCAGCAGCGGAAGAACGCGCCGCCGAGCCGTTTGCACTCGAGGAGGTTCTCGTTGAAGATGTTGACGACGTCTTTTGCGGCGGTGAGACGCCCAGGCTCTCCTCGCAGCCACCCCCTTGTGGTCGCGACGCGGCCAGACGGGTCGTAGACGATGGCATCCCAGTCACCGAAGAAGGATTTGCCTGGCTGGGGAAATCCGACCCGAAGCGGCGGCCCAGGATCGATGTCGTAATCGATGCCCGCGTGATAGGCAACGCTTCCCGCCCGAGCCGAGTCGCCGGCCACCAGTGCCTGCGCGATTCGCTCGTACTCCGGCCGGAGTCGCGCGAACCGCAGAGAGAATTGGGCGTGGTCGCCGGCGGCGGCGACTCCCGGCCCGACGAACCAGAGAAGCGCGGCGATGAGCGGGACGAGGGCGGCGGTAACGACGCAGAGTCGTGGCCGACCAGAAGGTCGCGCGTGCAGAAGAGCTTCGCTGAAGAGGGCGAGGCCGGCGAGCGCATACGCGGCCCACAGGCCGAGGGTCGCCGCAAAGATGGCGTCCCACAGCGGCCGGTTGAGGAAGGCTAGAACCACACCGACGCTCGCCCAGAGAGCGGCCAAGCACGGCAGCCGGCGTACGTGCGCAAGGTTCAGAGGAGCGTCAAGCACGATTTTTCCGCGCACCGCTCAATCGGCGTCCGGCGCGAGCAGGTGGGGATGCCCTTCGGCAGTACTCCGCTCGGAGTAAACCTGGACGGCACGCCCGGACGGTTCCGCGCACTACGGCGGCTTCGTGGCGCCGACTGCGACGGCGCCTGGGCGGTAGCGACCGGATGGGCAGTCGATGCGCACCGGCAGTCCATCCTTCGTGCTGAAGTACTCGACGCACAACTCGCCGCCTCTCCGCGCGCTGCGCCGCCAGACGTCGGATGACTCGAGGAACTCGCCGAGCGAGGTCCGCCCGTCGTTGTTCCAGTCGCGCTCCCGCCAGCCGTAGCCCGGCAGCAGGGCGACACCCACGACGTACGTGGCGGCCAGCCCGCCCAACAATCCAGCCAGCACGAGCGGGACTGCCCAAAGCGGCACTGAGCGACGGAGCATTGCGCATCGCATTACCACATAGACGAACGAGAGCAGTTCCTCGCTTCGGCTCCGCTGCGCCATGGGCGACCTTGGCTTCGTGGAGCCGTTTCGGCGCGCCTTTCGCCTAGATCCAGGCGACGAGAACGCGCGTGCATGTGCCCCAACGTGTGCCCCAACGCAAAACCGCCGCGATCGACAAGATCGCGGCGGCTCGCGCAACTCACAAAGAGAAAGCCAGTTGCTTCAGGAGCGGGCGATGGGACTCGAACCCACGACGTCCAGCTTGGGAAGCTGGCATTCTACCAACTGAATTACGCCCGCAATGGCAGTGCGAAAGATACCGCCAAGCGGACACCGGGGCAAGCATGTCGCGTGCGCCTTAACTTGCGCTCCATGCCTGACTTGGCGGGCACGAGACCGCCTCCCGTCACCCGCGAGCTGCTGTGGATGCGCACGCTCGTTGGGGCACTGCTCGGCGCGCTGCTCTGGCTCGAGATCATCGCCCTCGGGGTCCCGAAAGTCCTCTGGGGATCGCCCGGTTACAACCTGATCCCTGTCGCCACGTTGGCGGGCGCGTTGCTCGGACGGACGCGCGTTCGCCACGCATTGCTCGCAACGACCACGGGCGTTGCGATTCTCATCGCTGTCATCGCCTACACGCCGATCATGCGGCGGCTGACTCGCGCTTCAGTCCGCGCGGATGCGACGGGCCCCGCAGTGCAGGCAATCGTCGTCCTTTCCGGCGGCATCACGAGCGACGGTCACCTGGAGCCGGCGGCCGCGGACAGGCTGCTGACCGGCCTGTCGCTCGTCCGGCGCGGCGTCGCGTCGACGCTCATCGTCTCTCGGGAACGGCCGCGCGATCACCGCCGCGGCTTGACTTCGGACCTCGATCAGCAGCGCCTCGTGGCACTGCTCGACCGACCGGTGCGCCTTCTCATCGCCGACTCCGTGTACAGTACTCGCGACGAGGCCGTCCGGATGCGCGCGTTGGCGCAGGCTCTCGGAATCTCCAGCGTCGCGGTCGTCACCTCGCCCGTGCACACGCGCCGTGCGTGCGCGACGTTCGAGAGGGTGGGATTTGCTGTCACGTGCGTTCCAAGCGAGTCGCGCGGCGTCCCGCTGGGCAATCTTCGAGTCGCGACCGACCGCGTGCAGGCGTTCCAGCTCTGGCTGTACGAGCTCGCGGGACGAACGCTCTACCGCGCTCGCGGGTGGATCTGAGCGCGCTCGCTCACACGCCGATTGTACGCGCGGTCAGCGCGCATGCGCGGCCTGTCCGCGCAAGCGGCTCAGGCAATCGCACAGGATCCGTTCGTCCTGGTGCGCGCCAATTTCCTTCGCGACGCGCAGCGCCCGCTCGTAGCAGCGGGCCGCGTCTCCGACGCCGCCGAGGCGCTCGTTGATCGTGCCGATGATGCGCAAGCACTCGATCTCCCGCCAGCGATTGCCGATGGCGGCGAAGTGACCGAGCGCGGTACTCGCCGTCTCCTCGGCTCGCGCTAGATCGCCGCGCGCCATGAGCGCTTCGGCATAGTTGATCGTCGCGAGCGCGATGAGCTCCGCGTACCCTACGGCACGCGCGACGGCGAGAGCCTGCTCGAGGACTTCCTTCGCGAGCGCCACATTTCCGCGGTCCAAGGCCGCACGGCCCTGGTTGTTCAGCGCAGTGGCTTCGCCCAACCGGTACCCGGCCCGGCGAAAGCACCCGTACGACTCGCCGAACGCGAGCTCGGCCGCGCCAAGGTTCCCTTGCTGCGCGAGAATCGATCCGATGTTCTGGAGCGCGATGCCCCGTACGCGGGGCTCGTCGATCGTCGCGAGCACCCGCTCGAAGAGCGTCAATGCCTGCTTATACTCACCGCGGCACATCAGCACGTTGGCCTCGGCGATGACGGCCTCGGCGAGTAGCCCATCGAGGTGCGCCGTGGACGCTAGCTCCTGAGCGCGTCGCGCGGCGTCGATCGCCGGCGCCCACTCCGAGCGACAACGGTAAACGCGAGACTGGTGCGTTAATGCCTCCGCCACCAAGGCAGGGTCGGCGGAGCTTTCGGCAGCCCGGGCGTAGCTATCCATGGCACGGTCAAGCACGCCTTGACCTTCGAATCGCCTCCCTTCCTCCAGCAAGTTTGCCGCGTCGGGCATGTCGGTTGCTACCTCACGTGTCCATTCGGGCCGAAACGATGCGGCCCACCGAGGTGTATTGACGCAAGTCCCAGGCAACCTTTCGACAGGAGTACCGATGTCCAGGGTTCGATCGATTCCGCGGATTGGGCACGTTCTGACGATCGCCGCGCTCGCTGCCCTAGGCGCATGCGCGGAGCAGAAGCCGACCGAGCCGCCGGCCCCGGCGCCACTGGAGGCGACGAGTTCCCCGAGCGCAACACTGGTCGAATGTCCGACGGACGAAACGCTGAGCGCGACCGTTCCAATCGGCCCCGAGGGCGGAACTGTCGCACTCGGCGGCACGAGCGTCCTTTTCCCCGCGGGGGTGCTCGAGCCCAACACGCTGGTGACGCTGACGATCCCCGCGTCGAAATACGTGGAGATCGCGATACGGACCAACGGCGCAAACGAGTTCTCCTACGACGTCAACCTCCAGCCGGTCATCACGATCGATTACTCGCGCTGCCGCCGGAGCGACGTTCTCGTCAAGCCGCTGACGGCGTGGTACATCGACAGCAACACCAAGACTCCGCGGTACCAGATGGAAGGGGCCGTCGACAACAAGCTACTCAAGACAGTCACCTTCCCGACCCAGCACTTTTCCGGCTACGCCATCGCCTTCTAGGCCAGGCTGATCGCACCAAAACGAAGCGCCGACGTACGGCCGTGCACAGAAAAGCAGCGCCGCCCGACGAGCCGTCGGGCGGCGGTCGTGTCTACCTAAGCTTCGCAGACCGCCTGCCTCGGCGTCAGCCGCCGCGCTACTGGTCGAGGATCAGCTCTCGCGGGCGCCCCGTGCGCTCGAGACGGCGGATCGCCGTGTAGGGAATCGTGAGCAGTCGGCGCCGTTCGCCCGCCAGCTCCGGCCGCACGGTCACGTAGTCCGACCCGATAGCGACAACCTCGAACGGGAGACCGCGAATGTAGAGCCGCGCCCCGTCGGCCACGGCAGCACAGAGCACGGCGCCGAGTACCGGCGTGCCCGCGTTCGCGTCGCACCAGCTTTGCCCCTGAGAACTCAGTGTCTTCCCCGACGCAGCGCCAGCGGTTGCACGCGCCGGGTCCGGCCGCGCCGCGATCGCGAGCGTGCACAAGGCAGCGACTACGACGAGCCACTTCCGCATACGTACCTCCATGCAACCAGGTTCGCCCAAAAACGACGAAACCCCGCACGAAGGCGGGGTTTCGCGGCTCTGCTACCGAGAAGCGTCGGTCGTGACGAGCGAGAGCCACAGGTCGGGATTGAACCGACGACCGCTCGATTACGAATCGAGTGCTCTACCACTGAGCTACTGTGGCAAAGAGATCTCAGCGTTCTAGGAGTGCCCTGGCGCGGACTCGAACCGCGACGCCTTGCGGCACCACCCCCTCAAGATGGCGTGTCTACCAATTTCACCACCAGGGCATTCAACGCAGGTGGGAGGAGGGAGGAGTGAGGTGAGAGACTCTAGCTTCTCCCAGCTCATTCCTCTTCCCTCCCTCCGGCTCTAACGGGGCCGACGGGGCTCGAACCCGCGACCTCTCGAGTGACAGTCGAGTGCTCTAACCAAACTGAGCTACGGCCCCAACAACCCGTGACGCGCGGCCACCGGCCGTAGCGACACTCTCGCACTCCGGCGCGACCGTCATAGCCCGTAGGGGAATCGAACCCCTCTCTGCACCGTGAAAGGGTGCCGTCCTAACCGATAGACGAACGGGCCGTCCCTTCGCGTTGGGGCAGCGCCCCCAGGCGTCCGCCGCAGGTGCAGATGCTTCCGAATAGCGGTAACGGGATTCGAACCCGTGTTCCAGCCTTGAGAGGGCTGTGTCCTAGTCCCCTAGACGATACCGCCGTGATGTCCTGACTTCCTTCGCTGCTTCGCTGCTTCCCTGCCGCCCTTCGGTTGTCAAAAGAAACCGCTCTCAAACACACCGCCGCCGCACTCCCACAGGCCCGGAGGGAATCGAACCCCCAACCCC
>JBHELH010000172.1:0-10227 GCA_046263215.1 Gemmatimonadaceae bacterium | reverse complement strand
ACCTGCTCCGGCGGACCGCTGCCTTCCCCCGCCAGCGGCTGCCGGAACGTGAAGACCGCCGCGAGGTCCTGGAACGCCGGGACGCCGCGCCGGAGATCCTGGAAGTTCGGGGGCGAGAAGGGGAAGTCGCGAACGTTCCGCGTCCGCATCTCGCCCCACACCAGCACGAGCCGGTCCGCTTGCGCGTAGGGAAGCGGCCGCAGGAGCACCGCGTTGACGACGCTGAAGATCGCCGTCGTCGCGCCGATCCCGAGCGCCAAGGTGAGAACCGCCGTGAGCGCGAACGCGGGGTGATTCCGCAACGACCGCATCGCGTAGCCGACGTCCCTCGCTAACCTGCTCATACGTTGTCCTCGCAGTCCGCGGGTTGACAGGTGCTCACTGTTGCCGCTCGGCCGCTACTCCTCGCGCAACGCCACCGTGGGATTCAGTCCGGCCGCGCGGCGCGCCGGCACCCACGACGCGGTCGCGGCGATCACGAAGAAGAGTACGACGATGGCGGCGAACGTCAGCGGATCGGTCGCCTCGACTCCGACGAGCATGCTCGACATCACGCGAGTCAACAGGTACGCGGCACCGAGTCCGAGCGCGACGCCGAGGCCGCTCAGCTTGAGCCCCTCGCCGATCATGAGCCCGAAGATGCTGCGGCTCGGCGCGCCGAACGCCATCCGCACCCCGATCTCCGCCGTGCGCTGCCTGACGGTGGTCGACAGCACGCCGTAGAGTCCCACCGCCGCGAGCATGGCGGCGATTCCGGCGAAGGCGGCGATGAGCGCGAGCGCGAATCGCGTCGCTGCCATCGCGCGGTCGACGAGCGCGTCCATCATCTGCACCTCGGCGATGGGGAGGCGCGGATCGACCTCGGCGACCGCCGCGCGTATCGCGCCGACGAGCCGCAGCGGATCGCCGCTCGCGCGGATCGCCCAGCGGCTGGCGACGCCGTGCCCGAAGAACCCGTCGGTGAAGTAGATCGCTTCCCGTCCGTCGTCGGCGAGCGACTCATGCCGTTGGCGGTCGACGACGCCGATGATCTCCACCCACTCCGGCTCCTGCGTGCGCGGGCGCGCGAGCAGGCGCTTGCCGACCGCCGACTGTCCCGGGAATGCCTTCGCGGCGAGCCGCCTGTCGACGACGACGACCATCGCGCTATCGCGGTTGTCGGCCTCGGTAAACGTGCGGCCGGCGAGGAGCTTCGTGCGCATCGCTTCGAAGTAGCCCGGCAACACGGCGTGAATCCGCGCCTGCTGGAACTTCGAGGGGTCGGACAGCGCCGCCTCCGTCCCCCAGCGCGCGTTGGCGTTCTGTCCGTCGAGCGGCAGCGGGGAGGCCGCCGTCACCGACCGCACCCCCGGCAACCCCGCGAACCGCTGGCGCAGCAGCCGCACGATCGCCGCGCGCGCCGTGTCACTCTCCACCCGCGGCGTGGCCATGAACGTCAGTACGCCCCGGGAGTCGAAGCCGGGGTCGACTTGGTTGAGCGCGACGAAGCTGCGGACCATGAGGCCGCAGCCGATCAGCAACACGAACGACAGCGCGACCTCCGCGATGACGACGCCGCTGCGCAGCAACTTGCCGCCGCCGAGGCCGGGTGTGCGGCCCGATGCGCGGAGCACCTCGGCGAGGTCCGGACGCGCGGCCCGCATAGCCGGCACTGTGCCGAAGAGCGCCGCCGCCGCCAGGGAGATCGCTACCGTGAACGCCAGCACGATGGGATCGATCCCGATGGCGTCGAGCCGCGGCAGATTCTCGGGCGCCAGGGAGACGAGAAGCCGGATCCCCGCGTAGGCGAGCGCGAGGCCGACCGCCGCGCCGGCCGCGTCGAGGACGACACTTTCGGCGAGCATTTGCCTGACGAGCCGCCACGGCGAGCCGCCGAGCGCCGCGCGAACAGCCATCTCGCGCGTCCGGCCGGACGCGCGCACCAGCAACAGGTTCGCGACATTGGCACAGGCAATGAGCAGCACGAACGCCACCGCACCGAGAAGCGCGGCGATCGCCGGCCGCACGTGCGCGACGAGGTCGTCGTGCATCGGCACCACGTAGAAGTGCGAGTCGGCGGTCTTCATGATCGGGAAGCGCTCGCGGAGATCGGCCGCGACCCGCTCCACCTGCGCGTGTGCCGTCCGCACCGAGACGCCCGGCTTGAGGCGGCCCACGGGCAGCAGGAAGACGTTGAGCCGCGACGCCCGTTCGTAGTCGACGCGCATCGCCGTCAGCACGTCGGGCACCGCGTCCACGTTGCCGCTCGGCGGCCAGAGGAGCTCGAACCCGGGCGCGAGCACGCCGACGACCCGCGCCCGGTTCACACCCAGATCGACCGTCTTGCCGACGACGGCCGGGTCGCCGCCGTAGCGGCGCTGCCAGAACCCGTGCGTCAAGACCGCGATAGCGGGCAGGCGCGGTGCGCCGGGCCGCGGTGGGGTTCCGTCCTGCGGCACGTTCGGGTCCGGCGCCGCGTCCTCGGCGACGAAGCCGCGGCCGAGCACGACCCGCGCGCCGAGCAGCGGGAGGAGGTTCGGCGTCACGCCGCTGACGCGCACCTGCTCCGGTTCCGCGCCATCGCCGGCGAGCGGCTGGCTGAAGGTCGGCGCGACCGCGGCGAGGTCCTGGAAGGCGGTCGTTCCGCGACGAAGGTCCTGCAGGTCGCCCGGCGCGAACGGAAAGTCTCTGACGTTTCGCGCCCGCATCTCACCCCATACGAGCACCAATCGGTCCGCGTGCGCGTACGGCAGCGGCCGGAGAAGCACGGTGTTGGCGACGCTGAAGATAGCCGTCGTCAGGCCGATTCCGAGCGCGAGCGTCAGCGCCGCGGTCAGCGCGAACGCGGGGTGGTTACGGAGAGAGCGGACCGCGAACCCGAGATCCCTCCTCAGCGTTTGCATGCGGCCTCCGATCCTCGGCTAGCGTGACGTCTTCGCCAAGATAGCCGTGCCCCCGTCTCGCGGTTGCAAGGCTTTTGTTTGTCCGCGTGCATACAGCCTGGCACTTCTCGGGCAGAAGGAGCGCCGCAGCCGAGATGACCCGCCAACCGCCCGCCACCCCCGCCTACCTGGACGCCCTCCGTATCGCCACGCGGCCGACGCTGGTCGCCGCGTGCGGCCGTGCGGCGTTGGCGACGCTCGTAGGCATCGCGCTCGTCCTGTCGGTGTGGAAAGGCCTCCCGGTGACGGCGAGCGTGATCGCCACAGGAGGCCTCCTGACGTGCGTCGTGCGCGGACGGCCGCGCCGCTAGCCGGCGATCATGGCTTCCACGACGGACCGTTGTAGCCGCGAGTGTAGGGTAGCGGGATGACCTCGCCCGACGTCGCGTTGATCAGCTCGATCCGATCGCGGCTGGTGCTGCGCGCCACGATCCACTGCCCATCCGGCGACCAGTCCAGCCCAAAGCCGTACGCTCCCGACGTCGTGACCGGCCGGACGCCTGTGCCGTCGGGATTCATCACCTTGATCCCGCTGCCGTCGGAGAGCGAGAGGAAGGCGATCTGCGCTCCCGTCGGCGACCAGGCCGGGGTGTGCCCGAGCACGTTCAGATTGGTCGACGCACCGGACGCCACGTCGAGCATCCACAGCTGATCCTGCGAGCCTCCGGTAATCCGGACGTACACGAGCTGCGCCCCGCTCGGCGAGAAGCTCGGCGCGCCGTCCGACACCGGCGTCAGCATGGGAACCTGCTCGTCGCCGGTGCCGTCCGGGTGGACGCGATGGAGTCGCCAGAAGCCGCGACTGTAGTACACCCATTGGCCGTCCCGGGAGAACTCCGGGTAGAGGGCGGTCGAGTTTGCCGGCGTGACCGTCGTTCGCGCGCCACTCGCCAAGTTCACGACCTGGATTCCCCCGCAGCACGACCGGTCGAATGCGACCTCGGCTCCTGACGGGGACCAGGCGGTCGTGACGCCGCTGAATACGACGTCGGATGCCAGCACGCGGAATCCGGAGCCGTCCGTGTTGAACGTCGCCAGACCCTGGAACGTGAACGCGGCCAGCGTCCCCTCGGGCGGGACGGTCACGTTGGTGGTGTCGGCCATCGTCCCCGCGGTCGTCACGACCATTGCGACGCCGAGGGCGACGGCGGACATGGTCGAGCCGGAGACCGTCACGGCCGAGCCGACGACCGTGTGCGTGACCGGATCGGTCCGCGGATTCGACCAGCGGTCGGCGACGGCGCTCCGCAGAGTGACAGTCCGCCCGACGTAGACGGCGGTGTCGGCCGGGCTCGCGAGGACGGCGACCCCCTGACCCGGCTGGACGGTGAACGTCGCCGTGTCCGCGGTCGCGTGGTCGGGGTCCGTGATGATGACGAGTGCCGGACCGGCCTTCCGCCCCAATTGCACCAGTACGCGCGCACGCCCGCGCGAATCCGTGCGGTCCGACGCGAAGATCCCGAACTCGTTGCGCTCCGGGGACGAGACGAGGGCCGTGTATCCACCGAACGGCCGTTCCGGATCCACGGGCACGGTCGAGAACCGGATGGGGTGATCGACAATCGGGTCGCCCCGCTCGTCGCGGACCTCGACGACGAGTGCCTGCGTGAACCGGTGATCGACGGTGTCGGTCGCGTCGCCGCCGGCGACTACTTGCATTCCCACGAACTCGCCCTGCCGCAGCCCTGTGGAATTGTCACCGCATGCGGCCACGACGCAGACCGTCAAGGCGACGGTCGCGCGACGAAGATGCAGCATCATCCTCTCTAGGGGTGCCGAGGTGAAGGTCCCGGCCGGAAGGATCTGCTGCGTCGCAGGTGCCGGGGTGCGGAAGGAGTACCGAGCTAATGCGCGACCATACTGGCACTCCTCCACGCGCCCGTCAACGGGTTACTTGTCGGGCAAGCGTGGCTCCCGCTCCATGCTCCCCGGCGTGGCGCGCGCCGGGTCGCCTGCGACCCACCACGGCTTCCCGAGGTCTCGCTGGCGCGGCCAGACCTCGGCCAGGGTGTTCCCGTCGTAGAGCCGTCCGTTCTTCATCACGTAGCGGACGGTGTTCGTGTTCTGGATGTTCTCGAGCGGGTTCGCGTCGAGGATCGCCGGGTCGGCGAGCTTACCACCCTCAATCGAGCCGAGGTCCTTCCCATGCCCGATCGCGTCGGCGCCGAGGATCGTCGCCGCGCGCAAGACGTCCACGGGCTTGGTGCCGCCGCTTGCCAGCGTCCACATCTCCCAGTGGTAGCCGAGCCCCTGGAGCTGGCCGTGGCTGCCGATGCCGACCCGACCGCCGGCCTCGAGGATCTTCCGCGCCTGGGCGGCGATGAGCGGGTGCGCGTACTGGCTCGGGTGCCACCAGCCGGACCGGCGCAGGCCGCGCTGCAGCAGCTCCGCACGCGGCGTGAAGCGGCCGAGCTTCTCGTCGCGCAGGATGTCGTACTTCTGGTACCAGTAGTTCTCCGCCCATGGCCCGCCGTAAAGCACGAGCAGCGTCGGGGTGTACGTGATCCCGCTCTCGGCGATGAGGCGGACGTTGTCCTTGAAGATCGGCGCGATCGGGTAGGAGTGCTCCATGCCCGCGTAGCCGTCGATCGCCTCGGTGAGGTTCTTCTTGTAATCGAGCCCGCCCTCGAGCGTCGGCGTCAGGCGGAGCTCGCGGGCCGCCATGATCACCCACTGCCGGACCTTGCGGTCCCCGACCATGTACTGCTTGATCGTGTTCGTGTTGTAGTCGGTGTACCGCCGCAGGACGTCGCGGGCGTCGACGAGGCTCGTGATGTTGTCGCTCCAGAAGACGCCCGGGCCGGTCGAGAAGATGCGCGGGCCGATGATGTCCCCGGTCTCCACGAGGTCGCCGTACGACAGGACGTCGGTCGTCGCCGTCTGCGGGTCGCGCGTGGTGGTGACGCCGTAGGTGAGGTTCGCGGTATAGATCCACGGCTGCGCGCGGTGGATCCCCCAGTCGGGCCACATGTGCGCGTGGGTGTCGACGAAGCCCGGGAGGATCGTCTTCCCGCTCATGTCGAGCTCGCGCGCGCCGGCGGGGACCTGGAGTGATCCGGCGGGTCCCGCGGCGACGATGCGGTTGTCGCGCACGAGCACGTCACCGCGCTCGATCACGTCGGTCCCCTTCATGGTGATGAGGCGCGCGTTGCGCAGCACGGCGACGCCACGCGGCTTGTCCCTGGGGACCGTGATGACGACGTCGAGGCGTGCCGCCTCGTACGCCGGGCGCGCGGCGCGCGCCGTGTCGGTGCGCGCGGGCTGCGCTTGCGCTGAATCGCCGGGCTGACGCGCGGCCGCGGTGCGGCGCACGGAGTCGGCGCGCGCCGTCGAGTCGCGGACGAGCGAATCGGCTCGGGCGAGGTCGTACGTGAAGTAGCTGCGCCCGATCGAGAAGTGAACGCGGTTACCATCCGGGTGCCAGCCGACGAAGTCGCCGCCAATGCGCGTCAGCCGCCGCACCGGGACGGCCGCCTGCGCCGGGTTCGAGACCGACACGGTCGGCGTCTGGCCACCGATCATCGGCACGTCGACAACGAAGACGTTGTTGTTGACTTCGGCGAGCGCGCGGTCGCCATCGGGCGAGATGTAGATCTCGCTCGCGTTGGTCGGCTGCGCGGCCGCCGAGCGATAGTCGGGGTTGCCGGTGACGCGCACGTGCTGCTTGCGGTCCGTGCCGTCGAAGCGGATGGAGACGAGATTGCCCGCCTGCGCGAAGTAGATCCGCTCGTTGTCGGCGCGCGTGAAGTGCGGGAAGCCGGCGTTGCCGACTGACGCGACGGACGTCGTAGGGCCGGAGCCGCCCCAACCATAAGAAGCTGTTTCCGGCGGCCTCGGCCCACAACCGGCCTAATAGCAAGCTTACAAGCGGCGCAGTCGCGGCTCGGCGCGCCCAGGCTCGAACAGCCTCGGCGGGTCTGTAAGACGTAAGGGATAACGGATCGGTCGGATCCACGGATCAGGCGGATGAAGCGTGCAAATCATTTAGACACGCTTATCCGACCGATCCGTGAATCCGACCGATCCGCTTAAAGCTTCGTCGTACTTGCCAGCCGGAGGCCGTTCGAGATCAGCCTCCACTCACCGCCGGCACGATCGTGATCGTCGTTCCGTCAGTGACGGTCGTGTTCAACCCGTCGATGAACTTGATGCTCTCCTCCCCGACGAAGACGTTGACGTGGCGGCGCAGCTCACCCTGCTCGGTGAGCACGCGGTCCGTGAGTGCGGGCCAGCGCGCGGCGATCGCCGCCAGGGCGTCGGCGACCGTGGCGCAGGGCTCCTCGACGAGGAGCGTCCCGGCCCCCCGCGAGTACGGGGTGAGTGCGTGCGGGAGGACGACGGAGATGGCCATGAGGCTCGCGAGCCGCTCAGTCTGTCTTCAGGGCTTTCTCGATGGCAAACAGCACGTGGCCGCCGTGAGCGGCCGTCTCGGCGTTGACGCCAGTCTTCCCGCGCACCAGCGCGTCGATTGAGCGGAGGTTCGCCAGTGCGGCCGACTGCGTCTGGTAGTCGTACGTGTTCCGCGGGCCGGGCGTGATCATCGCGATCAGACGATTCACGTACTCCAGCTGGAGCTGCTGCCTGAACGTATTCACGTTCCCGCGCGCGTCGGCCGCGAAGATTGCATTCGTGAGGTCTGACATCACCTCGACGAGCGGATACTCGTTACCGTAGAGCCGCGTGTCGGTGATGCGGGTGAGCAGGCGCGGGCTCATCAGGTGGTTGAGGACCCCCCGCTGGATCGTGAGCGCCCGCTCGTGGATCTTCGGGTCTTCCGGCGTGCCGAAGAAGGCGAAGCCGCGGCGCTGCATGGCGAGGTGCGCGTACAACGCATCCGACGTCCTGAACGCGTCGGGCGCGAAGACGTGCTGCGCCAGTGTGCGCATCGCCCGCTTCTGCTCGTCCCGCGACACGGGCGTGAACGGGCGGCCCGCGCCGGGCTGCCCGACCATCGCGCGGTTCACGTAGACGCCGCCGATGTAGCGCGAAACGACGTTCGCCGCGGCGGCCTGCTGTCCCGACAGGATCAGGTACGCCGTCCGCATCTCGTGGTACGACTGCCCGGGCCGCGCATACTTCGCGAGCAGTCGGCCCATCAACTCGTCGACGGTCGCGAAGCGATCGACCGCGTACCCGATCGCGTCGCTCGACATGTCGCCGATGTTGACGCGCGGGTCGATCCCGCCACCACCCGACGCCCGCATGTCGTCGGCGTCGTTCCCGAAGACGAGCTGCGGTTCGGTCGAACGGGCGAGCAACGACTCCACGCGCGCACGCTCGGCGGCCGGGTCGGCGAGTGACGGCGTGTAACCGAACTGAATTGCCCACACGTCGTAGGGTCCGGCCTTCGTCATGTAGTACTGGCCCTGCGCCCTTCCCGGCGGCGCGACATTGATCGCGGAGTAGTCCATGACCGAGCCCATCGTGCCGTGCCGCTCCGTGAACGACCGGTCGTGCACCTGCGACGCGGACACCGCCTGGCTCGCCTTCATGTTGTGGTTGAGCCCGAGCGTGTGGCCGACCTCGTGCATCGTCAGCTCGATCAGCGACTGGCGGACCATCTCGCGCACCTCGAGCTCGGAGGCACCGCGTGCCTCCAGCGCGGCCCGCCCCAGCATGAGGTTGTACTGCATGTTGCGCCCATAGGTGCAGAACCGCGACGGGTCGTCCGTTTGCAAGTCGATGTCCTCGTCCACCGCATCCAGTCCCGCGCGCGGGAAGAGCCGCTCGTACCGCACGCGGTTGGTGACGTAGACGTACTCGAGCATGATGTCGGCGCCCAGGATCTGCCCGGTGCGCGGGTTCGTGAAGCTCGGGCCGTAGCCACCGAAGGGCGGATTGGGCGAGGACGTCCACCGCAGCACGTTGTAGCGCATGTCGCCTGCATCCCACGTGGCGGTGTCCGGCTGAATGCGGACCTGGAGTGCGTTCCGGAAGCCGGCGGCCTCGAACGCCTCGTTCCATCGCAAGACGCCCTCTGCGATCGCATCGCGGAACTCGACGGGTGTCGTGTTCTCGATCCACCACACGATCGGCTCCACCGGCTCACTGATCGCGGCCGAAGGATCGCGCTTCACGAGCTTCCAGCGGTTGATCAGGTCGCGGTACGGTGTCGAGCTCGGAGACAGCATGTCCTGCGTCTCCTCAGTGAAGTACCCGACGCGCGGATCGTCGAAGCGCGGCTGGTAATCGTTCTGCGGCAACGCGATGAGCGAGTGCTGGAGCGTGACCGTCACGTTGCGAGCGTCGGTCACGTCGGGCCCACCGCGGACGACCGGCGCCGGATTCTCGTACACGTACTCGACGACGACGTCGGTATTGACGGGATAGTTCCGGACCGCGACGACGCGCGATTTCGCCTTGCTGAGGCTGCCCAAGCTGAACTGCGGCGTCGGCGGCGGCGTCGGCGGTGCCGACGGCTTGATCTGCGTCAGCGCCTCAGTGAGAAAGAGGTCGTCGGCCTTCACGAGGTAGGCGACGCTGTCGCTCGCAACGATGTCTTGCACACTGACCGTCGCCGGGCTGATGTTCGCGCTCGAGGCGCGGGCGAGGGGGCTCGACGCGTCGAACCAGTGCCGCGTGTTCTGCGTGACGAACTCGAGCCGATTGAAGTGCCGCCGGATCGTGAAGACGTTATTGTCGCCGAACGCCCCTCTGAAGCGACCCGCGGTAACCGGGGCGTCCACCGTGTGCGTGAAGTAGATGAACTCCTTGTCTAGCGTCGCCTTCGGCACGAGCATGTGCAGCGAGCCGGTGGTCGTGTCCTGGTACACCGTGAAGAGCCCCTCGTACTTCCGGCTGCTCCTCGTCGCGTCGGCGATGGTCTTTCTCGCGTTCGGATCCGCGGGAGCTGCGCCTTGCGGTCGCGCGGCCGCGCCTGCCTGAGCCGACGTGGCCTGCGGCACCGGCGTCGGCGGTCGCACAGAAGTGTCGCGGGGTGCGACGGCGCCGCCGGCGGTTGCGGCCGTCGTGCGCTGACCAGTCGTGGCGCATGCCGCCGCGGCGATGGTCGCCACGATTGCAATCGTCGGGTGCATCAATGTTGAGCGCATCGGAATCTGAAGAGAGGGAACGGCGCCAAAGGGGACATGAAAAAAACGGGGCGTTCAGGTCGCGCGCACGACGGCCGCCTTCACGCAGCAGATCGGCGGCAGCGCCGGCGCGATCTCCTTCCAGCTTTCGCCGGCGTCCGTGGAGCCAAACAGCTTGCCGCTGCGGGTGCCGAAGTAGATGCCGGCAGGGTCGTGCGTGTCGGCAGCGAGCCCGTCGCGCAGGACGCTCTCGTAGGCATTCGTCTGCGGAAGTC
>JBHELH010000171.1:0-46561 GCA_046263215.1 Gemmatimonadaceae bacterium | reverse complement strand
GCCGAGGAGCTCGGCGAAGTAGGCCTCGCGGAGCCACGCCGACATGCGGTCGCTGATCTTGATGCAGACCTGTGCCGGGAACCCTTGCGGAGGCACAGGCGTGGCGACGTAGACCTCGCCAAATCCTCCTTTCCCGATCAGCCGGTCTAGCCGGTAGGTCCGGCCGGTCTCGAAGCTGTACACCGTCGGCACCGTCGGCTGTGCGGCCGGGCCGTCGCCCGACTGAAGCGCCTGTGCGGCGCCCGGGGCGGCAGTCGCAGGGTTGGGTGTCGCCATGCACGCTCACGTGAAGGGAGCCTATTACTGAGGCACGCCGGCCGAACCGTCAAGGAGGCCGTGACGCTGGTCCGGAGACGCCTGAGGGGCGAGGCTGAGGGTACCTCAGCGTGGGGCTATCGTGGTATCCGTTCCCGTTCGTGGCGACCGTAAGTACCGAGGAACCCGCCAACCAAGCCGGTACCGGCGCCGATGATCGATGCGACCAGGATCTTGAAAGGCGCCCCCGTCAGACCAACATAGTTGACGTACCACCTCCGACTTCGGTAGCCGCTGTCTTGAAACCTCGCCATCAGATTCTGCCAGTCTGATCGCTGGCTTATCGCGTCGAGGAACAAGTTGACTCGAACGAATTGTGTCAGAACGTACACGACGAACGTGGCGCAGGCGACCGTGGCTCCGACCTTGACGCCGTCCAGGAGCCGGCCGGTCCGGCGAGTGGCTGCAAAACCCGCGAGACCCCAAATGGCGAACATCGGGCCGTAGAACACCAGTAGCGCGATCGGGGTGTCCTCGGCCAGCGGGTCCACTCGCGTAGCAATAAGATTCCATAGCCCGAACCCGGTACCCAGCAGCAGGCCGAGAAGCACAGGCTTGCGACGCGGCAGCGGCATCTGTCGAGGCGGCTCGCCAAGGCCGCGCTTCATGACATCGCCTCCTCGAAGGCGAACGGCCAACGCTTGATGCTCCGGGACCAGACCAGGAACGCCAAGCAACCCAGGGCCAGTACGCCCACGCCGAACAGGATCACCCAGAGCTGCGTGGTGGCGAAGACGAAGATCCACCCCAGCAGCGCCACCAGCGCCGGGAGCGGATAGAGCCACATGCGGAAGGGGCGCGGCATGTGCGGCGCGTGACGGCGCAGAAACATCAAGCCGACGGCCTGCCCCATAAACTGCACCAGGATACGCGTGACGATGAGCGCGTCGATGACCGTGCCCAGCGAGAAGAAGCCCGCTACGATCGAGATCGCCCCCAGCACGAGCAGCGAGACATATGGGAAGCCCTTCGTCGGATGCAGCCGGCCGAACACGCGGAAGAAATAGCCGCTCTCCGCCGCGGCGAACGGGATGCGCGAGTACCCGAGCAGCAGCGCGAACACTGACCCGAACGCGGTCCAGAGCACCAGCAGCGTGAAGATCGTCGCCACGCCGGGTCCGTAGACCCTCTCCATAAGGATCGAAACGATGAAGTTCGACTGCGGGTGCGCGGACGCCGGCACGAACTCCCGCCACGGGATCACCCCGATGATCGACAGGTTGATGCCCAGGTAGATGAGGGCCACGGCGGCAGTGCTAATCAGGATCGAGCGTGGGATGACGCGTCCCGGGTCACGAACCTCGTCGCCGATGTAGCAGACGTCGTAGTACCCCAGGTAGTCGTAGATCCCGACGCGCGTGGCCGCGCCCAGGCCGAGGAAGAATCCCAACGAGAAGTTGAACGCGCCCGGCGGAAAGTCGAAGGCGATGCGCGGATCGAAGTACATGGCGCCCGTGACGATCACGGCGAGCACCGTGACGAGCGTACCGGCCCAGAGCGAGACGGTGATCCTGGCGATCGAGTGGATGCGCCGGTACAGCAACGCGATGTTGACCAGCCCGACCACCGTAACGAGCGCCATGACGCCGATGCGCGTCAGTCCCTTCCAGATGTAGCCCGCGTAAGAGGCGAAGCCGATGTAACCAGAGGCGATCTCCAGCGGCCCACTGAGCACGAATTGCCAGACGAACAGGAACCCCATCAGCCGCCCGAACCGCGCGCGCCCAAACGCCTCGCGCAGGTAGTGGAAAGATCCGCCCGACCCAGGCATCGCCGCGCCCAACTCGCTCCATACCATCCCGTCACAGATCACGATCACGAGCGCGACGATCCAGCCCACCATGGCCTGCGGCCCGCCCAGCGCGGACATGAGCAGCGGGATCGTGATGAACGGTCCCACGCCGATCATGTTGGACATGTTCAGCGCCGTCGCCGGCAGGAGGCCGAAGCGGCGGACGAGGTGGGGTTGCTCGGGCGGAGCGCCTGGGTCGCTCGCCCTCGTCACGTGGAGAACCTGCAGAACGTCGCGCAGCAGGCTGACGATGATCCCAGACGGCGACCGCCGTCACCGCGCCGCACGCTCTTTTCCCCTCTGAGCGAACCCGTGAAGGCCGAACGCTGGAGCACTACTCTCCACGCGCCTACCCGCTAGCCCGCCTGTGTGTGTAGACTCAGCGTTGCGGTAGCCAGGTCTTGCCGCGAACCGCTTGCACTACGTCCGTGACGGCTTGAATGACGGCGGCGGGCTCGAAAAGGTGAATCTCGTGTCCGGCACCGGCCACGACCGAGTGTCGCGAGTTCGTGGACAGCCTCGCCAGCGCGGCGTGCACCCCCTCGCGCCCGGCGTCGCGCTCGTCGCCCCGCGAGAGCACGACCGTCGGCCGCTCGCCGAGCGGATGCTGACTGGCGGACCGGGACTCGAGCAGCCGGGCGAGAAACACGCGCTCCCGTTCCTGCGCCGTCGCGACCATGTCCGGCGTTACTGTCTCGGGAACGGACGCGATCAGTCGCTCGTCGAGCTTGATGCGGTGTTGATACAGTTCCGGAGGCAGTCTATCGAACGGAGTGCCCGTCTGTGCACGCCGGCGGGGCACGCGCACGGGCTGACGCGGCAGCGTGGCTCGTAACTGGTCCGCGGTCAGGGAGGCGATGAGCACGGCTTGCCCATCCAGCATCGTCCACAGGCGATCCTCGCTCGCCGGATCGACGAGCACCAGCCCCACGACGTCGTCGGGGTAGTCAGCTAGGTACGCGCGAACCAGCAGTCCGCCACGCGACGCACCGACCATGACGTACGGCGGACGCTCCCCTGCCGCGCCCAACAGGTTGTGCAGATCGTGCGCCGCGCTCGCCCGAGTAGAAGCGGTCGACGAATCACTCCATCCCGTGCCGGCGCGGTCGTAGGAGCAGACGCGGTTCGTCCGCTCGATGCCGCGCTGCACCAGCGTCCAGTCGAGCGCAAAGGAGGAAGCCCCAGCCTCGAGGACGACGGTCGGCGCGCCCTGGCCGCTGCAAATGAGGTGCAGACGGCGCCCGCCAATGTCGATCAGTCTCCCCGGAGCCGGAGGAAGTTCCGCCTCTTGCGCCGAGAGTCTCGCGGCAAAACAGCAGAGCGCGAGTACCACTCGAGAGTATGTCATGAGGAGCTCCGTCTGGCGCCCGCACGGTGGCGATACCGTCGTGCAGGCCTTACAGCGAGGCGCAGTATGAGAAGACGATCAAAGCCAAATAATTGTGGCTGCGGGCCGACTCCGCAAATCGGTTCGCCGCTCTGGCGACTCGTTGGGCGAGGACGTACTGGCGGCTCAGGAGGGTTCCCTCACTGAGCCACCTCAGGTGATGTGCAAGTCACTGCCGAAGCGGATCAAGGCAAGCTTGCGCGCCACAGCTCGCGACGCCTCGTTCTGCCAAGACGTGCTGTAGAGAGGAACTCGGCCCATGTCACGCACCGCCCGCGCCCACGCCGTCACCACCAGAGCCGCGTACCCGCGACCGCGATAGGGAGGAGCCGTCTCGACGCCGGCTTCGTGCGCCAGGCTAGTCCGCCGAACGCTGCAGCACACGGCCACTGCATGCCCGTCGACCGCCAGCGCGAACATCGGTTGGCTCAGCGGCACGTCGGGGATCCATGCGTGAAGGAGCGGACGAAGGAGTTGCGCGTCTCCCTCGGTGACGAGGACGGCGCCGGTGGCCGCAGGCAACTCGTCCGGAAAGCAGAACGCCGGGCCGACCCAGGTTCTCTGGATCGGCGCAGTTCGAGCCAGGATGTCTTCATACCGCGAGGGGCTAATCGGCTCGAGCACACGTTCCCGGAAAGCGTCGTCCTCGGCGGCCGATGCCAGTTCGCTCCTGAGGTCGTGGTCGACATCGTGTCGGAAGCGCCACACTGGACCGCCGGCCGTTCTTCCGAGAAAGAACCGCGCTGCGGGCGCCCCGGCAGGTTCGTTCACACGAACTAGGTGTCCCTCCGCATCGTGCGCGAACAGCGCCTCGACGTGGACTCGCATCAGTTCGCGATCGCTAGTCACACGACGCCCGTGTTCGCAGAATGGCGACCGCCGCTCTTCTAACGTGGCGCGTACTCCACGAAGGCTACCTGCCGGCTGTCGGGCGACCATGATGGAACGTTGATGGTGCCCTGACCACCGAGGAACGGGGACGTCAGATCGCGCACCGAACCGTCGCGCAGGTCCATGAGACGTAGCTTTACCTGCTTGCCGAACGGATGCGCCTCGCCTTGGTCTTCGAGGTACGCGAGGAAGACCACCCAGCGCCCGTCCGGCGACGGGTGCGGGAACCAATTCGAGTAAGCGTCACGAGTGAGCTGTTCGGGCTGCCTCCCGTCGGCGCGCATGCGCCAGATCTGCATCGTCCCGCTACAGAATGAGTTGTAGTAGATGAATTGGCCGTCGGGCGCGTAGTCGGGGCCGTCGTCGAGCCCGCGGCAAGTCGTCAGGCGTCGTTCGTCTCCACCCCCTACCGGGATCGTATAGATGTCCCACTCGCCATCTCGGCGGCCCACGAACGCGAGCGTCATTCCGTCAGGAGACCAGCCATGCCAAAAGCTCGGCGTCTTCGTCGTGACTTTGACCGGTCTCGGGCCGCCCGCGATCGGGACGACGTAAATGCTCGAAGCGAGCCAGTCTTGCCCTGGCTCCGTGACGTGCTCCTCGGCGTGATGACTGAGGACGAGGAACCTCCCATCGGGCGAGATGCCGTGATCGTTGTTTACTCGCGTGGCGAACCCCGTTGGAATCTCCTCGAGCTCCTTGGCACCGCGAGCCGGCAGGCGATAGAGCCGACCCTTGCTGTTCACGACAAAAAAGTGCCCGTCAGGCGACCAGTTCGGCGCCTCGAAGTGCCGATCGTCGCTGTAAATGGTCTCGATGCGCCTGGAGTGAATGTCCACTGTTCGGAGTGAACTGCGGATCGTATCGACGACCTGGCCGAGAGCACTGTTCGGGACGACTAGGCTCGATAAGAGAAGAACGCGAGGCAGGGTGAGCATCACGACACGTGGCTGGGCACGTGTGGCGGAGCATCAATCCGTCGTAGATGCTCGACGATAGCGGCCACGTGCAAGGCCGTAGTGTCGAGCGCTGGAACGTCCGCGATGACCGGCGTGGTCAGGAGCAATGGCAACTCGGTCCCGCCGAGAATGACCCCGTCGACGTCTTCCTCATCCCGAAGGCGGCCGACGAGCCCTATTAACCGCCGCCGCGTGTCTTCCCGGAACTGACCCCTGAGGAGCTCCCCCACGTACCGCTCGTGAACCCAGGCGCGGTCTGCGTCATTCGGGGGCACGACGGCAATTCCGTAACGGGCGCACACTGCGGGGTAGAAGGATGCCTCCATGGTGAACCGCGTTCCAAGCAGAGCCAATCGAGCTAAACCGCGCCGTCGCGCTTGCTCGGCGCATACCTCGACGATGCTCACCAACGGCACCGGCGAGCGGGCCGCGAGGTCGTCGAACACGATGTGCGCCGTATTGGCGGTCATCGCGGCGAAGTCCACGCCGGCGCCAGCGAGTCGGTGCAGCGATGCCAGGAGGTACTCCGTGAGCGCGACACGGTCCCTTTCGACCAGCTGCAGGGCGCGCCGAACGTCGAGACTGTCGATCACGATGGACGGAGCGGTGGATGAATCCTCCCGCTCCCACGCTTCCAGAATGCGGCGGTAATAGTCGATTGTGGACTCCGGCCCAAGTCCGCCGACGATGCCAACTGTCGCCACCTGGTGGCTCTCCTTCGACTCACAACGTCGGCGCCCAGCCAGGCGCGTAATCCCGTTGCCAGTACTTCATCGCGCCCCGGTCATCGACGATGCGTCCGGAGTCCCGTTCCGTGCGCAGCTTTCGTCCCGTGTCCTGCGCGATGTTCCCGAGATGGCAGAGCAGGATGCTCTTTGCCACCTCCGAGACTGGCGAACGGAGCACTGCGCCCGTGCGCACGGCGCTCGCGAAGTTCTCCATGTGCGCAACCGTGTGCGCATCGTTGCCGGCGAAATCGAGACCATCCGCGATCGCCGCCTCGCGTGCTTCGCGGACGATTTTCCCCTTCACGTCGTACTGCACGTAGCCGTCGCGGTCGAGCACCATCGACCCGTCCGTTCCGAGAACCAGCGTCCCACGTCCGCGGCCGAGGGTCTGGGTGGCGTTGCAGCTCTGTCCCTGCCATACGAGGGTCTTTCCACCCTCGAACTCGTACACCACTTCTTGAGTGTCTGTGAACTCCCAGTCGTCGTCGAAGTGATACCGGCCACCCGCCGAGCTCACACGCGTCGGGTAGTCGACGCCGAGCGCCGAGCGCGCGACGTCGATCTCATGCGTGCCGTTATTGCAGATCTCGCCGGTCCCCCAGCGCCGGAACCAGTGCCAGTTGTAGTGGACGACGTTGTCGCGGTAGGGCGTGCGCGGCGCCGGGCCCTGCCACAGCTCGTAGTCTAGGTTGGCCGGCACCGGCGCCGCCTTGCCACGGCCGATGGTGCCGCGGGCGTTCGCGTACCAGGCCCGGGCGAGATAAGGACGGCCGATCACGCCGTCGCGGATGGCCTGGATCGCCTCGATCGAACGCGGGGCCGAGCGCTGCTGGTTTCCGATCTGCACAACCCGCGCGTACTTGCGCTGCGCGCCTACCAGCAGCTCGAGCTCACGCGGATTGTGACTGGCCGGCTTCTCGACGTAGACGTGCTTCCCCGCCTTCAATGCGAGGATCGCCGCCGGCGCGTGCCAGTGATCCGGGGCAGCGATCGCGATGGCATCGACCTCCTTGTCGTCGAGCGCGCGGCGAAAGTCGCCGATCGCCTTTGGCGACTTGGCCGCGCCCTGCTCCAGCGTACCGCGGGCCTTCGCGAGGACGGTGGTATCGACGTCGCAGAGGTAGCCGACCTCGGTGTTCTTCAGGCGCGCGAAGTTGCGCGCGAGCACCATGCCGCGGCCGTTGAGGCCCATGACGGCGACGCGAATCCTCTCGTTGGGCGACCCGCCGAACAACAACGTCGGTGGGGGGAGGCGGTTGGCTATCACGAACCCCAGCCCGGCGGCCGAGGTTTCGCGAAGGAACTCCCGCCGATCGACGTGCGCGTTCATATCCATACGGGTCTCGCTCATCGTGTGCGAGGAGGGAGGAGGGAGGAGGAGTGAGGCTCGTTCCTCCCTCCTCCCTCCTGTTCCCTGATCTTGATGCTTCGGAAGTGCACCTCGTCGCCGTGGTCCTGAAGGACGATGTGCCCCTGCCGCCGCTCGGCGAACTTCGGGATCGGGCGGTACTTGCTTCTCCCCAACAGGGAGTCGAGCCGCGGCGCTCCGAGGTCGAACTCGACCACCTTCACGCCGTTCAGCCAGTGCTCGCCGTGGTTGCCCCGGAGGATGATCCGCGCGGTGTTCCACTCACCCACGGGGCGCAGTCGCTTCGCCGAGCCGGGTGCGATGATGTCGTACAGCCCCGCGGCGAGATGCGTCGCGATCTCGTTGTCCGGGTGACGTTCGTCGTCGAGGATCTGATACTCGAAGCCGAGCGCGGCGTGATTCGCGGCGTGGGCCAGCGAGAGCTCCTCGGAGACGTTGTACTTCACGCCGCTGTTCGCGCCGGGCGTCACGCGCCACTCGAAGGAGAGCTCGAAGTCGCGGAATGATTCGACGGACATGAGGTCGCCGCCCGCCGCGGGCTGCCCATCGGCCAGTCGCGGCACCTTCGCGCTCGGCGTTTTCACGATCGCGCCGTCGACGACCCGCCAGTGTGCGGTCGGTACGCTGTCGTAGCCGAGGCCGCGCCATCCAGCCAGCGACGTGCCGTCGAACAGCAGCCGCCAGCCGGCGGCTCGCTCGGCTGGGGTGACCTCGTTCGGCCGTTGCGCCGCCGCCGTCCCGGCGAACGCGAAGACCACCGCGGCGAGCGCGATTGCCGCGAGCTGCGTCAAGATTGAGGAAGGAGGAAGGAGGACTGAGGAAGGAGTGCTGCGGACTCCCTTCTCCCTCCTCCTTCCTCTCTCCTCCAGCAGCGCGAGCTGCCTGGCAAAAACCAGTCGATTCGTCGTCATGGGCAGATTCTACCGCGGGCGTCGCTTGACCGCGACCCGGAACCCCTGTAGTCACTCTCGAGACGGGCACAGGAGACGGCGCGGATGACTTCACGGCGCGAGTTCCTCCGCCACATTGGCGGCTCTGCGCTCGGCGCGATGTCCATCGGGTGCGCCATGCGCGGTGCGTGGCCCGAGGTGCGCCGGGAGAGACTTCCCGAGGGTGTTCCCACGCATCCAGCACCGCGCGGTTCGAACCTCAAGGCCCCGAACCTCAAGGTCGCCTGCGCCGCCATCACCTGGGGAGGCGACGATGATCGGGCCATCGCCGACATCGCTGCCCTCGGATTCCCGGGCATCCAGCTCCGCGCGAACGTGGTGCCGCGTTTTAGGGAACGGCCCGGCGAGCTCCGCGAGCTGCTGGCGCGTCACGGGCTGACGTTCGTCGCCCTCTCGAGTGGCAACGTCTCGATCGATCCGGCGACGCAAACAGAGGTGATCGAGCGGCATGTCGGGCACGCGCGATTCCTGCGCGACGCCGGCGGACTCTATCTTCAGCTCATCGACCAGCGCCCCCGCGACCGTGAGCGCGAGTCGGCTGACTATGGCCGCCTTGCCCGGCTGCTGACTGAGATCGGAAAGCGCGCCGCGGATCTCGGCGTTCCCGTCGGATATCACCATCACGTCGGAAGCGTCGGCGAAAAGCCGGACGAGATCCAGCAGGTGCTGGACGCATCCGATCCGAGGTACGTCCGGCTGCTACTCGACGTCGCTCACTATCAAGTTGGCGGCGGCGACCCGGCCGCGGCGATTCGCCGGTATGCCGGGCGTCTGCTGTTCCTGCACGTCAAGGACGTGCGGGCGTCGGCACCCAGTGCCGGCGGGCCGCCATTCCAATTCGTCGAGCTCGGACGCGGATGGGTGGATCTGCCGGCGGTGTTCGCGGCGCTGAGTGACGTGAACTTCCGCGGCTGGGCGGTGGTGGAGTTGGACAGCGTGCCGGATCGCGGGCGCACGCCGAAAGAGGCGAACGAGATCAGCAAGCGCTATCTGGAGCGCGTCATCGGCCTCCGGGTGACCGGCTAACGGCTCTTCGCTCCCCGTTCGGCATTGATGAATGCGACGAGTGGCGCGATGTCCTTCGCTCTGAGCCCCAAGCTGGGCATTCGCCTATCGTTCGCCGCTGGCTTGATCGACGGATCGGCCAAGAAACGCGCAAGATAGTCCGGGGGGAATCGCCGGTCGGTGAGGTCGGGGCCAAGACTGCTGACTTCACCGACTATGCCCACGGCGCGGTGCACATGGCAGGTCACGCATCCCAGCGCCACGAACAGGCGGCGACCGCGCTCGGCTTCGGGAAACGGGGCCATGCCATTCCGCTCAAGGTGCGCTTCGACCGTGCCGCGAACCGGCGTCACGGAGTCGACAACGCGCCACGGGACGAGAACGGCCTGGCTGCGTCCAAAGCCGCTGTGAATCGTGACCTGCCACAGACCGGGCTCAGGAAACGCGATGCTGCCGCGGTAGCCCTTCTCCCCGTCCTCGTGGAACGCCCAAGTCCTCCCTCTGACGCGCCGTGAACCGGCTCGGGCTTCGAGGGTAGGCTGCAGGCCGTGTAGGGGCGTGTCGCCATGTTGCCGCACCTGCCACGTGAGTTGGAGTGGCTTACCAGTGATCCAGGCGTCGGGGATCTTCATGACCGTAACTACTGCCCAGCCGCCGATCGATGCGAACGCGACGGTGGACGCGACAACTAGCCCGCCCAGACCGATTAACAACAGTCGCTTCATGATCGCTCCGTGGGGGACGCCTTCAGATCGACCTTACACGGCGTGGATGGCACTCCGCTCATCGCGCATACCTCGACAATAGGATGCCACCGAAGGGATGACCGTTTACACGGCACAGTCACCACAGCTTCCGCCAGGGCTTCTTTCGGACGCTGGCGTCGAAACGCGCGGCGCGCTGTCGCCATTCGTCGTACCAGAGCTGTGTGACCTCGACGGCGCGCTGAACGAACGCCTGGATCGCGGGTGGCGGTCCCGAGTCGACACGGTAGTCAAACGCCAACACCTTCGATCAGCGCATACCAATGAGAGCTTGAGAAGGTGACGAGGACCGACGTGGCCCGGGAGCGCGTGAACGCCCGCCTGGTGAAGCCATGACGGATCGAACAAGGTGCTGACTTCGCGGAAGAAGGCGCCGTCGGTTTGGGCCTCATCGATCGACAGCTCGATCATGAAGGCGAACAATTCAGGCGGAGCGGAGCGACCGGGCGACGTCATCAGGCCCAGAGTTTGGAAGCGGACGGAAGTCGGGGCAATGGGCCACATCGCCGGATGGACGCTGAATCCCCGCGTCCGGGCGGCGAATCGCGCTGACGGTCTGAAACCGGGCTAGAATTCGAGCCGTAACGACGGGTGGACCGTCTGGACGAAGACCCGCGCAAGTTCGAGGAGCATCGATGCAGGCACCGACCATTGAAGCGCCAGCCCCGCCCGCCCCCGCCCCGGAGCTCCCCGCGCCACAGCCGGTGCCCATCTCGATCCAGCAGCCCGGCGGCCCGCCGCGCGCCGTCTACGAGGCATTGCGCGCCAAGCGCGAGGTGCTGGGCGAGTACATGAGCCGCCTGCTCAACCGTCGCGAGAACGTCGCCGACCGGCTCAACAATCCCAACATCACGCCGGCGGAGAAGGCGGCGTTGGAGGAGCACCTCCAGCAGCTCAACAGCCGCATCGTCGACATGGAGAAGCAGCTCCATACGGCGGATGCCGAAGTCGCGGCGGCGGCCGGTATCCCCGGCGCGACCGTCCCCGAGTCGCGCGACATCGCCAGGAGCGGGCCGCCAGAGGAGATGCTCGTCATCGGGACCGTCTTCTCGGGGATCGCGCTGGTGATCGTCGCGCTCGCCTACGCCCGCAGGCTGTGGAAGGGTGCCACGAACGTGGTCGCCCAGGTTCCCGCGGCGCTCGAAGCGCGGCTCACTCGTTTCGAGCAGTCACTCGACGCGGTGGCGATCGAGATCGAGCGTGTGTCTGAGGGACAACGCTTCCTGACGAAGGTGCTGACCGACCAGACGCCGCGGGCGCTTGGCGCAGGGCCGGCGCAGCCGGTCGAAACCCGCGCCGGAGTCGCCGAGCCGATTCGCCGCTCTTGAACGGCCGGAGCTCCCTACGCTGAGCTCAATCAGCAGCGCGGCACAGGCGGAAACATCATCGGACTTATCCAGGCACGTTGATCGGTCGTCGTTCTGCGGTGCGGTGCCTGACTACGGCCCCGACAAGCCGACCGGGACGCCGCCAGGTGCGCGCACGACTGCGATCGTTACCCCCTCCATGACACGCGTTGGCGGGAGGATGGCTTCGGCTCCTTCCCGCAGCGCTGTTTCAAAGGCCTCCTGCGTGTCCGCGACGTGCACGGAGAAGCTACTACCCGGCGCCTCGGACGGATTCGTTTGGCGAATCGCGCCGCCACCCTTGTCGGAGTACGCAAATAGGTGGTATTCGCCGCCGCCTGGCATGGGAAAGCTCGGCTTGAACGTCCAGCCCAGAACCTTGGCGCACCACGCCTTCGTCGCCACGGGGTCGGAGCTGGCGAGCTCGGTGTGCGTGATCCAGCCGTAGAGGCCACGCGTCGGCACGTGACGCGGCGCGGATGACGTCGGAGACTTCCTCGGGGACCGCGTCGTCGCTGGCTTTTTCGGTGATCGTCCTGGTTTCTTCCGCATGCGATCTGGGAGAACTGGGTCGTCGAGTGAGGTGGCCGCCTAATGGGATGCTGTGCCCTTGCGTCGTAACTCGCTGATACGCGCCTTCACCAGTCGCTCACGAGAGACGATCGTGGCTGCTGGGTTAGCGAAATCAGGGACCCAGAGTGGCAAGGACGTCCTGGGCGCGTCGGACCGTCGCGAACTCACCGTGAAGACTCGCCAACGCGGCGCCGTGCATGACGTCCGCGCTGTAGTGGGTTCCGTCCGGGCCACGGCGCTCGAAGGTCGCGGTTGCGTCCTCGACGACAGTGACGGTGAACCCGAGGTTCCCCGCCATCCGCACCGTACTGGACACGCAGTGGTCGGTAGTGACCCCGACCACGACGAGTGCCTCGATCCCATTAGCCCGCAGATGCGCCTCGAGGTCCGTTCCGATGAAGGCACTGTTCACGTGCTTGCGGAAGACAGGTTCGCCGGCCATCGGCGTAGCTTCGACCTTGAACGCGTGGCCCGGCGCGTCTTCGCGAAGTGGGGACTGAGGTCGAAGCGACAGATGCTGGACGTGAATGACCGGCCGGCCGGCGGCGCGCCACGCCGCGAGCAGATCGGCGATCCGCTGCTCTGCGTCCGGATTATTCCGCGCTCCCCAGCGTGGATCGTCAAGGCCCTGCTGCACGTCGATGAGGAGTAACGCGGCGCCGCCAGTCCGCTGACGATGCAGATCGCGTCGAGGCGAGTGACGCATCGTGTCCCTCAGTAGGAGAGGCGCTCCCGCACCTCGTAGTGGGCGTAACGCTCGTCGAAGCGGGAGAGGACGCCCGCGCGCTCCGGGGAACGTACGCCATCGCGTAATCGCTGCCTCCGAAGGCTCGCACGGCGTCCCAGGAGTCGAAGGACATGATGGTCACGAACTCGACCTCTCCGGACGGGACAGACCGGCGGAGGAGTCGGATACCACGGTATCCGGTGACGTTCCTTGCGGCGATCCCCGGGAAGATCTCGCTCTTCAGGAGCGCCTCGTAGCGATCGGCGTTCTCCGGAGTTGTCCAGCCGTGCCATAGACGCTCGATCATCGCGTGCTCCGGTCCGCCCCGACAGCGCGGCGCCGTCCGATCTACGGCCCCGTGCGCGCGAACAGCTCCTGCGCGCTCTCGACGCCCGCCACCAGCGCCTCCACGTCCGCCTCGTCGTTGTAGACGTAGAACGACGCCCTCGCCGTCCCCGCCACGCCCAGCCGCCGCATTAGGGGCTGGCAGCAGTGGTGCCCCGCCCGAATGCATACCCCTTGCTGGTCGAGCACCGTCGCGACGTCGTGAGGATGGATGTCGGCAACGCTGAAGGAGACGATCGCGCCCCGCTCCGCCGCTGACGGCCCGTGCACGGTCACGCCGTCGATCGCCGCCAGCCGCTCGGACGCGCGCGCCATCAGCGTGTGATCGCGGCGGCGGACCTCGCCCATGCCGATCGACTCGAGGTAGTCGCACGCCGCGGCGAGCCCCACCGCGCCGGCGACGTTCGGCGTGCCCGCCTCGAATTTGTGCGGGAGCACGTTCCACGTCGTCCGCTCATCGTGCACGAACTCGATCATGTCGCCGCCGGTCTGGTAGGGCGGCATCCGCTCCAGCAGCTCGCGCCTCCCGATCAGCCCCCCGCTCGCCATCGGCCCGCACATCTTGTGGCCGCTGAAGGCATAGAAGTCGACGCCCAGCGCGTCGAACTCGGTCGCGAAATGCGGCGCACTCTGCGCGCCGTCGCAGACGGCGATCGCGCCGACGCCGCGCGCCAGCTCGGCGATCTCGCGCACCGGGTTCACTGTGCCGAGCGCGTTCGAGACGTGGTTGAAGGCCACAACCTTCGTCCGCTTCGACAGGAGTCCGGCGAGGCACTCGAGGTCAACCCGCCCGTCCGCCGTCAGCTCGCAGACACGGAACTTGGCACTCCGCTCGAGCGCGACTTGTTGCCAGGGGACGAAGCTCGCGTGGTGCTCCATCGCCGTGACGACGATCTCGTCGCCCGGTCCGACGTTGGTACGCCCCCACGACGACGCCACGAGGTTCAGCGACTCGGTCGTCCCGCGCGTGAAGATCAGGCACGCGTCGTCGCGCACGCCGAAGAACCGCGCGACCCGGGCGCGCGCGTCCGCGTACCGCTCGGTTGCCCGCGCGGAGAGCGCGTAGGCGCCCCGGTGCGGGTTCGCGTAGTCGGTCTCGTAGAACTCCCGCATCGCGTCGAGCACGACACGCGGCTTCTGCGACGTGGCCGCCGTATCCAGGTAGTGCAGGTCCGGATTCTGAGCGAGGAGCGGGAAGTCGGCGCGGCGGGAAGCCATGTTAGTTGCTAGTCCCCGGTCCGGGTTCCGAGCTCCGCTTCCGCGGGCCGACAAGGACCGTGCGACCGTCCAGCCTCACCTCGTACACGGGCAGCGGATCCTCCGCGGGCCCCTTCAGGACGGCGCCCGTGCGGCAGTCGAACCGCGCGCCGTGCCACGTGCACTCGAGCGACCCGTCCGGGCGCAGCGACCCGTCGGAGATCGGGAACTCCGAGTGGGTGCAGCAATCCGAGACCGCGTGGATCTCGCCACGATGTCTGAGGAGGCAGACCGGCTCGCCGACCGGGGTCTTCACGCTCAAGAGCTCCCCCTCGGCAATGTCGTCGACGTCGGCGACCGGGTGGAAATCGGACTTCGACAAACTGCGTCCTACTCGGTGGTGACGGGCTCTTTCGCGCCGCCCCCGTCGAGCGCCCGCTTGAGCGCGTGCCAGGGCAGACTCGCGCACTTCACGCGGATCGGAAACTTGGCGACTCCGCCCAGTGCGGCGAGCGCGCCCAGCCCTGCGTGGTCGGACGCCGGGAGCTTGCCGGTCACGAGCTTGTGAAACCGTTCGAACAACTGCTCGGCCTCCGCCCGCGTCTTCCCCTTGACCGCCGTCGTCATCAACGACGCCGATGCCTTCGACACGGCGCATCCCTGCGCGACGAACTTCGCCTCGGCGATGCGATCGTCGTCGAGCCGCACCCAGAGCGTCATCTCATCGCCGCAGAGTGGGTTGCGGCCGGCGACCGTCTTGTGCGCACCCGCCAGCTCGCCGTAGTTCCGCGGGCGGCGGTTGTGGTCGAGGATGATCTCCTGGTAGAGAGCGTCGAGGTCAGGCATGAGCGAGGCGGGAGGTTCGAGGTTGGAGGTTCGAGGGCTCCTGACACTCGAACCTCTAACCTCCGACCTCGAGCCTATTCCTCCGTCTTCGTGAACCGCTCCAGCGTCAGCTTCTCCAAACCCTCGCGCACGGGCTCCAGCTCTATCGTCTCGATCACATCGGCCGCGAAGGCGTACGTCAGCAGCTGCCTCGCCAGCTCCGCGCTCATTCCCCGACTCTTCATGTAAAACAGGGCCATTTGATCCAGCCGCCCCACTGTCGCGCCGTGCGTGCACTTCACGTCGTCGGCGAAGATCTCGAGCTGCGGCTTGGTGTCGACCTGAGCCTTGTCGGAGAGCAGGAGCGTGTTGTTCGTCTGCTTGCCGTCGGTCTTCTGGGCGACCGGATGGACGTAGACCTTGCCGTTGAAGACGCCGTGCGAGGTGCCGTCGAGAATACCCTTGTAGACCTCGCGGCTGTAGCAGTTGGCCTCCGCGTGCTCGATCCGCGTCTGGTGATCCATGTGCTGGTCGGCGTCGAGCATGTAGAGGCCGTTCAGCGTCGCGCCGCAGCCTTGGCCGGCGAGCGCCGTGTAGATGTTCGACCGGGAGAGCGAGCCGCCGGTACCGAACGCAAACGAGACGTAGTGACTGTCGCGGGCCTGCCGGACGTCAATCGTGCCGACGTGGAAGGCCCGCTGGCTCTCGCGCTGGAGCTTCACGTGGCTCAACGTCGCCCCGTCGCCGATGGCGACCTCGGTCACCGCATTTGTGAAGTAGTGCGCGTCGCCGACCGCGGCGTACGTCTCGAGCACCGCCGCCTTCGCGCCCCGGTCGACGACGATCAGATTGCGCGGGTACATTACCCCGCGCGCCGCCATCGCGTCGCTCACGAACAGCAGATGGATCGGCCGCTCGGCCACGACGTCCTTGGCGACGTGAACGACGGCGCCGTCAACCATGTACGCCGTGTTGAGCGCCGTGAACGCCTGACCGGGCTCGTCGAAGGTGGCGATCTTGCCGACGTAGCGCTCGAGCAGCTCCGGCATCTCTGCCCACGCATCCTGGAGCGACAGCAGGCGAACGCCGGGCGGCAGCCCATCGCGGCTCGACAGCTCGGGATTGAAGCGGCCGTTCACGAACGCGAGCGTGCGCCAGTCGGCGCGCCCGAACGTGAACGGCGCGATGTCCTCGCGCTTCACCTCGCCCCCCGGCGCGGTCAGCGTCAGGAAGTCCGACTCGGCGATCCGCGCGACGCTCGTGAAGTGCCAGTCCTCGTTCTTCGTCGTTGGGAACCCGTGCGCCTGGAAGCGCTCGAGCGCGGTGCGGCGCAGCGCGCGCGCCCACGGCCGCTGCAAGGCGCCGAGCTCGATGTCGACGTCCTCGAAGTCGCGCACGTAGGCGGTCGGCGCGCGCGAGGGGCCGCCGCCCGCATCGACGGTCACGTCTGCCGGCGACCGCACGAGCCCCGTCTCGCCGCTCACCCGCGGCTCCCCCGCGGAGGCGCCACGGGCGCGCTGCTCACGAGACGGGGCCGGCGTAGGGTCCACCGACGTCGTCACGTCGTGGCCTCCTCCAAGAGGCCTTCGTAGCCGCGCTCCTCTAGCTCCAGCGCCAACTCCTTGCCCCCCGACCGCACGATCCGGCCGGCGAACAGCACGTGCACGAAATCCGGGATGATGTAGTTGAGCAGACGCTGGTAATGCGTGACGACGACGAACGACCGCTCGTCCGAGCGCAGCCGGTTCACGCCGTCCGATACGGTTCGGAGCGCGTCGATGTCGAGTCCGGAGTCGGTTTCGTCGAGGATGCCAAGTCTCGGCTGCAGCACCGCCATCTGCAGGATCTCGTTGCGCTTCTTCTCGCCGCCGGAGAAGCCGGTATTCACCGACCGGTTGAGCATCGAGGCGTCCATGCCGACCATCTCGAGGCGGTCGTCCATCAGCGCCGCGAACTCGAGCGGATCGACTTCCTCCTCGCCACGCGCCTTGCGGATCTCGTTGTACGCCGCGCGCAGGAAGTACGCGTTGGATACGCCCGGGATCTCGACCGGGTACTGAAACGCAAGGAACAGCCCACGCTGCGCGCGCTCTTCGGGCTCGAGCTCGAGCAGGTCGTCGCCGTCGTACGTCACCTCGCCGCTGGTGACCGCGTAAGCCGGATTGCCGGCGAGGACCTGCGCGAGCGTGCTCTTGCCTGACCCGTTCGGGCCCATGACGGCGTGGACTTCGCCGGCGTCGACGGTGAGGTCGATGCCCTTGAGAATCTCGCGCTCACCGGCGGTGGCGCGGAGGTTACGGATTTCGAGTAGGGGCATGTGTGTATTCCAGAGTTTCGAGGTTCGAGGCTCGAGTTTCGGGAGAGTGTGCTTCACTCGGACCTCGAACCCCGAACCTCACCCGACGCTTCCCTCCAGGGTGATCCCGAGTAGCTGCTGCGCCTCGAGCGCAAACTCCATCGGCAGCTCCTTGAACACCTCTTTGCAGAACCCACTGACGATCATCGACACCGCCTGCTCCGCGCTCAGGCCCCGCTGCTTGAGATAGAAGATCTGATCCTCCCCGATCTTCGACGTCGACGCCTCGTGCTCGACGATCGCGGTGTTGTTGCCGACCTCGATGTACGGGAACGTGTGCGCGCCGCAGCGGTTGCCGACGAGCATCGAGTCACACTGGGTGTAGTTGCGCGAGCCCTTCGCCCTCGGCAGCACGCGGACTAGGCCGCGATAGCTGTTGTTGCCGCGACCGGCCGAGATGCCCTTCGAGACGATCGTCGACTTGGTGTTGCGGCCCATGTGGATCATCTTCGTGCCGGTGTCGGCCTGCTGGTGGTTGTTGACCACCGCCACCGAGTAGAACTCGCCGACCGAGTTGTCGCCCTGGAGGATGACGCTCGGGTACTTCCACGTGATCGCCGAGCCGGTTTCGACCTGCGTCCACGAGATCTTGCTGTTCTCGCCGGCGCACTTGCCGCGCTTCGTCACAAAGTTGTAGATGCCGCCGACGCCCTCGGCGTCGCCGGCGTACCAGTTCTGTACGGTCGAGTACTTGACCGTCGCGTCCTGGAGGGCGATGAGCTCGACGACCGCGGCGTGAAGCTGGTTGGTCGCCCGCTTCGGCGCCGTGCAGCCCTCGAGGTAGCTGACGTACGCACCCTCGTCGGCGACGATGAGCGTCCGCTCGAACTGGCCGGTGTCGGCGGCGTTGATGCGGAAGTACGTCGAGAGCTCCATCGGACACCGCACGCCCTTCGGCACGTAGACGAACGAGCCGTCGGAGAAGACGGCCGCGTTGAGCGCGGCGAAGAAGTTATCGCTGTAGGGGACGACGCTGCCGAGGTACTTGCGCACGAGGTCCGCGTGCTCGCGCACCGCCTCGCCAAAGGAGCAGAAGATGATGCCGAGCTTGCCGAGCTCTTCCCGCATCGTCGTGCCGACGGAGACGGAGTCGAAGATCGCATCGACGGCGACGCCGGCGAGCAGCTTCTGCTCCTGGAGCGGAATGCCGAGCTTCTCGTACGTCCGCAGCAGCTCCGGATCGACCTCGTCGAGGCTCTGGAGCGGCTTCACCGATTTCGGCGCCGAGTAGTAGCTCTGCGACTGGTAGTCGATCGGGTCGTAGTGGCCGTTGAGCCAGTGCGGCTCCTTCATCGTCTGCCAGCGGCGGAATGCCTTGAGCCGCCACCCGAGGAGCCATTCCGGCTCCTGCTTGCGCGCGGAGATCGCGCGGACGGTCTGCTCGTCGAGACCGGGCGGAAGCGTGTCCGACTCGACCTCGGTAACGAAACCGTACTGGTAGTCGCGCGTGACCAGCGACTCGATGGGTGACTCGATCGGCGAGGTCATCCCTAAGCTCGTCCTCCTGAAAGGACTGCGGAGGGCGGACGGCGGACGCAAACCCGGGGCGCTTCGCTTCGCAGCCCAGGCGCATCCCCGAGGGCGAGTCCGCAGTCCGCACTCCGCAGTCGGATGCGATGCGGACAAATTTAGTCGGAATTGAGGGCGATTTCGAGCCCAAACGGGCCCTTTTCAGCGCCAATCAGGCGTCGCTCGACTTTAGTCTGGTCTTTCGCCCTTACCGCGTGGCGCGGAAGAGCGCCGCCAGGGCGAGAAGAAGCAGAACGCCCCCGACGACCACCGCCGGTCGGGCAAAATGCCTGCGGGTTGCCGCCCGTCGAAGCTGGCGAAGGGAGATGCGCTCCCGGACGATCGTCGGCCGCTCCGCGGCCTCGCCGCCGCCGCCCTCGGTCCGGTGCACGATAGTAACCCCCTCCGGCGGGGTTGCGCGGGTATACCGGAGCGTCGTATAGGCGATCTCGATCTCGTCCCCGTCCTCCAGCAGCTGCGGGGCCCCGACTCGCCGTCCGTTGATCCGGGTGCCGGAGGAACCGACGGAGTGGAGCGCGTAACCGCCAGCCTCCCGACGCACCTGGGCGTGGAAGCGCGAGGCCGTCGGGTCCTTGAGCCGTATGACGTTAGCCGTCGCACGGCCGATGTTGGTCGAGAGTCGGTCGAGCGGGTATGCGACGTGATCCTTGGTGTCGATCAAGTGACCGGTTGGTGGCCGACTCGGCTCACTTTCGGCGGTTACCGAAAGCAGCTCGGGCTGGTTTCGCCAGACATGGAAGTGCGTCGACCCTGCGCTGATGGTGTCGCCGTCGTCCAGCTTGCACTCTTGGCCGCCAACCTGCCGACCGTTCAGCGCGACGACGGACTCCGTGGACCAGACCCGCAGCCAGATGTCGTCACCTTCGACTCGCAGGACGAAGTGCCGCGGAAGCAGATCAGCGTCCGCGACGCGTAGCCCTGCGCTCGGCACGCCGCCAACGATCGTCTCGCCGTCCGCCAGCCTCCGAAGACGGCCGCCATACTCCAGCCACGCCACCTAGGCCTCCTCTCCCGCGAGCTCGGCGATCGCTCGGCGCAGCAACGACGCGGCCAGCTCGACCTTGTATTCGTTCTTCGACAGCGGTGCGACGTCGATGAGGGCGCGCTCGGCAAGGATCTCTACCGCGTCGTCGTCGAGCCCACCACTAGAAACGTCTTCTTCGACCGAGGACGTCACGCGCCACGGGCGCGGCGCAACGCCGCCGAGCACGAGGCGCACGTCTCCGTCGCGGCGCTTCGCCGCGGCCAGGCTGACGAGCGCGAAGTCCCACGCACCGCGCTGCATGAGCTTGTGGTAGCGCTGCACGCCGCCCGCCGACTGCGCCGGGAGCGCGATGGCGCTCACGAACTCGCCCGGCCCGAGCACGGTCTCGTGGTCGAGGCGCTCGCGCGGCAGCAGGTAGAAGTCGGAGAGCTCGATCCATCGCGAGCCGCCAGGGCCGCTGATTTCGACCTGCGCCTCGAGCGCGGTGAGCGCGACCGCCGGATCGGAGGGATGAACGATGTAGCAGGGCCCGCCGCCGAGAATGGCGAGGTACTGGTTCTCGCCCTCGACCGCCGGACACGTATCGCCGCCGTTCTTGTGACAGCGGATGTTGCGCCGGAAGTACCAGCAGCGCGGCCGCTGGCAGAGGTTTCCGCCGATCGTCCCCATGTTGCGCAGCGCGGGCGTCCCGACGACGTCGCACGCCTCGGCAAGGGCGGGGAAGCGCTCACGGATGACTGCGTGCTCCGCGAGCTCGCTGACCCGAGTCGCCGCGCCGATGCGCACTACGTCGTCGGGCTCGACGGTGACGCCACGGGCGCGCGGCACTCGGCGGAGGTCGACCAGCACCTGCGGCCGCGCGAGTCCTTCGCCAATCAGGACGAGCAAATCCGTTCCGCCGCCCAGCGGCATCGTGCCCGCAGCCACGAGTTGGCGGACGGCGTCCGCCAGCGACTCGGCGCTCTGATAGGCGAAGGGGTACATGCGGCTAAGATTACTCAGGAATCGCGCGAGACGCGTCCAATGAGAGACCGGTACGAGGCGGCACCGACCTTCGACGCATTCATCGCGTCGGCGCAGCAGAACAAGGCGCTCTGGGAGATGATGTACAAGCTCGCGCGCGTCCCTCAGTCCTTCGTCGACCGCGTCCGCGCACTCCCGGGTCGCCGACACCTGCTCGTGCTCAACGAGGACTGGTGCGGCGACGCCGTGAACACCCTGCCCGTGCTCGCCAAGCTGGCGACGCTCGCACCGGCACAGGTCGACCTCCGCGTCCTTGGTCGCGACGCGAATCCCGACCTGATGGACGGCCACCTGACGGGCACCTCGCGCTCGATCCCGGTCGTCATCCTACTCGACGACGACTACGTCGAGCGCGGTTGGTGGGGACCCCGCCCAAAGGAGCTCCAAGCCTGGGCCCTCGGCCCCGGTAGGGCCGTCGACAAGGCGGAGCGGTATCGCGAGATCAGGCGGTGGTATGCGAGAGATCGCGCGCTGTCGACGCTGGAGGAGGTGGTAGGGATGATGGAAGGGGCTGTCGCTACCAGCTATCAGTCGCCGCCTTCCGGCGGCGACGCTATCAGCTATCCGCTATCAGCTATCAGTAGCAGGGACGGCGGCCCTGCGGGCCGCTGATTGGGTGGTGACGCGTTCCGAGTGGCGGGGGAGCGCAGTGGCATAAGCAGTCAATGCCCCGCCGTCGCGCGCAGCGCGGGCGGGGTAGTCCATAGTGCTGATAGCTGATAGCTGATAGCGTCCGCGCAAAGCGCGGACTGATAGCAGATAGCGTTCTCAGTGTCCGCGCGGGACGTTCGCTGCCGGCTGGCTTCCCGCGGCGCGCCAGCTCGGGTCCGTCGGGGACTTGTACGTGCGCTTGTGGATGACCGTGGCGCCGATTACGAGGACGAGCGCCAGAAGGATCGTCGCCGCGGCAGCGCCCCAACCTTCGTTCGTGCGCGCCGGTACGTAGCGGTCCACGTGCACCGGGTGATGATGCTGCGCCATGTCGGTCTCCGCGCGAGTGCCGATGTGTAACGGCGGGAATGTACTCGCGCGCCAGGGTTGGGGACCAGCCCCGCGCGGCGCTAGACTTCCGCGCATGAGGACCTCGGCAAGCGTTCGCGCGGTGCTCGCGTCGCGCATCGCGATCGTTGGGCGAGGGCGGATGGGTCAGGCCCTCGCCGCCGCGCTCGCCCGGGCGGGGGCCGACGTCGTCGGCCCGCTGGGGCGCGGCGCGAACGGCGACGGCGCCGACGTCGTGCTCCTCTGCGTTCCCGACGCGCAGATCGCGCCGGCAGCCGCGCTCATCGCGGCAGGCCGGCTCGTCGGTCACTGCTCCGGCGCGACGACGCTCGAGCCGCTCCAGCCGCACGAGGCGTTCTCGATGCACCCGCTGCTCACAGTGACCGGCGCCGACGCGCGGTTCGACGGCGCCGGGTGTGCCATCGCCGGGACGACGCCGCGTGCGCTGAGCACGGCCGCCGCGCTCGCGCGCACGCTCGGCATGCGGACGGCTGTCGTCGCCGACGAAGACCGCGCGCTCTATCACGCCGCGGCGTCGATGGCGTCGAACTACGTCGTCACGCTCGCCGGCGCGGCCGAGCGGCTCGCGGACGCAGCGGGTGTCGAGCGGTCGCTGCTCGTGCCGCTGGTGCGCGCGGCGGTCGGCAACTGGGCGGCGCACGGCGCGGCGCGGGCCCTCACCGGCCCGATCGCGCGCGGCGACGAGGGGACGGCGGCCCGCCAGCGCGCGGCGGTCGCCGAGCGCGCGCCGGAGCTGCTCCCCGTTTGGGACGCCTTGGCCGCCGAGACGCGGTCGCTCGCCGCGGCCCGGGGGAGCGCGTGACGGCGGCAATGCGGGTCGTCCGCACGATAGGTGAGACGCGGGACGCGGTGCGCGAGGCGCGGGGGGCGGGTGCGATCGTCGGCTTCGTGCCGACGATGGGCGCACTGCACGAGGGCCACCGATCGCTGCTTCGCCGTGCGCGCGAGCAGTGCGGTTACGTCGTCATCTCGGTGTTCGTGAACCCCACTCAGTTCAATGACCCGGCTGACCTCGCGGCGTACCCGCGGGACGAGGCCGCCGACGCGGCGATGGCGCGCGACGTCGGCGTCGACCTCTTCTTCGCGCCGGACCCGCCCGCGATGTACCCGACGGGATTCGCGACCGCCGTCACGGTCGGGGAGCTGAGCGAGCCGCTCGAGGGCGCGGCGCGCGGCCAGTCGCACTTCCGCGGCGTCGCGACCGTGGTCGCGAAGCTGTTCAACATCGTCGCCCCCGACGTCGCGTACTTCGGGCAGAAAGACGTCCAACAGGCGCTCGTCATCCGGCGGCTCGTGCGCGACCTCGACTTTCCGATCCGCGTCGACGTTTGCCCGACCGTTCGCGAGCCCGACGGCCTTGCGATGTCGAGCCGTAACGTCAGGCTAGGTCCGGTGGACCGCACGCGTGCACTCGCGCTCCGCCGCGGGCTCGACGCGGCGGAGCAGTCGATCGTCACGGGCGAGCGCGACGCAGCGGCAGTCGCCCGCGCCGGCCGCGACGCCATGCGCGCGCACGGCGTGGAGCCGGAGTACTTCGAGGTTGTGTCAGCGGATACACTGCGCCCGCTGAGCGTCGTTCAAGGGGAAGTTCTCGTCGCCGTCGCGGCGCGAGTCGGGCCGGTGCGGCTGATCGATAACGTGATGCTCAGCGTGTGAGGGGAGGGAGCGGCTTGTGAGCTTGATAGCTTGTGAGCCTGTGAGGAACCGCCGGGACTGCGCGTGACCGACCGAGGGCGTGCGCGGCACGGCCGCGCCCTCACAAGCCCACAAGCTCACAAGCCCTCAAGCTTACAGGCTCCATGCGCGATAACCCCGCCCCCACCGCGACTCTTCAGGCGCTGAAAACCGCGTCCCGCAAGATCGTCATGGTGACGGCATACGACTACGTGTCAGCGCGCGTCGCCGCGCAGGCGGGGGTCGACATCGTGCTCGTCGGTGACTCGGCGGCGAATACGGTGCTCGGGTATACGTCGACGCGCGACGTCTCGCTCGCCGAGATGACGATGCTTGCCGCCGCGGTGCGGCGTGGATTGACGGCGGAAGAGAAGCCCGATGCGCCGGCGCCGGTTCTCGTCGGGGACATGCCGTACGGGACCTATGAGCCGGGCGACGCTGCCGCCGTCGAGACGGCGCGGCGGTTCGAGGCGGCCGGCTGTGACGCGGTGAAGCTCGAAGGGGCCGGCCCGAGCGTCGCGCGCGTGCGCGCGATCGTCGCCGCGGGGATCCCCGTGATGGGTCACGTTGGCCTGCTGCCGCAGCAGGCCGCCGCCGGCGGCCTCCGCGCGCGCGGCCGCACGGCCGACGAGGCGCTCGGCATCGCGCGCGACGCTCGCGCCCTCGAGGACGCGGGCTGCTTTGCGATCGTCTTCGAGGCGATTCCCGCGGCCGTCGCGGCGCTCGCCGTGCCGACGCTGCGGATCCCCGTCATCGGTATCGGCGCCGGCGGCGCGACCGACGGCCAAGTGCTCGTGTTCCACGACATCGTCGGCCTGACCGACGGCCGTACGCCACGTTTCGTGAAGCGATACGCGGAGCTGTTCGGCGAGATGGTGACCGCCGTGCGCGATTTCGCGAGCGACGTGCGCGGCGGCCGGTATCCGGGCGGGGAGCACGAGTACGGGATCGAGGACGAGGAGCTGGAGAGGCTCAAGAAAGCACTGCGAGCTGCGAACTAGAACCGCGAAGCTGCGAGCTGCGGGGATCGGACAATGGAAGTCGCGCGCTCGCGCCGAGCGACTGGTTGCGAGGTCCTAGGTCCGAGGTGCTAGCTCCGAGATCCTGGTTCGCGGTTCGCAGTTCGCGGGTTACGGTTGGCCGCAACCCAGGGCCGGCTGAGTCGTCCCTGCGGTATGCCTACCGTTTCTTTCCTCGTGCGGCGTCGCTCCGAGCCGAGCTGGAGCGTAGCATACCGCGTCGCGCTGTCCGTCGGCGCGTTGTCGATCGGCGCCGTGCTCTCCGCCTCGTGCGTGTACACTCCGCGCCCCATTTATCGGCCCGGCGGGCGGCCGCCGATCACGCAGACCGGGGCCGTGCGGACCGACTCGAGAATCACGGAGCCCGACGACATGAAGTACCTGCAGCGTCGGCGGCTGATCATCCCCGTGGTCGGTGTGCAGCCGGAAGATCTGCGCAACGACTTCTACGCCACGCGCGGTGGCGGGCGTAGGCACAACGCGATCGACATCCTCGCGCCGTTCGGCACGCCAGTCATCGCGGCCGACGACGGGTACGTTCTGCGACTGAGCAGGAATTCGGCAGGCGGGATCGTGCTCTACGCGACCGATCCGGAAGAGCGCGTCGCATACTACTACGCGCACCTCGCCGGCTATCACGACGGGATGAGCGCGGGCAAAGCGCTCCAGAAGGGCGACACGATCGGCTACGTCGGCACGAGCGGCAACGCGCCGGAGAACACGCCGCACCTCCACTTCCAGATCATGCGCATGCGCGGCGGCGGCAGATACTGGAACGGCGAGCCGCTGAATCCGTACCCGCTCTTGAAGAACGCCCGCGACGCGAAGCGCGAGGCGCCTGTCGCGGAGCAGCCCGCGACGCCGCAGGCGTCACCGCGCCCCGCCGACCCGCGGCCCGATCCCCCGACGCCCCCAGTTCCGCCGTCCGCTGAGCGGCCGTAGCGCGCGAGGCGGTGGCGCCGCGCGCACGGGAACGTAATGGGGCGTGGGACTTGCGGCTGCGGGCGTCGTCCGTGTCACACGTCGTCGCGGCACCGCAGCCGCCGGCACCGCACTCATGCCCCTGTCATCGAAGGAACGCGCCGAGCTGCGCGCCGAAGCGCATCACCTGATCGCGGGCGTCCACGTCGGACACCAAGGAGTCACGCCGGCGGTCGTCCAGTCGCTCGATGATGCGCTGCGTACGCGCGAGCTGGTAAAGGTCCAGCTGAGCAAGAACGCCGACGAGTCGCCGAAGGCGCTCGCGAAGCGGCTCAGCGAGGAAGTCGGGGCCGACGTCGTGCAGGTGATTGGGAGGACCGCGACCTTCTATCGGGAGAACCCGCAGCTGGAGCGGAGGCCAGGAGCGCCGCCGCCGTGGAGGGGGTAGGGAAGGCGGAAGAGTGGAACAGCGGAACAGCGGAACAGCCCGAACAGCGGAACAGCAGGGGCGTTGTTCGTTGCGCACGCGGATGACGCGGAAACGCGCGGACGACACCGCGTGCCCGCCAAAGGTGGGCACGCTGCGCGGACCGCTTCTCAAGCATTCCCAGCGGCTCGCACCGGGCCGAGACGAGACCTTGGCGACACCCCCGGGACGCTACTGAGCGCAGAGGCTCGGCTCCTCGCCTGGTGGCGTCCCGGGGGTGCACCCACAGCATCGTCCGGGCTCGTGGCGTGCGGAGGCCCGGATTTAGCGGAGCGATCCGCGCTCCTCTGCGTCATCCGCGTCATCCGCGGCTGCGCCCTTCACCCCCGGAACCGCCCTCGCCCTTCCGCCCTGCCCGAACCCTTACAGCCTCGCCTCCACATGCCACTCCTCCGGGCTCGTGGGGTGCTTCACCAGTGGCCGGTGCAGCCCGAACTTGGCGAGGTACTGGTCGACCGTCCCCGCCTTCGCACGGGCGAGCGTCGTCGAGAGCGTGAGTAGGTCGCGGCTGTTCAGGCCAGCGGCCTGGCCGCTCAGGTGCCGCGTCTTGCCGACCTTGCACCGGCAGGGCTCCCCGCACGGGCTGATCCCGCACGAGACCTGCGCCGTGCCGCCGAGGCCGATGCCACCGGCCTTGACCATCAGCTTCACGTGCTCGATCGTCTTCGCGCGATCCGGCTCGCTCCCCTGCACCCAGCCCGGGCCCTGCTTCACCGGCACGCTTCCCGTCTTCGTCCGAAGGAGGACGTCGACGCTGTCCGCGTTGAGCGCGGCGACGAAGCGCTGCGCCTGTTGAGCCGGCGTCACCGACAGCGCCGAGTTGCAGGTCACCGCGCCCGCCAGGAGCCACGTGGCGGCAAAGAGCCTGAACCTCATCGCTGCGCCTTCAGGAGGTCGAGGATCCGCCACGGCGTGAGCGGAATCTCAGTCGGTTCGACGCCGAGCGCGTCAGCGACGGCGTTCGCGATCGCGGGCGCCGTCGGGATGATCGGCGGCTCGGCGAGGCCTTTGGCCCCCGTGTGGTTCGCGGTCACGTCGGCGCCGTCGACGAACATCACGTCGATCGACGGCGCGTCGGCCATTGTTGGGATCTTGTAGTCGTGCATCGTCGCGTTGAGCTGCACGCCGAGGGCGCGGTCCATGACGCGCTCCTCGAAGAGCGCGTAACCGACCCCTTGCAGCACGCCGCCTTCGATCTGGCTCGCGGCGAGCATCGGGTTGACGATGCGGCCCGAGTCGTGCGCTGACACGATGCGCAGCACCCGAACCACGCCGGTCTCGGTGTCGACCTCGACCTCGGCGAACTGCGCGCCGAATGCGCAGATCGCGGTTTGCTCCGGGTTCGGGCCACGACTCCCCTGGCCGATGATCATGACGTCACCGAGCTTTCCGCCCACGTCGGCGAAGCTGATCGTGCGGTCGGTCCCGCAGACGGTGATGACGCTGTCCCTCGCCTCGAGCTGTTCCGGGTCCGGCTCTCCGTCGGGGTCCGCGAGCAGAGCGGCGGCCGCTTCCAGTAACCGCCCGCGCGCCTCGAGAGCCGCAACGCGCACCGCAGGCCCGACGGACGCCGTAGTCATCGAGCCCCACGAGTTGCCTGTATACGGCAGTCGCTCCGTGTCGCCAAGCACCGTCCGCACGTCGCTGATCCGCGCGCCAAGCGCCTCGGCCGCGATCTGCGCGAGCACGGTCCGCGATCCGGTGCCGAGATCCTGCGACCCCGTGAGCACGTCGACCGTGCCGTCGGCGTTGAGTCGCACGGTGGCGTAGGCGGGCGGCCCGCCGCCCGCGCTCCATACGAGCGACGCCATGCCCTGACCCCTCCGACGGCGCCCATGACTGCGGACGGCGAGCTGCGAACTCGAATTGTCGTCAGGGCCTGAGGTCGCAGCTCGCCGTTCGTAGTTCCAGCCGAATCGGTCCGCGCCGAGTCGATAGCACTCATCCAACCGCTTGTCCGAGTACCGGCGCCCCTTCTCTTGGTCGTGCTCGGCGTAATTGCGACGCCGCAGCTCCAGCGGATCGATGCCGAGCTCGCGCGCGAGGGCGTCCATCGCGCATTCGAGGCCGAAGGCGCCCTCAACGTGGCCGGGAGCGCGGAAAGAGGTCATCGCGCCAGCGTTGGTGAAGACGAAGGTCTCCGCGCTGCGCACGTTCGGGCACGCATAGAGCTCGTGGTAGATCTTCGCGGCGCCCGCCTGCCAGCCGCCGACGCCGAGCGGTATCGTCGCCTCGACCGCGATCGCCGCGAGCCTGCCATCGCGGGTCGCGCCGAGGGTGACGCGCTGGATCGTGGCCGAGCGGTTGCCGGAGTCGACCTGCTCTCCCTCGCGGTCGAGAACGCAGCGCACCGGTCGGCCAAGCTTTCGTGCGAGTGCCGCGGCGATGTATGTCGACTTCTGCGCGCCGTTCTTCGCACCGAATCCGCCGCCCATGTAGTCCGTCACGACGCGGACACGATTGAGCGGCAGCGTGAATGCCTCGGCGAGGTCGCTGCGCACCCCGAAGATGCCCTGGGTCGACTCCCAGACTGTAAGGCGATCTCCTTCCCAGCTCGCGACGGCGCCGTGCGGCTCGAGCGCCGTGTGCAGCGCGACGGGCGTCCGGTATTCGCGCGTGATCGTGACGTCGGCGGCGCGGAGCCCGGCTTCGACGTCGCCGCGGCTGAACACGCGCGGGGAATTCCGCGAGCGGTTGCCGCTCGAGCGCACCGCCGGCGCGCCGGGCGTGAGCGCATCCTCGGCGGTCACCGCGTGCGGCGCCGACTCGTACTCCACGCGGACGGCGCCGAGCGCGCGCTCGGCCAGCTCCTGGGATTCGGCGCAAATCGCGGCGACCGCCTGTCCGGCGTAGTGAACGTTGCGGTCGAGGATCTGGACGCCGTCATGCCGAATACCTCGCACATCATCCATGAGCAACACGCCGCGCACGCCACGGATCGCGAGTGCCGGCTCGGGGTCCAGCGTCGTGACACGTCCCTTCGCGATCGGCGCGCGGAGCAGCGCGGCGTACAGCATCCCTGGTAGCTGAACGTCTGCCGTGTAGCGGGCTTTCCCCGTCACCTTCTCCAGCGCGTCGGCTCGGCGTACGGGCGTTCCGACGACCCTGAGCCTGGCCGATTCATCCCACGGAGCCGGCTCGAGCGTCGGAATCTCGACGACCTTCGTCTCCTCCCGGCCTTCGACTTCGACAGTGGTGGAGAGGAAGCGGCGGGCGGGGCGCTCCGCCGCGAGCGGTGCGCCGTGCGCAGCGGGATCGGTTTCATGACCGGGCAGCTTACCCCTCGTTTCCCGTCCGGTGGACCTGCGGGGGGCTCCAGGCTTCGGTCCGCGCACGGGCCTTTTCGGCCGCTTAGCCACGCTGCGCCTCCCGCATCTTTCGCCCAGCGGCCACCACCGCGTCCACGATCCGCGGATATGTCCCGCAGCGGCAGAGGTTGCCGCTCATGCCACGGCGCACCTCGGCGTCGGTGGGCTCTGGATGCCGCGCCAGGAGCGCGGCCGCAGCGAGCAGCTGACCAGGCGTGCAGAAGCCACACTGGAGGGCGTCGTGCTCGATGAACGCTTCTTGAAGTGGGTGGAGGCCGCCCGCACGACCGAGGCCCTCCACCGTGGTGATCGCGCATCCGTCGCAGGCAGCCGCAAGGGTCAGGCACGAGTAGATAGGCGTTGGCGAGCCACTGGGCCCCTCCTCGGCCAGCACCGTGCAGGCACCGCACTCGCCGCGGCCGCAAACGAGCTTCGCGCCCGTCAGATGGAACTGGTCCCGCAGCACTGTGAGCAACGTCTCGTGGCCGGCGGGCGCGAGCTCGCGCGATACGCCATTGACTGTCAGTTGCATCGGCTCATTCGCGATCGGGCGCCCCTCTTGGGGGCCTGGACCTCGCGTTATCTTAGCGTTGTCAAGCGCACTCCGCAGGACCATCGAGGGGACCATGCCCTACGTCATCACTGAAGCGTGCATCACCGTCAAGGACAAGTCCTGCGTCGACGTATGCCCGGTGGATTGCATCTACGAGGGGCCGGAGCAGCTCTACATTCACCCGGACGAATGCATCGACTGCGGCGCGTGTGAGCCCGAGTGCCCGGTGACGGCGATCTTCCCGGAAGAGGATGTGCCGGCGAACCTCCGCCAGTACATCCAGAAGAACAAGGAAGTCTTCCAGAGCGACACACCGCCGGGGAGGCCGACGAGGTGAGGACGGGGGAGCGAGGAGGGAGGGGGGAGCGAACCAGATCGGCCTCCCCCCTCCCTTCTCGCTCCTCCGTCCTCGCTGTCACCTTCGACTTCTGGGACACCCTCTATGACTCGGGGAACCTTCCGGAGCGACTCGCGCACAGGCGGCAAGCGATCGCCAGCCTGCTCGTCGCGTACGGCATCGAGCTCCCGGACGACGAGGTCACGCTACTGTACAAGGAGTCGGCGCGCGAGGCGGACCGGTGGTGGCGGGAGGAGCACCGCGGCTACACGACGGCCGAGCGCCTGAACTGGCTGATCGATCGGGCGGGGGGCACGCCGCGGCCGCAGTGTCAGCACGTCGCGGCGGCGTGCGACGCGGTCGACCAAGCGCTGCTACTCTACCCGCCGCCGCTTCTCCCCGGCGCGGGTGACGCCGTCCGTGCACTCGCCGCGCGCTTTCCGCTCGCGATCGTCTCCGATACCGGCTTTGCCTCCGGGCGCGCCCAGGACGCGCTTCTCGAGCAGGACGGGCTCCTCGAGCTGTTCACGGCGACGGTGTACTCGGTGGACGTCGGTCACGCCAAGCCGCGTCCCGAACCGTTCCGCGCTGCGGTCGCCACTCTCGGCGTGTCGTCGCCCGGCAGCGTCATCCACGTCGGCGACAACGAACGCACCGACGTCGGCGGCGCACTGGCGGCGGGCCTTCGGGCGGTCAAGCTCGATGTCGCTCGCACCGGCGGGTGGAGCGCCGCCGAGGATGCCGCGCAGGTCGCTGGACCGAGCGCGGCGGAGTTCGTGGCGACGAGCTACGTCGCCCTCGTGGACTACCTCGACGAGTGCGGGTTGCGCAGTACGGACTAGGAGCGTCCCCGAGGGTCCGCCTCCGCAATCCGCAATCCCGCACTCGTCGTCAAGCTCTCATCAACCAGTGCTTCACCGCGAACGCCACGACGAGCGCCGCGTACGCCATGAACGTACTCGTCTCGCTCCTCAGCGCTTCGCGCCAGTCGTGCGGCCCCGATTCCGCCTCGCCGCGCCGAGGCGGCCGCGGTAGCCATCGCGGCGTGCGCGCCTTGTACGCGAGGTACGACGAGCCGAAGATCGACTCGAGGACCCCCTCCTCGTAGCGGACGATGAGCGTGTACTCGAGGGCGAAGAGCAGCGCGGCGACCGGCAGGAACCAGTACACGCCGGAGACGACTGTGAAGCCCATCCAGATGACGAAGTTGCCGACGTAGAGCGGATTCCTCACCCACGCGAACATCCCGTACGTCACAAGGCGCTGCACGTCGCGCGACCGCCGCCGCGTCAACGGCCCGGCCGCCGCGACGCCGGCGAGCCGCACCGCCTCTCCCGCCGCCACCAGCAGCGCCCCGACGACCCAGTTCGCCACCGTCATCCGGCCGGGCGCCAGCAGCGGCACGGCAAGAAAAGGCACCGGGATCCAACTGCGGTTCCGAAACAGCACACCGCCGAGGCGCGCGCTCGGACTCTGTTCGGCGGCGGAGAGGCGGGTGGAGGCGTCGGGCATGTCAAACAAGCTATCAGCTATCAGCTATCAGCTATCGGTAGCACGGAGGGCGGCCTGCGGGCCGCTGGTACGGTGCACGGCGTTCACGGGTTCCGGGAGGAGCCTCGTATCAAATGCAGTCGAAGCCCCGCCTCGCGCGCAGCGCGGGCGGGGCAGTCCCAAGTACTGATAGCTGTTAGCTGATAGCTGATAGCGTGCGGCCGAAGGCCGCACCGATAGCTGATAGCGTCCGCGCGACAGCGCGGGCGGCAGTTAATCAATCGCCACCCCCTCCACAAACTCATTCATCACGTGAGTAAACGCCGCCGGCCGCTCCAGGTTGGAGATGTGACCCGCCTGGGAGATGACCTCGAGCCGGCTGCCGCGGATCCGCTCGTGCATCGAGAGCGCTTCTGTCTGCGGGGTCAACGTGTCTTCCTCGCCGACGACGATCAGGGTCGGCACGTCAATTGTCGCCAGCGTGGGCGTCGAGTCGGCGCGTGCCATCATCGCCTCCAGCGCGCCGACGATCCCGTCGACCGGTGCCGCGGCCATCATCGCGCGTATCGTCTCGGCAACGTCCGGACGACGTTCGCGCGTCGCCTGCCCGACCATGCTCGCGATCTGCATCTCGGCGATCGTCGAACTCCCGCGCGAGCGTGCCACCTCGATCAGCCTGCGGCGCTTCTCGCGCCCCTCCTCCGTGTCGGCACCGGCACGCGTGTCCGCGAGCACGAGTGCCCGAACCTTCGCTCGATGTCGGCGCCAGAACGCGAACGCGACGTATCCGCCCATCGACAGGCCAACGACGACCGCCGGCTCTGCGGCGAGCCCGTCGAGCAGCTCCGCAACGTCGTCGGCGTAGCGATCCATCGAGTACGGCGGCGCGACGCCGGACTGGCCGAAGCCGCGAAGGTCCGGCGCGATGCATCGGCCCTGGCGGACCAGCGCACCGACTTGCGGCGCCCACATCGACCGGTCGAGCGGGAACGCGTGGAGGAAGACGATCGGGAGCCCAGCGCCGACGTCGTCGTAGGCGAGGGAGATGGAGTCGAGGCGGGAGATCACGGGCCTGGCGAGGTCAGGACGATCGAGCGCTGGGAGCTTGGAACTCGGATCTGTAGAGCTAGGCCGGGTCCACGGTCCCAGTTCCCAGTTCCGAGAGCCACCGCGAATCGAAAGTCAACCAGAAGAGCGTCGGCTCTCCGTCACACTGCGCCAACGCCGCCGCGAACGCCTTTGCCGTGTACGTTGGCTCGAGCGTCGCCGGCGCGTGGCCGCGGTGGAATCGCTCGGCGGCGGCGCGGCCCTCCGCAGTCTCGCGCGCGTACGCTCCGCCGAAGTGGCCTTCGGCGACCTGCAGTCGACCCGGCGAGACCCGCGGGACACGGGAACCACGCGCGACCCGCTCGATGAGTCGAGCGGTGCGGGCGGCGAGGCGCAGTACGCGCGCGTGGTTGGCGACGAGGCGCGAGACGACGCGGACGCCGACGACACGCGTCGGCACACCGGCGAGCTCCAGGCCCAGGGCGAGCCCGGCCGCGGTCCCGCAGCTGCCGAGGGGTACGACGATGCGCGCCGGGGGCGGGACCGCACCCGCCGCAACCTGCGCCGCGAGCTCGAGCGCCGCATCGACGTGTCCGAGGATGCCGAGCGCCGATGTTCCGCCGGGGGGCACCCAGCGGACGTCACGGGAGAGGCGAATGCGCAGCGCGCGCAAGTACGCACCGGGGACCGTCCGGGTCGCGTACGTCAGGTCCGCGTCGGCCTCGATCCGGCGCGCGACAGTGCGCGCGACCTCGTTCAGCTCCTGTGGCCATCGGATCACTGTTGTCCGCGCGCCCAGTCGCTTCGCGTGCACGACCGTCGTCAGCGAGTGCGTGGAGCCGATCGCGCCGGCCGTGAGAACTTCCGCACCGGCGCCAAGCCCGCCGAGCAAGAAGTCGAGCGCGCGCACTTTGTTGCCGCCGATCGGGAACGCGGTGAGATCGTCGCGCTTCACCCAGAGTGCCGGCGCCAGCGTGCTCGGGGCGACGGGCGTCGGCAGCGCGCCGAGGAGACCGGCGCGCGGGAGCGACGCGAGTGCGGGGAAGCGATCGACGAGCGTACCGGCGCTGCCGGCCCGTGCAGACACCGCCCAGGTGCTAGCCGTCATCGGCCCCGTCGTCGTCCGCCCCGTGGTTGAAGACCTCGACCTGGTCGCCGACGACACCCTCGACGTAGAGCATCTTCACCGCGACCATCGACGCGGCCATCAGCGGCACGGCGACCATGAGGCCGAGGAAGCCGAAGAGCAGTGTCGCGAGCGCTTGCGCGAGGATCGTCAGCGCCGGCGGGATGTCGACGCCGCCCTTCATCAGGATCGGGATCAGGATGTGGTTCTCGAGGAACTGGATCCCGATGTACGCGACGGCGATGTAGAGCGCCTTCTGCGGCGAGTCGACGAAGCCCATCGCGACGGCGGGTATGCCGCTGAGAATCGGGCCGATGGTCGGGATGAACTCGAGCAGCCCGGCGAGCAGGCCGAGCGCCAGCGCCGCCTTCACGTCGAGGATGACGAGGACGACGGTCGTCACGATCCCGATCGTGGTCATGGCGATGAGCTGCGTCACCAGCCACTTGCGGAGGATCGTCGCCATCGCCGAGAGGATCTCCCCGGCGCGCGCCCGCGCCGGCCTGGGGAAGAGATGCATCAAGCCGGCGTGATACAGCTTCGGATCGGCGGCGATGTAGATCGCCAGGAATATGATGAGCAACACGCCGGCGACGGCGGCGATCGTCGACTGCAGGAAGGGGAAGAGGTAGCGGACGACGCCGCCCATCTGCCCGCCAAGCCGGCTGCTGAGCGTCTCCGTCGCGCTCGGGGGGCCAGCCTCGGTGGCCGGCCCGCCGACCTGCCCGCGCGGCGTGGCCGCGGCGCCGCCAGGCGGCTGCTGCGCGGCACCGGCGCCGGTCGCCCCGGTACCGCCGGTCCCTCCGGGTGCGGGAGCCGGCGGCGCGCTCGGCGCCTGAGCCCGACCCCGAGGAGCCGCGGCGGCGCCGGTGGCGCCCGCGCCCTGCGGCGCCCTGCCAGGTGGTCGGAGGAGAAGACTCATGAAGCCCTGGCGCCGATTGACCCACTCCTGAACGCGGTCGACCGCCTCAGGGAGTCTGCGCCTGAGCTCGGCGCCCTGCTCGCGCAGCGTCGGGGCCATCCAGATCCCGAGCAACGTCAGGAAGCCGAAGAAGCTCAGGACGATCATCGCCGCGCCCATACCTCGCGGGATGCGCAGCCGCTCGAGCCGGTCGACGCCCGACGACACCGCGAGTCCGAACAGCACGCCGAGGAATGTCGTCAGAATCAAGGCGTTCGCGAACCAGAGCAGGCGGAGCGCGACGTACATCGCGATCACGAGCGCCGCGGTTCGCAGCACGTCGGTGCTCCGCCAACCCATCGCCCGGCGTCGACGCTCGGTGTGAACTGGCGGCGGCGCGGAACCGATGCCGACCGGCCGCGGCATGGGGCGGCCCGGGTTCCCCTCGACTGGGATTGGCGGCGTCACCGCGCCGGGCGGGCCTGGCGGGGGCTCGCGCCGGGAGGGCTCAGTCATGGGCGTGCTGTGCGCGCAAGGTCGGGGCCATGCTCAGGAGACGAGGAAGGAGGGAGGAGGAATGAGCGCTACGGACTCCCTCTCAGTCCTCATTCCTCATTCCTCCTCCCTAGATTTACGGCGACTTTGCCGCCTGACCCGCGAGGAGTCCGCGTGTCCCGAACCAGCACCGTCCGCGACGGCGCAGCAGCCTACGTTTACCTCGACACGCCCGACGCGGTCGCCCGCTTCCTGAACTCGGTCGGCCGCACCGACGCCATCGCGCTCGACACGGAAGGGGCGAGCTACCACCGGTTCGTCGACCGAATCTACCTCCTCCAGCTCTCGACACGCGACCGATCGGCGATCATCGATCCGCTGACGATCGGGACGCCGCCGGTGCTGGGCGGACTGCTCGAATCACCGGACGTCGAAGTCGTCTTCCACGACGCCGACTACGACTTGCGGCTGCTCGAGCAGGATTACGGCTGGCACGTCCGGAACATCTTCGACACGCGCGTCGCCGCGCAGCTCCTCGGCATTCGCGCGTTCGGGCTCGCGGCGCTCATCGAGCGATACTTCGGCGTCAAGCTGGACAAGAAGCACCAACGCGCCGATTGGTCGAAGCGGCCACTGACCGCCGACATGCTGGAGTATGCGGCGCTCGACACGGCGCACCTGCTCGCGTTGCGGGACCGCCTCGCGGAGGAGCTCGACCGAGCAGGCCGGCGCGCGTGGGCGCGCGAGGAATTCGCGCTCCTCGAGGGCACACGCTGGGACGCCGAGGACGTCGACACTGCCTTCCTGCGCGTCAAGGGCGCGCGCGACCTCACTCGTCGCGAGCTCGCGATCCTCCGCGAGCTCGTTCCCTGGCGCGATGCCGTCGCGCGTCAGGCAGATCGCGCGACCTTCCGCGTCATCGGCAACGAGCAGCTGCTCGCGATCGCGAAAGAGCAGCCGTCGACGCGCGACGCCCTCGCCTCGATCAAGGGAATGCCGCGCGGGCTCCTCGAGTCACGCGGTACGGAGCTCGTGGCGGCCGTGCGCCGCGGGCTTGCTGTCCCCGACGGCGAGCTCCCGCGTTTCCCGCGCGCGCCGCGCTGGGAGCGCGATCCGGATTTCGACGCGCGCGTGACCGCGCTCAAGACGGTGCGCGACGAGGCCGCCCAGCGACTCGATCTCGACCCGGGCGTTCTCTGCGCGCGCGATCGATTGGAGGCCGTGGCCCGGAAGAATCCCGCATCCCTCGAAGAGCTTCGCGAGGTGCCGGAGCTCCGCCGGTGGCAGATCGAGGTGTTAGGGGAACCCTTCGTGCGCGCTCTGCGGCCGTTCGGGAAGGGCAGCTTGTGAGAGGCTCACAAGCCCATGTACGCCCTCACCCGCGGCTCGATCAGCTCCGGTGACCAAAAGGGCGTCCACACGATGTTCACCGCGACCTCGCTGACACCGGGCATCGCCTTCACGGTCCGCTCGACGTCGGTCACGATCTGAGGTCCGGCGGGGCAGGCGGGCGAGGTGAGGGTCATGTCGATCGCCACGCGGGCTCCATCGACGCGGACGCCGTAGACGAGCCCGAGGTCGATGATGTTGAGGTTGAGCTCGGGGTCCTTGACCTTGCGCAGGGCCAGGCGCACCTGGTCCTCGGTCAACGCGTCGGCATAGCTCAGTGGGGCTCCGGGCGCCCCGGTGGACCTCGTAGCCTCGGAGCTCGGGGCTGGTGCGTCGCTCGTCGCCTCGCGCGCGCCGTCGGCGTCGCGCTCGGGCTTGTCACTCATCGCTCCTCTCCGTCGAACGGTACGTCTCCACCCGGAAGATCGACCGCGTGAGGCGGGGCGGCAAGCGCCGCGACGTTTCGATGTTGACCTCCGCACTCCGACCGAGCAGTATCGGCGATATGTCGCTTCAACTCTCACCGGCCCAACAACGGGCCCTCGACACGCTGCTGGCCGGCGCTCGGCCGGGGCGCCTCGTCGCACTCAGTGGACATTTAGGCGTCGGTAAGACCACACTGCTCCGAGAAGCTCACGCGCGGCTCGGGGGCGTGATGCTCGGCGCCACCGACCTCCAGCGCGCCTCGAGCGAGGCGCGGCATCCACTTGCACTGGAGGATGCCTTCTACGCGCTCGTCGGCGACGCGCTCGACAGCAACTCTGTTGTGCTGCTCGACGACATGCATCTGCTGTCGGCGGTCGTCGAGGGCTGTCACATGTACCCGCGGGGCGGCTTCATCAACCTGGCGCTGACCGCCCTCGCGGCGCGGCTGGCTGCGACAGGGCGGACGCTCGTCCTGGCGAACTCGCACGGATCGCCCCTGCTCTGGGCGCTCGCCGAGCGCGCGGTGATCGCTGACTTCGAGCCGGCCGATTACCGAGCGATCTGCGGGGCCTACCTGGGATCGGACGTTCTCGCGCGGCTCGACTTCGACAAGGTGCACCGCTTCGCGCGGCGAATGAACGCCCGCCAGCTGCGGAGCGCGTGCGAGGCGCTGAGCAGCAACCCGGGGCTGACGACGGACGACTTCATCGACTGGCTTCGGACGAATCAGCTCGCGAGCAACGTGGACCTCGGCGAGGTGCAGGCCGTCAACCTGCGCGACCTCAAGGGGCTCGACGACGTCATCGCCGCGCTGGAGGCGAACGTCGTGCTCCCGCTCGAGCGCTCAGAGCTCGCCGCGGAACTCTCGTTGCGGCCGAAGCGCGGCGTGCTCCTCGCCGGGCCGCCGGGCACCGGTAAGACCTCGATCGGCCGCGCGCTCGCGCACCGGCTGAAGGGGAAGTTTTTCCTCATCGACGGCACGATGGTATCGGGCACGCCGCATTTCTACGCACAGGTGCATCACGTCTTCGAGCACGCGATGCGTAACGCACCGGCCGTCGTGTTCATCGACGACAGTGACGTCATCTTCGAGGGGAGCGGCGACGTCGGCCTGTACCGATACCTGCTCACGATGCTCGACGGGCTCGAGAGCAAGAGTGCGGCTGGCGTCTGCCTCGTGATGACGGCGATGGATGTCGGTAGCCTCCCACCGGCGCTCGTGCGCTCGGGCCGGATCGAGCTCTGGCTGGAGACGACGCTCCCGGACAATGAGGCGCGCGCGGCGATCCTTCGAGACCGGTGCCGGCAGCTCCCGCAATCGATGGGTGAGGTCGACACCGCCACGCTGGCCGCCGTGACGGAGGGGATGTCGGGTGCGGACCTCAAGAGCTTGATCGAGGACGGGAAGCTGCTCTACGCCTACGACCGCGCCCACGACCGGCCGGCGCGGTCGGCAACCGACTACTTCATTTCGGCGGCGGAATCCGTCCGCGCGAACAAGCGACGGTACGCCGAGGCGGAGGCAGCCGCCAAGGTACGCAGCCCCGTCCGGCCGCCGTACTTCGGGATCGGGACGGACTTCATCCCGGAACATTGGGAGGACGTCGAAGGCGCGAGCCTCGTGAGGGTCGTTGGCGTCGCGTCCGGCGACGCGAGCACGAACGACTGACCCTCTCGCAAAGACTAAGGGCCGGGAAGGACCCGGCCCCCGACCGAACCTCACAGCTCCTGTTGTCCTACCCTCGCCGAGCGCGACTCTTCGGCGTCGCCACCACGGGCTTGCGGACCGTCGCCTTGCGGACGGTAGCGTTCGCGGAGCGTGCCGATTTGGCCGCGCCTGCGCCGCGCTTGCCTCGGGCCGGTGCGTGCGAGCGAGCCTTCGACCGCCGCGGGGCCGAGCGCGCCTTCTTCAACGACCGCTTCTTCGGCATGATCCGCGACCTATTCCAACCGATCGCGCGGTCAGAGCGAAAAGCGCGCGGCATGGCGAGTACGTCGCCGAAGTCGAGGACCGCCAGCGCGGCGGCGTCGGCGACGTCAGCGCGGACGTCGGAGATCACCTTCGCCGGCCGGCGCGCCCGCGCGTCGTGGACGCGGTTCGTCAGAAGGATGACGAACATGTCGCGGTCAGGGTCGATCCAGAGCGACGTTCCCGTGAACCCGGTGTGGCCGTAGGCGTTCTCGCTGAGGTACCGCCCGCAGCCGTAGTCGCCCTCACAGGTGTCCCAGCCGAGAGCGCGGCGTCCGGCGGCCCGCCTCGTGAACAGCTCGACGGCCGTGTCACTGGCGATCCGCACACCGCCGTAGGCGCCGCCGTTGAGCAGCATCTGCGCGAAGATCGACAGGTCCGAGACGGTGCTGAAGAGGCCGGCGTGGCCGGCCACACCGCCGAGCGCGGCCGCGTTGTCGTCGTGCACCTCACCGCGCAGGGGGTAGCCGCGCGTCGACGTCACCGCGGTCGGCGCGATGCGCCCGCGCAGTGACTCGGGCGGGTTGAAGTAGGTATCGCTCATCCCGAGTGGGTCGAACACGCGCCGCTCGAGGAACTTGTCGAGTCGCTCGCCCGTGACGGCTTCCGCGACGAACCCTAGTACCGCAGGACCGAGGTCGGAGTACTCATAGCAAGCCCCGGGAGGGCAGCCGTCCATGAGCTCGGACGCGATTACCGCCTCGCGCGCTTCCCAGCGGGAGTCGGCGATGCGCCAGATGTCGCGCCCCGGGGGCAGACCCGACCGGTGCGTCAGCAAGTGGCGGATCGTCACGTTGTTTTTCGCGCCGCCGGCGAAGGCGGGGATGTAGCGCCAGACCGGATCGTCGAGGCGGATCTTGCCTTCGTCGTAGAGGATCATGATCGCGGTCGTGGTGGCGACGACCTTCGTGAGCGACGCGAGGTCGTACATCGTGCGGTTGGGCACGACCAGGGAGGCGTCTCGCGCCCACGTTACCCGGCCGATGCCGCGCTCCCACACCGCGAAGCCTCTGCGTCCGACGACGATTGACGCGCCGGGGAAGCCGCCCGCGCGCACCCCGCGCTCGAGGACGCGGTTGATCTTGGCGAGACGGGTCGCGGACATGCCAACGGCGGCGGGTGGCTTGGCGGGCAGGCCGTCACCAGCCGTCAACAGCGTCGCAACAGCGTAAAGCAGGCTCAGCACGAGGGTCACTCCTCAGCGGGCCGTGCCGGGCGTCGTCTCGAGCCCCGTCATCGTGTAGCTCTCACGAGCCCTGCCGAACAAGTGCAATGCAGGGACCGTGCACGAAGGGGGACACCGCTCTCTCGACGCCAAGCCGAAGCCCGACCCGTGGAAATACCGTGCGCCCGACGCGGGAGTTCCGTACCCGGCGGGCGCAAAGAATGTGGTCAAACTCCCGACGAGGCAACTCCGACCGCGGTAACGGCGAGCCGTCACCGCGGTCGGAGGCTATCCGCTATCCGCGGTCCGCTATCCGAGAATAGGACCGTCGGCGCTCCGCGTCCGCTTTCGGCGATTTGAACCCACCCGCCGGCCCCGCCCGTAATGGGCACCGTACGAAGTGCGGCCCGGCCGAAGGCCGGGCCCTTCCCTGCTTCGGATAGCGGACAGCGGATAGCGCCCAGGCAACCCTTCCGCGAAACCGGGTGACTAAAACTTCGACCGTCCATATGGACAGCGAGCTCCTAACCATCCAACGCGCCATCGCCGGAGACGAGGCGGCGATGCGGGCGTTGTGGTCGCGCCACGCGCCGCACATCGACGTCGTTGTCCGCCGGCTGGTGGGCGGCGATCACGACCTGGCGGCGGACATCGCGCAGGAGGTCTGGATTCAGATCTTCAGAGCGCTGCCGACCTATCGGGGGGACTCGCAGTTCGGGACGTGGGCGCATCGCATCGCCGTCAACCGGACGCTGAACGCGCTGCGGCAGCGGCGGCGGATCGCCAGTCTGGAGACAAACGACGTCGACGAGGAGGTCGCCGCCGTCGAACCGGAGGCGGAACGGAACATCCTCGCGGCGTCGATCGAGGCAGCAACGGCGCAACTGTCGCCAGGGGCCAGAGCCGTGTTCGTGATGCACGACGTGGAAGGCTTCACGCACGAGGAGATCGCCGCGTCGCTCGGGATCACCGCCGGCGGATCGAAGTCGCAACTGTTCAAAGCACGCGCGAAGCTTCGCAAGCTGCTCGCGCACCTGATAGACGCACCAATGTCCGCGACGGACGTCAAAGGAACTCAACATGCTGCACCTGTCGTCTGAACGTCTGGCCGCGCTCGCCGATAGCGAGCCCACGCCGCTCGAGGCCGACCACCTGGCCGTCTGCGCGGCGTGCGCCCGCGACCGCGCGGCGACCCGATCCCTGCTCATGATGGCGCGGGCAGAGCGCGAGCAGCTCGGGATGCCGCTCACCCGGTGGGACTCGCTGGCTCCCGAGCTGCACCGTGCCGGCCTCGTCACCGCGGGCGCGCTCATGAGCGCACCGCCGGCTCCGCCGGACTTCGAGCGCGCCGCGCCGGCGGGCGCTGCCCGCCGTGGCGCCCGCTGGCTCCAGGCCGCCGCCGTGGTTTTCCTCGCTTGCGGCGGCGCGGCGATCGGGCGCCTCAGCGCCGGCGCGTCGCTGCTCCCCTCGGCGTGGGTCGCCGAGCGCGCTGACGAGCTTCCACACGTCGATCGCGGGCCTCTGCCTGCGCCGCTCGGGGTGGGCGTTTTACCGTCGGGCGAGACGCTGCTCCCCGAGTTCGCATCCGTCGACGAGGCGGTCGTCGCGCTCAGGCGCTACGAGGTGGCGTACCAGCATGCGGCGGCTTATCTGGCGGACCACGATTCGACCACCCGCGTCGACGATCCCGACGCGTACCGTGCCCGGCTCGTCGCGCTCGACCGCGCCGGCCGCGCGATGAGCGAAGCGTTGCGCGAGGCGCCCTATGACCCGGTCATCAACGGCTACTATCTGACGACGCTCGGTCAGAGGCAGGCGACGCTCCGACAGCTCGATACGGCGTTGCCCAGCGGCCACCGGATTCGGAGCTTCTGATCGATATGCGACACGTTCTCATTGGCGCGGCAGTGCTCGCGCTGACTCCCAACCTGCTGACCGCGCAGAGCAGCTCCGGCGGCGTGCGTACGCGCGCCGGCGCGTGTGAGGAGTGCACCCAGGACTCGACGCTGCGCGTCACGCGCAAGCAGCGCGTCGCCCGCCGCAACAACGTCGAGCGGCTCACGAAGCTCACGCACGAGTTGAACATGGTGCGGCGGAAGCTCGACGACGATGGGGACCTGTCCGCCAGGGAGCGCCGGAGCCTGCAGCTCCGCGCGCGTCACCTCGAGTCCCAGCTCACGGCGCTCGGGACCCGATTCAGCTTCGAGGTCGCGGGCGAGGCACTAAAGGAAATGCAACCGGCGATGGCCGAGGCGCGCCGCGCGATGGCGGCGGCGATGGCGGAAGCCGGCACGGTCGCGGCTCGAGCGGTCCCTGCGGAAGGCAGACAGTTCCGCGGCTGGATCGGGATCACGCTCGACGCGCCGTGCACTGTCGAGGCGCGCGGCGGCGACGTCTATTGGCGCTTCCTCGAGCACCCGCGGATCGTGTCCGTCGACCCGAGCTCGCCCGCGGAACGGGCGGGTGTCCGGCAGGGCGACGTCCTCCTCGCGTACGACGGGCAGGACGTGCGCCGCGAGATCGCGATGAATCGGCTGTTGCAGCCCGGCCGAACGGTCCGCGTGCGTGTCCGCGTACGAGGCGACAACCAGGTCCGGGATCTCCCGGTCAAGGTGGCACCGGCGCGCGAGGTCACGGTGGGCGGCTGGGCGGACGCCGTCACCCCGCCGAAGCGGATGCGGTCGCCGCGGGCCGTCGCCAAGGTGTGGCCCGTGCCCACGCCGGCGCCCGCTCCGCCCGCCATCGGCGTGGACCCGCACCCCGCGTCGACGCCGGCCATCGCGTTCGTGCGTGTCAATGGTCTCGCCGGCGCGCACGTGGAGACGATCTCGCGCGGACTGGGTGAAGCGATCGGCGTGGAGCGCGGCGTGCTGGTGCTGTCGGTCGCCCCTGGCGTCCCCGCGTACGAGTCAGGCCTGCTCGACGGCGATGTGATCCTCAAGGCCGACGGCCGCGACGTGGGTACGGTTCACGAGCTCCGCACCGCCGTCGCCGCGGCCGACGACCGCGCCGTGCGGCTCGACGTCGCGAGAAAGGGGAAGGTGCGGCAGGTGGTACTGCGCTGGTAGGCGCGGCGAAGCCACACCTACCCAGCGCCCGCAGTTCAGAAGCGGCTCACGAGCTTTCGCTGTTCCGGCACCAGCGACTTGTGAATCGCCAACGCCACCATGGCCCCGTCTGACGCGGCTGCGACGGCGAGCTGAGGGCCGGGAACGATGTCCCCGGCGGCGAACACGTTGAGAACCGACGTGTGGTAGCGCCCGTCCACGATGATCTGACCATCCTCGTCGCGGTCGCAGCCGAGCTGCGCACCCAAGTCGTCCGCGGCGTGCTGGCCGTAGGTGAAGAAGAGCTTGTCGGCGTCCAGACACATCCCGTTCTCGAGCTCGAGGCTGTAGATCTCGCGCGATCGGTCGTCCGTCGTCACGCGCTTGATGCGCTCGGTCAGCACGGGAATGTTTAGCGCGTCCAACTTCTCGCAGTACTCGGGGCGGTCGAAGCCGGGCGGCTCGCCGTTCGTGCAGACGATGATGTCGCGCGTCCAGGTCGTCAGGTTGAGCGCGAGCCCGACCGCCTTTCGTCCTGTCCCGACGACGACGGTCTTCTTGTCGCGGCACTCGTAGCCGTCGCAATCGGGGCAGACGTGCGCGTTGGCGCCGAAGACGTGGTCGAGGCCCGGGATGTCCGGCCAATTGTCGCGGAGGCCGATGGCGAGCACGAGCCGTCGCGACTCGTAGCGCGCGCCGTTCTCCAGAACGAGCACGAAATGCTCGTCGTCTACCTGGCGAACGCGGTCGACGATGCCGTCGATGAGTGCGACACCGTACCGACGGCACTCCTGGCGGCCCAGTGCGCGCAGCTCGGGCGGCCGGATGTGAGGAAGGCCGAGGAACCCGTTCACGCTGCGGGTCGCCCAATTGCGCGGGTCGCCGGAATCGATCAGCGCCACCGAATGCAGGTAGCGCGCGAGCCAGATCCCCGCCGACAACCCCGCCGGCCCACCGCCGACGATCGCCACGTCGTAGCTCGAGTTATCCGTCACTGCCTCTCCTCCGCGCGCAGTCGGTAGAGGCAACGGCAAATTCGGGTCCGGAGCGCGGCTTGTCGGCTTGGCTTTACTTCACCGACCCTGGCGGCAGTGTATAGAGCAGCTTCAACGTCGCCCGGTCGGGCCCCGTGATCGATAGCGTCTGTGATTCCGGGTACATGATCGTCGCACGGTCGCGCGAGTGGGCGAGGCCCAGCGCGTGCCCGACTTCGTGGCGCGCGGTGGCGGCGACGACCGGCGGCGGCAGGACTGTGCCGCCGCTGTCGTGCACGGCGATGACTATATCGGCGCCTACGATCCACCCTTCCCGGTCGTGCGTGTGTGTGGTGACGCCGAGCCGGTTTCCGCCCGGGAAGCGGTCGGCGAAGTTCACACGGATGTCGGCACGCGTCGAGTCGACGACGAACATGAAGCGCAGCGGCGCGCCCACGGCGCTCCACTCGTCGAATGCCTCGCGAGCGAGGCGGGTGAGGTCAGGGTTCCAGTCGGGCACCTCCGACGACGTCCGCTGAACCCAGACGCGGACCGGCTCCTGCGTGCGGTCCGGCCACCGGGTGAGCAGGGAATCGCGTTCCGCGAGCATGTCCGCGATGTACGTGCCGGCCGCGGCGGCGTCGATCCGGCGGCGGACTTCCGCGCGATCGATCTTCGCGGGGCCATGTGGCGGTCGCTGGAGCGAAAGCGAGTCGGTCGTCAGCGTCGCCGCGGCGGGCGTCGTGTCGACGGCGATGGCGGCGGGCGGGGGGCGGCGTGCCGCGGCCTCCCGTGACGTGCGTAGCGCCTCGCGTCCGACGAAGAAGAGCAGAGCGGCGGCCATCGCGAGTGCGACAAGCTCGCCGCCCTGCGCCTGCCCGGCGCGTGGCCGGGCCAACGTCTTCAGCGGACGGCGCCCGGCGGCAGCGTGTACAGCAGCCGCACGGTCGCCTTGTCCGCCGAGGAAAGCGTACGGACGCGGACCTTGGGCGCCATGATGCTGCGGACGTCGTACGTGTGGTCCAGCCCGAGCAGGTGACCGATCTCGTGGAGCGCCATCGCCCGCATCGCGTCCTCGTCGAGCACGTCGCCCTTGTGGTGGTGCACGGCGAGCACGATCGACGCGTCGGTGATCCACCAGTCGTCGTCGCGCGCCCACTTGGTGCGCCCGCTGATCGGCTCGCGGAAGTGGTCGATCCAGGTCACGTGGACTTCGGCGTCCGTGGAGTCGGCGACGTAGGTGAACGAGACCGGCAGATCGAGCGCGTCCCACTCGTCGAACGCGGCGTACACCTCGTCGACGTACGTCGCGGTCCAGTCGGTCACGTCCGACGACGGCTGGATCCAGACGCGGATCGGGCGCGCGCGCCGCGCCGGCCAGCGCGCGAGCGACGAATCGCGCGAGAGCAGCATCTCGGCGATGTACGTGCCCGCCGCCCGGCGCCGCAACTCACGCTGAATGGCGCGGACGTCGCGCTTCGAGCGGCGCTCGTCGACACCCAAGGCCGGAGCCAGGGTACCGGCGGCTTCGCGAATGTGCGCGCTCGCCTTCGCGCCCAGCGCGTACGGGCGTGCGCCGTAGAGGGCGTCCGCACCGACGGCCGCAGCCGTGAGGAGGGAGAGTATCGGGAGGACTCGGCTCATAACGTCAGTGCTGCTGCGAAGCGGCGGGACCCAACGTTCGGGCGAGAAGGAACGACTCGATGGTGGGGAACAGCGCTTCCAGCGGAAGCGCGTCTTCCGTCCCATGGAAGACGAGTGTCGGGACGGAAAGGGCACGCGGAGCGGGGCGCAAATCGTAGCGTTCGCGCCTCATTTTGGACACCGCCGCGCTCCGGTCAGACTGTCCGATCGCCCGGGCGTGCACAACTCTCCCAACGCGCGGTTGGCGAAGCGGACCTGGCAGATCGCCCGGTAGACTGCGACCCTAGCGAGAAGGCGCTCCATGTAACGACGTGGGGAAACGAGACCGGCGGAGGGAAGAGCAGAGGGACCGAAGCGGACGGTGGGAAAGTCTTACCGCTCCCGCGTCCCTCTTCCTTTATATGTACCTACGGCACGGACGCGCGCCAGTTACAGTGCCCGCCCCTCCGCCGTCCCTTCCTCGGCGATGTTCACCCTGCTCAAGCTGCTCCAGTCACTCGT
>JBHELH010000170.1:0-7524 GCA_046263215.1 Gemmatimonadaceae bacterium | reverse complement strand
GGCGCCGAGCATGATCCAGAGCGCCGTGCGGAGCGTCGGACCGACGATATGCTCCGGCAGTGGTACGACGTACGCGCCGTAGTCGCGATTGCTCGGATACTGGTCCGCGAGCCGCTTGGCGATCGTGGCCAGATCGGCGCGCGCCTGGGCGAGCGAGACACCCGGCTTGAGCCGGCCGATCGCCGGGAACGCATACGAGCTCCGCTCCGTCCGCAGGCCCTCCGGAATCACGAGCGGGACCCAGAGCTGCGCCTCCTCCGATGGGAACGCGAACTTGGGTGGCATCACGGCGACGACGGTGCGCTTGCGCCCATTCAGCTCGATCTGTTGCCCGACGACGTCCGCGCGCCCACCGAAGCGGTCCTTCCACAATCCATTCCCGAGGACGACGACGGCGTCGTTCCCCTCCTGCTCGTTCGCGGTCGCGTAGACGTTGCCGACCACCGGCCGCACGCCGAGCGCCGCGAAGACCTCCGCCGGCACCGCGCCACCGTACACGCGCTGTGGCTCGGCGCCGGTCCCGGTAAGGTTGTATCCCACCTCGCGGAAGGGCGCGAGGTGCGAGAGCGATCGGTTCTGCGACTTGAGGTCGGCGAGGTTGGGGTACGAGTGGTAATCCTCCTTCACCCCGAGCCGCCGGTTGTCCATCCAGACCATCACGATCCGCTCGGCGTCGGGATACGGCAGCGGCTTCAGGATGACGGCGTTGACGACGCTGAAGATCGCCGCCGTCGCGCCAATCCCGAGCGCGATCGTGAGCACGGCGACCGCGGTGAACGCGGGCGCGTGGCGGAAGGTGCGGAGCGCGAAGCGCACGTCCTGCTTCGCCATGTCGAAGAACCCGAGACCACTCATCTCCCGTGCCTCCTCTGCGTAGCGCGTGACGTTACCGAAGCGGCGGCGCGCGGCGTAGCTCGCGTCGTCGGCCGGTCCGGCCTGGCGTTGGTGCATTGTGTCGAGCGACAGATGGAACTCGATCTCCTCGCGGAGGTCGCGCGCATGCTCCTCCGGCCGAAGCCAGGTGCGAATGCGGTGGCGGAGCCCGTGGAGGAGGGACATGACCGATTGCGGACTGCGGACCGCGGACTCAGACGTCGCGCATAACTGCTTGTATCGCGGCGAGTACGCGATCGAACGACGAAACCTTCTCGCCGAGCCGGCGGCGGCCGGCGGCGGTGATCGTGTAGTAGCGCGCGCGTCGGCCGGTGGGCGACGCGCCCCACTTCGACGTCACCCAGCCCTGGGTCTGTAGCCGCTCGAGCGCCGGGTAGAGCGACCCTTGCTCGACCGTGAACACGCCGCCCGAAAGGCGCTCGATGTGCTGCGCGATCGCGTACCCATGCATCGGCTGCACGGTCAGCGTCTTGAGGATCAGCATATCGAGCGTCCCTTTCAGGAGCTCGTCTTGGGGAGATGACCGAGGCATCGTGATAGGTAGAAGTCCTACCTGTTATAGGTAGCATTTCTACCTATTACGCGCCAGGCTCACTTGTTCGGGAAGTGTCGCGTGCCGAGAGACTCAGTCGCAGCGGGCCTCACAGCGAGGAGCCGAACTGACGCGCGCATTGCCTGTGTCCGCCGGCGCCCGCCGGCTCTTGGCAGGACATTGGCTCCTCTTGTATATAACCTAAGAGCTATATAACCAGATAGCTATCCACGAGATGAGATCTGACCCGCTCAGCGCCACCTTCGCCGCCCTCGCCGACCCCACCCGTCGCGCCATCCTCGCGCGGCTGGCCGCGGGCGAGGCGTCGGTCTCCGAGCTGGCTAAGCCGTTCGCGATGAGCCAGCCGGCCGTCTCGAAGCACCTCAAGGTGCTCGAGCGCGCGGGGCTGATCACCCGCGGACGCGAAGCCCAGTGGCGCCCTGCACGGCTCGAGGCCGCGCCACTGAAGGAGGTTGCCGAGTGGGTGGAGCGCTATCGCCGCAACTGGGAAGAGCGCTTCGAACGACTCGACGAGTACCTGATCCACCTCCAGCAGAAGGAGAAGAAACATGGCCGCAAGAAGTAGCTCCACCCTGACGGTCGCGCTGCCCTCGGATCGTGAGATCGTGATGACACGCGTCTTCGACGCCCCGCGCGCGCTCGTCTTCGAGGCGCACACCAAGCCCGAGCACTTGAGGCACTGGTGGGGCCCGAGAAGCTCCACGCTACCGGTCTGCGAGATGGATTTCCGCCCAGGCGGCGCCTACCGCTTCGTCCAGCGCGACGCCGACGGCACGGAGTACGGATTCCGGGGCGTGTTTCGCGAGATCGTACCCCCGGAGCGGCTCGTCTACACGTTCGAGTTCGAGGGCGCGCCAGGCCACGTATCGATCGAGACGCTGAGCTTCGTCGAGCAGGCCGGCAGGACGACGCTGACGAGCTCGATGGTCTTCGACCCGGTCGAGGATCGCGACGGGATGCTCAAGTCCGGGATGGAGGAGGGGGCGTCGGAGACGATGGATCGCCTCGCCGAGTACCTCGAAACGATGGCGTGAACAAGGTCGTCGTCGAGGTCGGGCCGTTGTCGAAATGGCGGCGGCCCGTTCGACGTATAGGATAGAGGCGATTCCGCTCCAGACAGCACGTACCCGTCGACGAGGACCCATGCTCATCCCCGACCTCCGCTATGCCGTTCGCAGCCTGTCGCGCGCCCGCGGCTTCACCCTGGCCGTCGTCCTGACCCTCGGTCTGGGCATCGGGGCCAATACCGCCATCTTCAGCGTCGTTCGTGGCGTGCTCCTTCGGCCGCTCCCGCACCGCGACGGAGATCGACTCGTTTACCTGCGCCACTCGGTCAAGGGGCCGGGCGGCGAGAACATCCGCTTCTCCGTCCCCGAGATCCTCGACTTCCGGAACAGCGCCAAGACCCTGCGCGGCATCGCGGAATACTCCGGGGTGACCTATACGCTCCAGGGTGATCAAGATGCCGTGCGCATCAACGTCGGCCTCGTGACCGGCAACTTCTTCCAGGTCATGGGGCTCTCCCCGGTGCTCGGCCGGCTCCTGAACGACGGCGACGACGGGACCGCGGTCGCACCCGTGATGGTGCTGACGCACGAGTACTGGATGAAGCGCTTCGGCGGGGACAAAGGGGTCATCGGCAAGAAGGTGCGCCTGGGTGGCAAGCCGGTGACGATCGTTGGAGTCGTCCAGCCGGCGCCGTACTTCCCGGAGCGCATGGACGCCCTGCTCAACATGGTGATCAGCGAGCACCACACGAGCGCGATGATGGTCCACGGGCGCACGCACCGCATGACCGACATGATCGCCCGGCTCGCGCCCGGGGCAACCATAGCGCAGGCGAGGGCCGAGGTGGCCGCCATACGGCAGCGCGTCCAGGCGGACCATCCCGACGCCTACGACGCCGGCTCCGGCTACCGCGTGACCCTCATCCCGTTCCGCGAGGTCCTGGGAGAGCGGGCCCGACTCACGCTCTGGCTCCTCATGGCGGCGGCGGCGTTCGTCATGATCATCTCCTCGGCCAACGTCGCCAACTTGACGCTGATGCGCGGCGTGCGCCGGGAGCACGAGCTCGTCGTGCGGTCAGCACTCGGCGCCGGCACGGCCCGGCTGCGGCGGCTCCTACTGACCGAGAACCTGGTACTGGCGCTCGCGGGCGCCGTTCTAGGAATGCTCATCGCGGTCGGCGGTGTGCGGCTGCTCATCTCGCTCGCGGAGCGATACTCCCCGCGCGCCAACGAGATCAGACTCGACGGCATGGTGCTTGGCTTCACACTGTTGCTGACGCTCGCCGTCGCTCTCCTGCTCTCGTTCGTGGCGACGCTGCCCAGGGAAGGCGCGCTCGGCGCCTGGATCTCCGCGGGCGTGAACCGCATGAGCGCAACCCTGAAGCGGCAGCGCCTGCAGCGCGGGCTCGTGGTGGCGCAGATCGCGGTCTCGGTGGTGCTGCTGACCGGCGCCGGGTTACTTACACGCACCATGCTCCAGCTCTCCGAGGTGAGAACGGGCCTCGCCGCCGAGGAGGTGCTCACGATGGAGCTGCCGCTCGACTACGGCGAGCGGAGCGACGCCGATGCGCGCGCGCTCTACGATCGCATGCGCCTCGAGGTGGGAGCCATCCCGGGCGTGCGCGATGTCGGGATTGGCTCGACGATGCCGCTCCGCGCGGCTCAGGTTCAGCTCGAGATCAAGGGCGAGGGGAGGCCGCTCGCGCCCGGAGAGCCAATGCCGCGGGCCGAATTCCGAACGGCGAACCCGGATTACTTCCGCGCGTCAGGTATTCCACTCCTCAAAGGCCGGGAGTTTCTCACGACCGACCGCAGCGGCTCGGAGCTCGTGGTGATCGTCAACAAGACGCTGGCCGACAAGATGTTCCCCGGCCAGGACCCGATCGGGCGGCGGGTAGCCTGGACGGGCGACGTGCTGCGGTTCATCGGCGTGCGCGGTGACTGGCGCACGATCGTCGGCGTGGTCGGCGACACGAAGGATGGAGGCCTCGACGCCGAGCCGCGGCCGGTGGTGTTCCTGCCCTTCGCGCAGGAGCAGGTTTGGTTTGGCGGGCTGGTGATCCGCGCCACGAGCAACGCGACGTCTCTGGTGCCGGCAGCCACACGGTTGGTCCGGAGCATCGCGCCGCAGGTTCCGATCGAAAATGTGCTGACCGTGTCGCAGATCCGCGACGAGAGCGTCGCGCCGCGCCGTCTGAACGCGACGCTGGTCTCCTCGTTCGGCGTCTTGGCCGTCATCATCGCTGCGGTGGGCATCGCCGGCGTGCTGGCGTTCTCGGTGAGCGCCCGCACCAACGAGATCGGCGTCAGGATGAGCCTCGGCGCGGACAGCGGGCGGGTGCAGCGGATGGTGTTGAGGGAAGGCGGTGTGCTGCTCGCCCTCGGCCTCGTGCTGGGCGTTCTCGGCGCCGTCTTCGTTACGCGGCTGATCCCCGGGCTGCTCTTCGGCGTCGCGCCGCACGACCCGATCACGCTGGTCGGGGTGGCGTTGACGATGATGGCGGTCGGAATCGCCGCCTGCTGGCTCCCGGCCCTCCGCGCGTCACGGATTGACCCGGCCGTGGCGATCCGGCGGCAGTAACAGGACGGGAGGGAGGAAGGAGGAAGGAGGCGGGAGGAGGGAGTCACGACACTCCTCACTCCCTCCCTCCCTCCTCCCTCCTAGCTGAACACGAGCGCCGCCCCGGTCTCGACCGATCGGCGCGCGGCTTCGCGGAGCTGGACGCAGGTGAATACTTCCACCCCGTACCTGAGATAGCCCTTCCCTTCGCCTTGGCTCTCGGCGGCGTCTACGAGCTCGTCGCTGTCCGGGGTGACGTCGGGCGGGATGTGGAGCACGGTCGCCAATCGCTCGCACTCGCGCAGCAGCATCGGTGACGAGCCGATCATGCCGCCGTCGATCTCCAGCTCCTCGTCGGGGAGCAGCACATCGCGAAACTCGAGCGGGAGGTAGAAGCCTTCGGCGTCGCTGTGCACGATGAGGTGATCGAACGCGCGCGCCGGGTGTGGTCGGCGGAGCATGCGGCCGAAGAGGCTCGGTGCGCGGCCCTCGACGACCGCGAAGTACGCGCCGAGTACCGGGTCGTCCGACGCGCCGTCGTCGCCGGGGCGCGGGAGGGACCGGCCGGCGGCGACGTACGCGGCGATCCGCCGGAGGTAGTGGACGCCCGAATAGCCGTACATGTCGCCGGACCAGCGCTTGTCCGGCGCGAGGTCGCGGGGCTCATGGTGCGGAGGCAAGCCCGCGGCCGAGAGGGCCCGGTTCACCGCCTCGAATTGCGCCTCGAGGCGCGCCGCCGCCGCCGACGCGGCGTCCTCGTCGAGCAGGCTGGCGAGCGCGCCGACTTCGAGTGTGAGTCCCATCGTCTATCGGAAACGCTCATCCGCCTGATTTGTAAATCCGGCCGGTCGCCTCACAACCTTGTCGTGCGGGTTCGCGTCGCCTGTTTCAGCTTCGCGGCCCGCCAGGTCCACGGGGGCGCCGCCGGCGCCGGCGACGGGAGCCGTCGGAGGCGCGGTCGTGTTCGGGGGACTGCGAGCGACGGGCTGGGTCGTGGGCCGCCGGCCGCGAGGGCGGCGCGTCCCGCTGAGGAAGTGCGGCCGCCGACGCCGCACGCCGTTCCGCCTTCGCCTTGGCGCGCGCCCGTTCCTCCGCCTTCCGGGCGCGGATCGCGGCGATCCGCTCGCCGCGTGGGATCTCGAGCTGGCCCGACGGACGCGCGCGGTAGTCGAAGTCGGGTACGGTTACGCGCGGCAGACGGCGCCCGATCGCGCGCTCGATGCTGCGCAGCTCGTCCTCCTCCTCGGGCGAGACGAAGGTGAACGCCTCGCCGGTCATCTCCGCCCGGCCGGTGCGCCCGACGCGGTGGATGTAGTCCTCCGGTGCCGGCGGCACGTTGAAGTTGACGACGTGGCCGAGTGCCTCGACGTCGATCCCGCGCGCGGCGATGTCCGTCGCGACGAGGACGCGCAGCGTTCCGTCCTTGAACGCCGCGAGCGCCGCCGTGCGTTGTGCCTGCGAGCGGTTGCCGTGGATTCGCTCGGCGTCGATCCCGTGGCGCACGAGGTACTCCGCGAGGCGGTTCGCGCGGTGCTTGGTGCGCGTGAAGACGAGCGCCTCCTTGACTTCGCCGCGCTGGAGGAGCGTCGTGAGGAGTGGCGCCTTCAGCTCCTGCGGTACCGGATAGACGGCCTGCGTGATGCCGACGGCCGGCGCCGCGGCCCGCTCGAGGTTGATCGCGACTGGGTCGCGGAGCATCTCGCGCGCGAGCACGGCGATCGGCGCCGGGATCGTCGCGCTGAAGAAGAGCGTCTGCCTCTTCGCCGGCAGATGGCGCAGGACGCGGCGGATGTCGAGGAGGAAGCCCATGTCGAGCATCCGGTCGGCCTCGTCGAGCACGAGGTACTCCAGCTTGTCGAGCTTCGCGTACGACATGCGGAGGTGGTCGAGCAGCCGGCCCGGCGTCGCGACGAGGACGTCGACGCCGCTCCTGAACGCGTGCTCCTGCGGCCCCATTGCCACGCCGCCGATGACCGCCGCCGCGGTGACCGGGGTGTGTACGGCGATATCGTTGAGGTCCTCGACGATCTGCGCGGCTAGCTCGCGCGTCGGCGTGAGCACGAGCGCCCGCGTGACGCCGCGCGGGCGGGTGAGCAGGCGGTTGAGGATCGGAAGGAGGAACGCCGCCGTCTTTCCACTCCCGGTCGCCGCGCAGGCCAGGACGTCCTTCCCCGCGAGCGCCGGCGGGATCGCGTCAGCCTGCACCGGGGTGGGGCGGGTGAAGCCCAGTTCCTTGAGCCCCTTTAAGAGGTCGCGATCGAGGTTGAATGCGGCGAATGACGGGGAAGACACGGTGCGAGGAGGGAGGAGGGAGGAATGAGGAAAGAGGAAGGAGCAGGGAGGAGTTCGTCTCCTTCCTCACTCCTCCGTCCTCACTCCTCGGTTATTGAGCCCAACATAGCCCGCGATGCTAAGACGCGTTTGACTTTCACCGTGGCGTTCGCTACATTTCAAACGCGACAAACGGCGCGCACGCACGCGCGTACGTCTCAGTGACCAGAGGGGCATCG
>JBHELH010000169.1:0-3739 GCA_046263215.1 Gemmatimonadaceae bacterium | reverse complement strand
GTTGAGTCAACCAACCCTGGTGCGCACGTCCTCCCGGCTGCGCTCGCATCACATGTCACATCGCTCTGGCCGATCAAAGCGCCGAGTCGCCGAAAGGTGGCTCGGCGCTCGTGCTCGGCACGTGCTCCCTCGTCGGCGTATATGCGGATGACGCGCAGACCGAATTCACCTCAGCTGGAGGGAACTATGGCTACCAAGACCAAGCCAATGGCACCACAGGACCACGGGTCGCAGCTCGATAACTCGCAGTCGACCGAGACGGAACTGGGGGCCGACTCCCTCGCGGTAGCAGCCCAGGCGCTGGCCGACGCGACCCGAGCTAGCGTCAATACGCTCGCCGACGCGACCCAGCAAAGCGTCCAGACGCTCTCGGGGGCAGCGCAGGCTCTCACGCAAGCGACGCAGCAACTGACGGCAACGGTCGCGCAGTTGTCGGTGTTGACACAGACCAGGGCCACCGAGACTGGCGCCCGGGACACGACCGCGGCAACCGCGGTGCAGATCAACGTCTGGGAAGACGACCCATTCAGCGAGGCATCGCCGTCCCCCGCGCCGACGAGGCCGCAGCCGATCACCGTCGGCCTTCCGAGCGTCGCGTCGCCCCTGTTGCAGGTGGCCATCGCAGGCCAGCGGCCGGCGCCCTCGAGGTACTCGCCGGGCACGGCGAACTTCCGCTACTGGACGGCGGCCGAAGCTCTCGCGCGCGGCGTCGGATTCTGGGCTGCGCGTTTGCCCGTCGGGACGCGGTGGTCCACGCGGAATGCCGTGCTGCAGGTGACACTGGTGGTCCCCGGCGATTGGCTGAACGCGACGTATAGCCGTGTTGCCGGTCTCCGCTTCTACCAGGCCAACGTCCGCAACGTCGTCATATTCTCGGGCGAGAGCCCGGACGTCGTGCTTCACGAGCTGGGTCACGCCGTGCTCGACGCCGTGCGGCCCGAGCTCTTCCACGCGGCGAGCATCGAGGCCGCGGCCTTTCACGAGGCGTTCGGCGACATGAGCAGTATACTCGTCGCCCTCCAGCTGCCAACGGTGCGACAGAAGGTGCTTCAGGAAACGAACGGTCGTCTCAACGTCAGCTCCCGGCTTTCGCGCGTAGCGGAGCAGCTTGGCTGGGGGATCCGTCAGCGAGCTCCCGAAGCGGTGGACGCCGACTGCCTGCGGAACGCAGCGAATCGCTTCTTCTACCAGCCGCCCGAGAGCCTACCGCCGAGAACGCCAGCCGCTCGCCTGTCCTCCGAGGCCCATTCCTTTGCGCGCGTGTTCACCGGCGCTTTTCTCGACGCGCTCGCTCGCATGCTGACGACTGTGGGCGCGGCGAACGACGCGAACCTGCTGACGGTCGCCCGCGACATGGGTCAGTTGCTCGTGGACGGGGTTCGTACGGCCCGAATCACCCCGGCGTACTACAGCCAGGTCGCTGCGGCGATGATCCAAGCCGATCGGGCTCGCAACAACGGCCGCTACAGGATGGCGCTCGCCGACGCCTTCTTGAGGCGTGGCATCCTTGCGCCAGCCGCGCTGGCAAGCCTCGCGAGCGCGCCTGTGCCGAGAACGGAAGCGGCCGCCAGCGTCGCGGGCGCGGGCGGCATGGGCATGGTCGGACCGTTCGGCGGGGCCGGCTTCGGCGGGAGCGGTTTCGCCGACGAGGCGTCGGGTGCAGACTCCATCCTCGCGTACGATGACGGCGATGATGCCTATCAACGCGGGTTCGGTGATACACCGGAGCTGCCGGAGCATGAGATCTCGCTCGAGTTCGACATGGGCGATCGGCTGGTCGTGCACGCGGCCGCGCAGCCCGAACGCTTCGCCGTCGCATCGGCGAGCGTTGATGTCGGATTCGCTCAGAAGCCGGACGCGGACCATGCGGCGCGGTCCTTTGTGGAGGACCTCTTGCAGCTTGGCAGGATCGACTTTGGCCGCAAAGCCAGCGTGGTACCGGAGCTGAGTAGCCCGGCGGGAGAGAAGACGCATACTCTCGAGGAGACAGCCGAAGGCCTCGTGTTGAAGCGCGTATACTTCGATTGCTGCGCTCGGCTTCACCACGCGACCGAGACATCGTAGGCACGGTGCCTGCGCAGTGAGGTGAGGTGAACCCTGCCCGCGCCGCGGCGTACCACTCACCGCCGCGGCGCGGCCTTTCGTGGGATGCGCACCCTCCCTGTCGAGGGAACACCTGAGCCGATATGTCCCGTAAGAAGCTGGAGTCGTCGGAGAACGTGGGCGAGCCCGGCGGCTCCGAGGACGTGGAGCGATCCCGGAATGCCGGAGAGGACTCAGCGTCCCAGACCGATGCGGCCGCCCGCCTGTTCTACGAGCGCCTCGAGCAGCTCGGTCAACTGATCGACGTCGACGCCGACACCGACCTGGCCGCCCTTCCCCCTCACGTGACGCACGTGCGCTACCCGAACGGCGTCGTCGAGCGCATCAGTTTCTCGTGAGCGTCGACATGACCACTCGAAGGGGCGCGGTGCGTGTCGCTCGTCGCTTGACACGCGGGGCGCCGGTCGTAGATTGCCTTCCCCGACCCTGCTCTTTGACCTCATGTCCCATCTGCTGCTCATCGCGCTCCTTCTTCCTGCCCTCCCGACGAGAGGCGGCGGCGCGCTGACACACGCATAGGATTCGCGATAGTGAGGAGTAGCCCGCGGCCTCTCGACAGTTCGAGAGGCCGCCGTGCTTTTAGTCCTACCACCAGCGTCACGGCCGTCGTGAGAGACACCCCGCGAACCCTGCTCGACAAGATCTGGGACGATCATCTCGTCCGCCCCGAGGTCCCGGATACGCCCGCCGTGCTCTACGTCGACCTGCACCTGGTGCACGAGGTGACGTCGCCGCAGGCCTTCGCCGAGCTGCGCGCGCGCGGGCTGCGCGTGCGGCGACCGGATCTCACGCTCGCGACGATGGATCACTCCACGCCGACGGCCCCGCGCCGGTCGGCGGGCCTCTCGGTCCTCGACCCGCAGGCGGCCGCGCAGCTCGCGCAGCTCGCCCGCAACTGCGAGGAATTCGGCGTCCCCTTGTTCGAGCTGGGCAGCGAGCGGCAGGGCATCGTGCACGTGATCGGGCCCGAGCAGGGGCTCGCGCAGCCGGGGATGACGATCGTCTGCGGCGACAGCCATACCAGCACGCACGGCGCCTTCGGCGCCCTCGCGTTCGGTATCGGCACTTCGGAGGTCGCGCACGTCCTGGCGACGCAGTCGCTGCTGCAGACGAGGCCGAAGAGCATGGAGGTGCGCGTCGACGGCCGACTGCCGCGCGGCGTCACCGCCAAGGACGTCATCCTGGCGCTCATCGCGAAGATCGGCGTCGGCGGGGGAACGGGGCACGTCTTCGAGTACACGGGTCCAGGCGTTCGCGCCCTCGGCATGGAAGAGCGGATGACCGTCTGCAACATGTCGATCGAGGCGGGCGCGCGCGCGGGGCTCATCGCCCCGGACGATACGACGTACGAGTACATCGCCGGGCGTCCATTCGCGCCGGCCGGCGCGGCGTGGGACGCGGCAGTCGCGGCGTGGCGTCGGCTGCCGACGGATGAGGGAGCGATGTACGACCGGAGCGTGGAGGTCGACGTCAGTGGGCTCGCCCCCATGATCACGTACGGGACGAACCCGGCGATGGCGATCCCCGTCGACGGGCGCGTTCCCGATCCCGCCGGGGTGCGCGACGCCGGCCGGCGCGCCGAGCTCGAAAAGGCCCTCCGGTACATGGCCCTCGAGCCCGGACGGCCACTCCTCGG
>JBHELH010000168.1:0-2930 GCA_046263215.1 Gemmatimonadaceae bacterium | reverse complement strand
TGAGCGCCTCCTTCGAGGTCATGTTGCCTGCCGGCGTGGCGATCGACGCCTCGACGGTGACCGGGCCCGTGACGGTGACCGAAGCGGCCGCGGACGTGAGGGCGGAGACGGTGAATGGCGACATCCGTGCGTCGACCATGGGCGGCGGGCTGGCACTCACTACGGTCAACGGGGGCATTCGCGCCCGCGCGGCGTCGCTCGCCAAGGACGCGCCGGTCAAGCTCGAGACGGTCAACGGCTCGGTGAGAGCCGAGCTGCCGCCGGAACTGGACGCGGACGTGCATCTCACGACGGTGAATGGGCGGATCTCGAGCGATTTCCCGGTGGCGGTGCAGGGATCGGTGTCGCCGCGCGAGGTGCGTGGGAGGCTCGGCGCAGGCGGGAGGATGATCGAGCTCAGGACAGTCAACGGGTCGGTCGAACTCAAGCAGACGCACCCCTAGCTCTCCTAGGCTCCCAGCACCTAACACGCGGCCGCCTCGTGGCCGTTGGGCGCCTCGCCGACGACCTCGATCGATGGACCGATCATGCGGGCGGGCCACAATGACGAGGGTTCGGCCGGATGCGGCGGACCGGCCGGATGGGGCGGATCGCTCCTCTTCCTCCGGGCCTCCTCGCCGCCACGAGCCCGGACGATGCCTTTGGTTACACCCCCGGGAGGCTCCTGCCCGCCCTGAATTGTCATCCCGCAGGCGCGCAGCGCCTGTCGGGATCTACTCGCCCGTTCTGGTTACTGGGATTGCCCAATAGATCCCGACACTCGCTCGCTTCGCTCGCTCCTGCGGGATGACAGCAAGGCGAGGGTAGCTCCCCGGGGGTGTAGCAAAGAAAGCTCTTCGCGGGCCGGCGGGCGGAGGCCCGAACGCGCACGGAGCGATCCGTCAGATCCGGATCATCCGCCTCATCCGGTCGAACCCTCGTCAGAGTGGACGGCCCGAGCGGCCGTTGGTCGCAGCCGCCCTGCCGCTCGCCGGCTGCATCACCGGCGACCGGTAGCCGCTGCGGAGGTCAGGCCGTGGCTCTGGGGGCCGCGAGTCGGTACTCTTTCGCCTCATGCTGGTATGGGAGGTATGGACGTCATGAGCACGAGGATCCTCTGTTTCGGCAGGCTCGCAGTCGCTGGTTTCGCGGGCTTCGGGTCGGTCCTCCCTCGGCCGGTACCGGTATCGGCTCAGGAGTCCGCGCCGTCGGCCGAGACGACCGTGATCCGCAACGTGCGCGTATTCGACGGCACTCGCGTCATCCCGGGCGCGACGGTCGTGATTCGGAACGGTCTGATTGAAGCCGTTGGCGCGAACGTCGCCGCGCCCGGCGGGGCGCGCGTCGTCGACGGCGCCGGGCGCACGCTCCTCCCGGGTTTCATCGACTCGCACACGCACACTGTCGTCCCGACCGTGCTCGAGGCGGCGCTCGCGTTCGGCGTCACGACGCAGCTCGACATGTTCACCGTCGCGACGTTGGCGGCGCAGCTGCGCGCCGAGCAGGCGGCGAGGCGCGCGGACGCACGGGCCGACCTCCTCTCGGCCGGGAGCGTGGCGACCGCGCCTGGCGGACACGGAACGCAGTACGGCGTGCCGATCCCCACGATCTCGTCCCCGGATTCGGCCGACGCGTTTGTGCGGGCCCGGGTAGCCGAGGGGTCGGATTACATAAAGATCATCGTCGACGACGGCAGCGCCTACGGCGTGAGGATCCCGACGCTCGACGAAGCGACCATCCGCGCTCTCATCGCTGCGGCGCACAGGCACGGCAAGATGGCCGTGGTTCACGTCGCGACGCTGGCAACCGCTCGGCAGGCGGTCGCCGCCGGGGCGGACGGGCTCGTCCACCTCTGGCTCGACAGCTTGCCCGACGACGCGCTCGTTCGCGACATGGCGGCGCGACGGACGTTTGTTGTGCCGACGCTTTCGGTGCTTGAGAGCGTCACGGGCGTCGCCAGCGGCGGGCGGCTGGAGGAGACGAGCGGCTCGCAGCGTACCTCGGCCCGGAGGAGCGCGCGCAGCTCAAGGCGCACTTCCCGCGTCCGAGGTCGGGCGCGTCGTTCGAGACGGTGAGGGCGTCCCTCGCCAAGCTCGCGAAAGGGGGCGTCCGCATCCTCGCGGGGACCGACGCGCCGAACCTTGGCACGGCACACGGCGTGAGCATGCACCGCGAACTCGAGCTGCTCGTGGAGGCCGGCCTGACGCCGACCACCGCGCTGACCGCGGCGACGTCCGCGCCGGCCGAGGCGTTCGGCCTGCGCGACCGCGGGCGGATCGCGCCCGGGATGCGCGCGGACCTGGTGCTGGTCGAGGGCAACCCGACGACGGACATCCGCGCCACGCGCGCGATCGCCGGCGTGTGGAAGGCGGGCCGCCCGTACGACCGCGCGGCCTACCGCGCGCGCGTCGCGGCGCGGATGGAGGCCGCCGCGAAGGAGCGCGCCGGCATACCCGCGATTCCCGCGGCCGCGGCGATCAGCGACTTCGACGCCGGCGCCGTCGCCGCTGCGTTCGGCGCCGGCTGGGTGCAGACAACCGACGCGATGATGGGCGGCAGATCTACCGCCGAGCTCAAGGTGGTCCCGGGCGGCGCCGCGGGCACGCCGCACGCCCTCGAACTGACAGGCGAGATCCAGGGCAGTGGGCCGTTCGCCTGGGGTGGCGCGATGTTTTTCCCCGGCCCACAGCCGATGGCCGCCGCCAACCTGTCCGCGTCGAAGGGGATCCGCTTCCAGGCCCGCGGCGACGGCAAGACGTACCGCGTTATGCTCTTCACGCGCGCGACCGGCCCCGCGCCGGTCATCCGCAGCTTCACCGCAGGCCCCGAGTGGGAGGAATTCAGCTTTGCGTGGTCGGACTTCCGGGGCAGCGACGGGTCAGCCGTGACCGGGATCGCGATCGTCGGCGGGCCGGCCGCCGGCCCGTACCGGTTGCTGATCGATCAGGTCA
>JBHELH010000167.1:0-3014 GCA_046263215.1 Gemmatimonadaceae bacterium | reverse complement strand
GTCGTCGACGGGGCGCGACGGCGGGATGAACGACGCGGGTCGCACCAGCGGGTGCCAGCCGCCCTCCGGGGCCTCGCCGTGGATGACCGCCGGCAGGAGATCCTTGGCGTACAGAATCCCGACGACGTGGTCGAGCGTGTCCCGATAGACCGGCAGGCGCGCGTGCTCCGAGCTCCGGACGCGGTCGACTACCTCCGACCAGGGCATCTCGAGGTCGGCGGCGATGATGTCGACGCGCGGGACCATGACCTCGCGCACCTCCGTCCGGCCGAGAGAGAACGCCCCCCGGAGGAGCTCCCGCTCGTCACCGGTGACCGCGGCCTCGGCGGCGACGATCTGACGGAAGCGCTCGCTCGACGTCTCGCGGTCCTCCTCGGCCGACGCGGCTGGTGGGAGCCATTCGCGGAGCCGCCGCTCGAGGATTTCGCCGGCGCGGAGTGGCCCCGCCAGGAACCACTCGGCCGCACGTACGAGCGGCGCGAGGCGATTGAGCAGCCGCGCGCCCAGCGCGAACCCGAGACTTCGGCCGGCGCCTTCGCCGAGCGCGACGACCGCGAGCGCCAACGCGACCGCGACGGCGACCCGGGTACCGCGCGAGTCGAGCGTCAGCGGGAGGCCGTCGGCGATGGCCGCTCCCGCGGCGAGATAGGCGAGGATCCGCGCGAATGCGAGCGCGCGGTGCGCCCGCTCGCGGTCTCGAATCGACGGAACGCCCCGCGGGGCTCCCGACCCGGCCTCCGGCTCGATGGCGAGCACCGCCCCGTCGGCGGCCGCGAATGCGGCCGCCGACGTCGTCGCGGCGGCCGCGACGAGCCACGGTACGAGGCTCACCGGCGATCCGCTCGCAGCAGTCGCGCGACGAGTCGCTCCTGCCGGCGCCACATGGCCGAGCGCGTCCGCGAGTCGTCGTCGGGGTGCTCGTAACCGAGCACATGCAGCGTTCCGTGGACGACGAGCCGGGCGAGCTCCTCGCGGACGGGCACCCCGTTCTCGCGCGCCGACGCGCGCGCGACGTCCGGCGCGATGTAAATGTCGCCGACGACCGGCCCGCGACGACCGACGCGCGCGAAGCCGAACGCGATCACGTCCGTCGGACCGGAGCGCGCGAGGTGGTTCCTGTTGAGGGCCGCCATGCGGGGGTTACTCACGAGCGCGATCGAGACCAGGGCGTCCCGCACGCCCTCGGCGTGCAGCACGCGGCGCGCAAGCTCCGCAACGCGCGCGCGGGAAAGAGGCGCCCGCACCCCATCCAGCGCCACGTCCACGGCGAGCGTCATACGGCGGCAAACTCCGAGGTTACTCCGCCGCTCGCCGCGGGGTAATCCACCCGCGCGTGGTACATCCCCGCCAGAACGCGCGCGAACTCCTCCTTCACGATGTCGATTTGACGCAACGTGAGCGGCGCGTCGCGAAGCTGCCCCTGCTCCGTGCGCTGGCGGACGATGTGGTCGATCACCTCGCGGATGCGATTCGGCGCGGGCTCGCTCAACACGCGAACGGCCGCCTCAACTCCGTCCGCCAACATCACGACGGCGGTCTCGGCGCTTTGCGGCAAAGGACCGGGGTACGCGTACTCGTTCGGGTCCGTGACGTCGGGGCCCCCACGTTCCCTCGCCCGCTCGAGGAAGTAGGAGATTGACCCGGTGCCGTGGTGCTCGGTTATGAACGCCCGCAACCGGCGCGGCAGCCCGTGCTGGTGCGCTAGCTCGAGGCCGTCGCGAACGTGGTTCCGGATGATCGAGGCGCTAGCATCGGGACGCAGCTTGTCATGCGGGTTCAGCCCCTTCCGCTGGTTCTCGACAAAGTATTGCGGCCGCGCGAGCTTCCCGATGTCGTGGTAGTAGCAGCCGACGCGGGCGAGGAGCGGATTGGCGCCGATCGCCCGGCACGCGGCCTCGGCCAGGTTGGCGACGGCCACGGTGTGCGCGTAGGTCCCGGGCGCCTCCAAGCTCAGACGCTGCATGAGCGGCCGGTTCAGGTCTGACCATTCCAGCAGCGTGAGGTCGGTCTCGATTCCGGTGAAATGTTCGGCCAGCGGTAGAAGCTGCAGCGCGAGCACGACCGAGATCGCCGCGTTCAGACCGCCCCAGGCGACCGACTCGACGACGTCCCGCGCGGGCCAGTCGAGTGTCATTCCGATGGCGACTGCGGCAGCGGCGTAGGACAGCGCGCCGACGAGCATCCAGCGGAAGGAGTCGTTGCGACGTCTGATTCGTCGCACGGCCAACGCCGCGGCGGCGCCGCCGATCAGGTTCATGAAGAGCGCGTTCGTGCCGCGGAACGCGCTCTGCCCGCCAATCAGGACGGCGAGCACCATCGCGCCCACGAGGCTGATCTGCTGGTCGAAGAGGAGGCTAAGGAGCACGGCCGCGAACGCGACCGGTACGAGCTCCGGTCTCACCGGCTCAACGCGCGCGATGACCGCGGCCGTGGCGATGACGACAGCTGTAATCGCGGCGAGCGCGGTCAAGTGGCGAAGATTCCCGTACACGTGCGGCCGGAAGTGGACGAGGGCTAGGCCGAGTAGCGCCACGACCAGGAAGTTGAAGAGCACACTACCAGCCGCCCGTTTGAGCCCGTGCCCGCTCCCTCGGCGCGCCTCAAGTGCGTCACGGAGGCCGCGGAGCTTCTCATGCTGCGCCCGCCCGACGACCTCGTTGGCCCCGACGATCTTTTCCCCAGTCTGGATTTGGTACTTCACCGGTGAGATGGTGCGCACCAACTCGTCGAGACGCAGCCGCGTCGCCGTTGGGTCGGGCACCACGGTCGGGTGGAAGAACGTCGTGATCAACCGCACATACATAGCGTCGCCGACCGCGCTGGCGGGGTCGGGGTGGATCGAGCGTGCTCTGGAGAGGAGCGCCCCGAAGGTCTGGATATCGTCGGGCGAGACGCGCCGCTCTTGGCCCGCACGCCGCAGCAGGACGCCGCCGCGAATCGTGTCGAGCAGGCCGGCCTGCACGACCCCGGCGGCGAGCCACCGCTCGTACGCCCGGCTCACCGCCTGAACCAGG
>JBHELH010000166.1:0-4348 GCA_046263215.1 Gemmatimonadaceae bacterium | reverse complement strand
GCCGGCGTGTAGCGGAGAGGGTCGCCCTCGGTGCGCACGACCAGGGACAGGCCGTATCGCATGTTCTGCAGCAGATTAACGTACGCCATCGGCTCGGCGGGCTCGGTGAGCGTACGCTGGCGCACGTCGCCGACGACACCGATGATCGGGACCTCGCCGAAGCTGAACTTGAGGTTCTTGCCGACGGCGTGGCCACCGAAGTAGCGGCGCGCCAACGCCTCGTTGACGACGAAGACCAACGGCGCGTCGCGCCGGTCGGTCCGGTCGAAGGTGCGGCCTTCTCGGAGTGGTATCCCCATCACGCGGAAGTAGTCACCGCCGACATGGAGGGCGTTGATGCGAGGTGCCTCGGGCGGAGCCGAGCCGTCGGCCGGCGGTGGAACCTGCAGCCGGCGCTCCTCGCCGACGCCGCGGAGCGGCAGGTCCTTGGCCGCGCCGACCCCGCGCACGCCCGGTATGGCGCGAATGCGCTCGAAGATGGTCTCCAGGTAGTCGGGGGATTTGTCATACTCCGTCGCATTCGGGATGCTGATCGTGACGACGAGGACGTTCTCCGGGCGGAACCCCGGGTTGATGTCGAGGAGGCGGGCGAAGCTCTTCGTGGCGAGCCCAGCGCCGGCGACGAGCACGACGGCCAGGGCGACCTCCGCCGCGACGAGCGCGCCACGCAGACGCTGCCCTCGGCCGCCCACGGTCCCGCGCGCGCCGGCGCGAAGGGTGCCCTGGAGGTCAGGGCTCGCCGCGCGAATCGCGGGCAGAAGACCAAAGAGCAGTCCGGCCGCGACGGCGATCCCGAAAGTGAAGGCGAGTACCACCGGGTCGATCCGGATCGACGAGGCGAGGGGCAGCTCGGATGCGCCGAGGGCCGGGAGGCCGCGCACGCCGACGTAGGCTAGCCCCAACCCCAGCGTGCCGCCGAGCAGCGCCAGCGTCAGGCTCTCGGTGAGGAGCTGACGTGCGATTCGGCCGCGGCCGGCGCCCAGCGCCGCGCGCACCGCCAGCTCACGCTGGCGCACCGTTGCCCGCGCGAGCAGCAGGCTCGCGATGTTGACGCACGCAATGAGCACCACGAACGACACCGCGCCGAGGAGGACGAGGAGCGGCGTGCGGACTTCTCCGGTGAGCGCCTGGCGAATGGGTAGAAGCGTCACATCGGGGTAGAGCTTGTCCTCGGGGTGCTGCTCCGCGAGCCGGCCGACGATGGCCGCCAGATCGGCATGCGCCCGCTCGGGGGTGGCGCCCGAGCCGAGGCGACCCACGACGTCGAGGAAGCGGTTGTCTCGACGGCGCGGGATCGCTTCCTCTGCGACGCGCGAGAGCGGCAACCAGACGTCGACGCGGTCGCCGGGGTACGTGAAGTCCGGCGGCATCACCCCGACTACCGTGTGAGGCTTGCCGTCCAGCGTGATCGCGCGACCGAGGATCTCGCGGTCCGCGCCGTAGCGCCGCTGCCAGAGGCCGTGGCCGAGGACGACGACGCGATCGTTGCCGCGCACGTTCTCCTCCGGGCGAAGCGTGCGCCCGATGAAGGCCGGCCTCCGCAACGTCTCGAAGAAGCCATCGGAGACGAAGGCAGCCTCGAGACGCTGGGGTGCACACCCGCCCGCCTGCGGCGGGCACCCGCCGGTTAGGTCGATGCCGCTGCGGCCGGAGTACCGGTAGGCACCCATTGATTGAAAGCTGCGACTCGCCGCGCGCATGTCGCGGAAGCCGGGCTCGGACATTGTCTCGCGAGGCAGGTTGTTCACGCGGCTCGCCTGCCAGATGCGCACGACGCGGTCCGCGTCGGGGAAGGGGAGAGGTCGGAGCAGCACGCCGCGCACGACGCTGAAGATGGCCGTGTTCGCCCCGATCCCGAGGGCGAGCGTGAGCAGCGCGACCGCTGTGAACGCGGGGGCCGCGCGCAGGGAGCGGAAGGCGTACGTCAGGTCCTGCCGCAGCTCGTCGATCAGTGTCATGCGCCGTTTCTCCTGCTCGCGCTGGGTGTCCACGTCGCGGCAATACCGCCGCGTGAAATCGAGGTCCCCGAAGCGGCGGCGCGCCTCCTCGCGGGCATCGGCCGACGTGAAGCCGGCATCGATCAGCTCCTGCGCGCGAAGCTCAAGGTGCGCGGCCAGTTCGGCGTCCACGTCCTCGGCGATCTGCCGCCGCGTCATCCAGGGAAAGCGGAAGACGCGGCCGGCGCCAGGAATCCGAGGCATCGACGGCTCCGGGGGAGGGACGCCGTCGGCTAGGCCGGCTCCAGGACCTTGAAGACCGCACTTACGTAGCGCCGGAGCGCCGCGGTCTCTGCCTGGAGCTGGCGCCGGCCCTCGGCGGTGAGCTCGTAATACTTGGCGCGGTGGTTCTTCTCCGAGACGCCCCACTCCGACTCGACCAACCCCTTGCGCTCGAGCCGGTGGAGCGCCTGGTAGAGCGCGGCGTCCTCGACGGCGAGCTGGCCGCCGCTGCGCTGCGCGATCCACTGCGAGATGCCGTACCCGTGCATGGGCGCCCAGGCGAGCGTCCGAAGAATCAGAACGTCCACGGTGCCCTGCAGCAGACCAAGCGGTTCGCGCGCCATCGGAATCCTCTCGGACGGAAGCCCTCACACGGTGATTATCTCACCATGTGAGGTATTATGCCGTGTGGGAGGACGCCGGTCAAGCGCATCGGGTCAGGCTCCGGGCGGCGCGGGTGAGCTGGCAGGGCTGCCTGGGAGCTCGCGGAGGAATCGGACTTCGAGCAGTGTCTGCATCTCGATAGCGGACACGGCCGCCCGTGGTCCGGGCCGCGCGCGGAGGATCTTGGTGCCAGTTACGTGGGCCGGAACCGGGATCGACGGGACGACTTCCTCGAAGATCGTAGTCGCCATCACTCCCTCGACCCCTCGTAACCCTCGAGGCGGTCGCGTCAGCGCGAAGCGGGCGCCCCGGATCTGGAAAGTCGCCGTATCGAGATAGACCGCCCCATCGACATCGGGCTCACGTAGCCGCTTCGCGGCGTAGAAATCCACGCGCAGCAGCGTGCGGCCGCCGAGTGTGTCCGTCCCCGCATAACGAAAGCAATGATTGACCAGAAAGGCGCTATCCACGACGTCGACGAAGCTCGGCAGGTTCATCACCTGCTCGCGACGGTGCCTCTCCACGATCGTCGAGATTATCCGCCCAGGCTTGTAGCGCCAGCCATGGTCGCTTTGGTAGGCCACAGTGTCCCTCGCGACGAGTCGAGACTCGCCGCTCCGAAGCCGGTCGAAGAAGGTTCGCTCGACGAATGACCGGTACGGGTAGCGCTCGACCAGGAGGCGCAACCGCTCCGCATTCTGCCGAACCTGTTCGAACAGCGTCGCGAAGTCGGGGGAGAGTGTCGGGTCGGGTGGTCCGGGGTTCGTGCACTCCTCGCGCGCGACTACTCGCATCGCGGCAAGCCGTACTGCGATGCGGGTGAGTTCGACGCGAACCTCGGTTCGCCCCCTGTGTCAGCCGCACGTCCACGTCGCGAGGCGAGTAGCCCAGGTGCTTGACGCGCAACCGATGCGTGCCGGCCGGCAGAGCGAAAAAAGCGAAGGCGCCCTCAGCAGTCGTATAACGCTCCCTGCCTAGCTCGCCGAGGGCCGGAATCGAGACGACGCTGTAGCCGAGCGGGGCGCCGTCGTCGCTCGCGACGACGACTCCCGCGAGCACGACCGAAGAGTCCGCGCGCGCGACCTGGGCTCTCCCGCCTTGCGGGGTCGCGGCCCAAGCAACCGCCAGAGCAATCGCGAGTCGGACGGCCCGTATCATGGCCCAGCTCGTCTTCGCTCCGCCTCGATCACCCCGAGCGGCACCCGCACCCCGTGCGGCGTCGAGCGGGCGAGGCGCGTCGCGTAGTCGTACGCGGCGCGCGCGGCGCGCGTGAGCGCCTCGTCGCCGTCGCCGCCGCCGTAGTTCGTCATTGCCGTGAGCACGAACGGCCGGTCCGGCACGGCGATGATCGCCCAGATCGCGGCCACGCCCTCGATCCCGCCGGGCTTCGAGGCGACGGCGACGTCCGCCGGCACTGCGCGATGGACTGCGTCATTCTTCGGGATCTCGAGGATCCGCCGGATGCGCGCGCATGACTCGCGCGAGACGGGCAGGTCGCAGCGCGCGACTCGCACCATCAGATCGGCAGCCTCGCGGGCGGTCGACACGTTCTCCTCCCCGCGCGCCGACGCTTCCGGGCGAATCATCTTCCGCCGGAGCTTCGTCTGCGGCGCGCCGAGCGCCGCCATCGTGCGGTTCACCGCGTCCATGCCGACCATATCGATCAGCATGTTGGTCGCGGTGTTGTCGCTGAGCACGATCATGAGGACGGCGAGGTCCTCGTTGGAGAGCTCGGAGCTACCGTC